>NZ_JAIUHP010000036.1:0-23684 GCF_020165175.1 Mesorhizobium sp. CA16
TTTCCTCTACCCCGTCGATCGGGGGAGAGGTGGCTCGGCGAAGCCGAGACGGAGTGGGGGTCGACCAGCGCTACATTGGACACCGTGTGGCCAAGCTGCCATGCACGCTATCGCCAAAGACCAGCCGCTTGTGTGCATGCCGCCCCGTTAACGGGAGAAAGAATCTGTCGTGGGCGGCGGCGCTCCAGTCGCCGCGGCCGGTATACCTGGTCTGGCAAGGCGGCCAGTTGGGCGTTCCCTGTCCAGAACTGTCAGCAGCAGCGGCGATTGACAGTTGCACCCGGCGGCATCCGACCTATATGAGATCACCTTTTCCAGCCGGCCGTATTTCAGCATGTCATCCATCATCTCGATCTCCGGTGTCACGAAAACCTATGCCACCGGCTTCAAGGCGCTGAAGGAAATCAATCTCGACATCGAGCGCGGCGAGATCTTCGCGCTGCTGGGGCCGAACGGCGCCGGCAAGACGACGCTGATCTCGATCGTCTGCGGCATCGTCAACCGCTCTTCAGGCACTGTCACGGTGGACGGCCACGACATCGGCCGCGACTACCGCGCCGCGCGCAGCCTGATCGGGCTGGTGCCGCAGGAGCTCACCATCGACGCCTTCGAGACGGTCTGGGCGACGGTGAACTACAGCCGCGGCCTGTTCGGCAAGGCGCCCAACGCGGCCTTTGTCGAGAAAGTGCTGCGCGACCTCTCGCTGTGGGACAAGAAGGATTCCAAAGCAATCACCCTGTCCGGCGGCATGAAGCGCCGGCTGATGATCGCCAAGGCGCTGTCGCACGAGCCGCGCGTGCTGTTCCTCGACGAGCCGACGGCCGGTGTCGATGTCGAATTGCGCCAGGACATGTGGGCGATGGTGCGGCGGCTGCGCGAGGACGGCGTCACCATCATCCTCACCACGCATTACATCGAAGAGGCCGAGGCGATGGCCGACCGCGTCGGCGTCATCAACAAGGGCGAGATCATCCTGGTCGAAGGCAAGGCCGAGCTGATGCGCAAGCTCGGCCGCAAGCAGATGAATCTGGAGCTGCGCGCGCCGCTTGCCGCCGTTCCGGACGGCCTGTCGCACTATTCACTGGAGCTGTCGGACGACGGCAACCAGCTCACCTACACCTATGACAACCAGAGCGACCGTCCGGGCGTCGCCTCGCTGATCCGCGACCTCGAGGCGGCCGGTGTCCAGTTCCGCGACCTCGACACCAAGAACAGCTCGCTCGAAGAGATCTTCGTCAATCTTCTGAGGCAAGAGCCATGAACCTGCGCGCGGTATGGGCGATCTACCGGGTGGAGATGGCGCGCGCCTTCCGCACGGTGCTGCAGAGCATCATCTCGCCGGTCATCTCGACATCGCTCTATTTCGTCGTCTTCGGCTCGGCCATCGGCTCACGCATCACCGAGATCGACGGCATCGCCTACGGCGCCTTCATCGTGCCCGGCCTGATGATGCTGTCGCTCTTGACGCAGTCGATCTCCAATGCCTCCTTCGCCATCTATTTCCCGAAATTCGTCGGCTCGATCTACGAGCTACTGTCGGCGCCGGTCTCCTATCTCGAGATCATCATCGCCTATGTCGGGGGTGCGGCGACCAAGTCGGTCATGCTCGGCCTGATCATCCTGGCCACCGCGGCGCTGTTCGTGCCGCTCAGGATCGAGCATCCGTTCTGGATGATCGCCTTCCTGGTGCTGACGGCGGTGACCTTCAGCCTGTTCGGCTTCATCATCGGCATCTGGGCAAAGACCTTCGAGCAGCTGCAGCTGGTGCCGCTCTTGATCGTCACGCCGCTCACCTTCCTCGGCGGCAGCTTCTATTCGATCCACATGCTGCCCGGCATCTGGAAGACGATCACGCTGTTCAACCCGGTCGTCTACCTGATCAGCGGGTTCCGCTGGAGTTTTTACGGCAAGGCCGACGTCTCGGTCGGCGTCAGCCTCGGCATGACGGTGATGTTCCTGGCGATCTGCATCGCGATCGTCGCGTGGATATTCAAGACGGGCTATCGGTTGAGGAACTGACGAGTTCCTCGCCCCACGAAGTGGGCTACGGCATGCACACCTTTCAAAGCGGCTGGTCTTTGGCGATAGTGTGCATGGCAGCTTGGCGCATGCATTGTCTAATGCAGCGCTGGTCGACCCCCACTCCGTCTCGGCTTCGCCGAGCCACCTCTCCCCCGATCGACGGGGTAGAGGAAAGGCGCCAAGCCTTTTACCGTCAATGCTCGTCCAGCAAGGCTCCCTTCCTTTCCCTCCGGAGGGGGAAAGGTGGCGCTGCGAAGCAGCGACGGATTGGGGGAACCACGTGGCAATCAAGCCTCAGGTCGATCAGTCACGCCAGTCACAGAAGATATGTGCATAGCGTAGACCAAGTGGGGAGAGGAAGCGCCTGCTCTAAACCGCCTTGATCAGCCGCAGCAGGCCGAGCATTTCCACGAAGGTCCCTTTGCGGAACGCGATATAGGTCGGCTCCTCGATGCCATGGAAGCGGCGCTTGAAGGCCGCCTGGCCCTGAAGGTTGAAGCGCGAGCGGTTGACCCAGGGCGAGTTGTAGGCGCGCTGGAAGGTGCCGCGCCAGAAGCCCGATTCGGCGAAGCCGCTCGGCTCGATGTCGAGCAGCGGCGAGAGGCCGAGCGTCACCTGTGAGACGCCCTCCTCGCGAAAGCGGTCGACGGCGAATTTGGTCAGGCCGATCTCGGCATGTGGCGTCGCATCGACCTGTTTGCGCTTGAAGGAGGTGGTGTAGCCGATGACCTTGCCATCGCGAAACAACGGGTCGAAATCGAGGATGGCGAGAAGCCGACCTTCAGGTCCGTGCAGGAGGAAGCGCCGCATGTCGGCGCCGATCTCTTCGGAAAAACGACGGTTGAGGAACCCCATTTCCCAGCGCTTGATGATGCGCTCCTTGCGCCAGTCGGCGGAAAGCTGCTTGATCTCGTCCTGCAGCCCGTCGCCCTTGTCCTCGGCGAGGGTAAAACCCTTCTTCGTCAGCCAGCGCTCGGAATAGCGCACGGTCTCGTTACGCTTGCCGGAAAAATCATGCGCAGGCAGCGGCAGCCTGGTGTCGATGCCGAGGCGATTGACCTGGTAGCCGAGGCCGGCGAGCACCTTGGCCGTGTCGGCGCCGACCTGGACGAACCAGGGGCCGCCGGCGGCTTCGACGAAGCGCTTGATATAGGCCGCGCGATCCGCCGGGTCGACCACAGGATCGCCCAGCGCGAAATGACGGCTCATCTTGGTGCCGAAGGCGATATAGCCGTCACCATCGCTGAAATAGGACAATTTCTGCTGCACGGCCGTCGAGTAGGCGAGCGAGAAATCGCCGTAACGGCGCACCAGCGCCAGGCGTTCGTCGTCCGTCAGGTCGCGTCGCGGGACCTTGGGCGCCACGGCGTCAAGAAGCCTGTCGAAATGGATGCGCAGGGGCGCCATGAGCTCCGCGTGCCAAGAAGTGATGACCTGCCGCCCTCAGGTCGCGAATCGCTGGCGACCGCTGCGGGCCGCGTGCGTCAACGCGATATAGGATGCAATTGACCGCGAATGAAGGGCAAACGTCCGAAGGCGGTGCTGTCGCTCATCGGCTGACATGCGAAAGATCGGCTTGACATTTTCCATACATTGTTATATATCAAATTATCAATATGCGACGAGGCTGCTATGGAAGACGTTCTCCGATCCCTCGGCTTTCTGTGCCTCGGCAGCCGGATGAAGCGTATAGGCGAGCAGTTGCAGGCCGACACGCAGCGCGTGCTCGATCGCCTGGACACGCGCATTCAGTCGAGCCAATACCCGCTGCTCGCCGCGCTCGACAGGCTGGGCCCGCTGCCGGTCGGCGAGCTGGCCCGATCCTTGGGCATCGCGCAACCGGGCGTGACGCGCAGCGTGGCGCTGCTTGCCGAACTGGGGTTGGTCGAGGTCAACCCTTCGCAAGACGACCAGCGTCGCAGGATCGTTTCGCTGAGCCGCAACGGCCGGCGTCTGGTCGACCAGGCGAAGCGGGAGATCTGGCCGAGCATCGAGAATGCCGTGGCGGATTTGTGCGCCGATCTTTCCGGGCCGCTGCTCGGCCAGCTTGCGGCAATCGAGGATCGTCTTGCCGCAACACCACTCCATCGCCGCGTCGAAAACACCAAGCTGGCCGCATCGTGAAACATGTTCTGGACCGCCCCATCTGGAGCGCGCTTGCAACGCGGCACCAGGCTTTCGCCGAAGGCGGCGACCTTGCCAGGCGATATCGTCCGTCGATCGTGCCTTTCGCTGCCACTGCCGCCGACGATGCGGACAGCCTGCAAGCGCTGACCTGGCTTCTCCCGTCGGGCGAAACAGCCGTCCTGGTTCAGGCGGATGAGATCGCCCTGCCGCCGGAAATCTCCACGATCTCGGCAGCGCCGCTGGTGCAGATGATCGCCGAAGCGCCGATGCCGGTGACTTCCGATGAGCGCATTCGGCAGCTGAAAAAAGACGATGCCGAGGAAATGCTGGCGCTCGCGTCTCTTACCAAGCCCGGTCCCTTCACGCTGGAGGCGCTGAGCCTCGGCGATTTCTGGGGCATCAGGATCGACGGCAGGCTGGCGGCAATGGCCGGCGAGCGCATGAAGCAGCCCGGATACTCGGAACTCAGCGGCGTGTGCACGCATCCGGATTTCCGCGGCGGCGGCCTTGCCCGCCTGCTGTCGGTGTTCGTCGCCGGCCGGATCGCGGCATGCGGCGAGGTTCCATACCTGCACGCCTATGAGAGCAACGCTGCGGCGATCAGGCTTTACGAGTCCATCGGCTTCCGCTTGAGAAGCAAGATCAACATGGCCATGGTTCAACGCGCGGAGTAACGAAAGGAAGGATTTGATCGAAATCCTCCCTCTCGACGTCTCGGCTACAAGAGGTCACACGGCGATCTTGCCGCCGCCCTGCTTCGTGATCACAACGACGGACGGCCGCACCGGCATGTCCGGCTTGAAGTCCGGCCAGCGGGTCGACGGGTCCTCGTAGTAGGACGGGCGGCCGAACCCTTCCCAGTCCTCGCCGCCGTCGCCCGGATGCTGCACGGCGACGAAAGCTGTCTGGTCATCCGGCGCGAATAGCGGGCCGCACATTTCGGCGCCGATCGGCACGCGGAAGAACAGTTTCGACGTTGCCCGCGCGGCACCCTCGGTATCGACCGCCCAGAGACCGTCGGTGCGGCCGGTGGCCTTCGGGCCCTGGCCGTCGGTGGCGACCCACAGGCGCCCGGCGGAATCGACGGCGCAATTGTCCGGCATGCCGAACCAGCCATGGGCGGTGGTCGCGGTCGAGAAAGTGGCGCCGACATCGGCAACGGACGGATCGCCGCATTTCAACAGCACTTCCCATTTGCCCTTGGTGGCGGCGAAATCGCCGCCGTCCTCGACGATCTCGATGATGTGGCCGAAAGCGTTCTCGGCGCGCGGATTGGCGGCGTCGACCTGCTCGGCCTTGCGCTTGGAATTGTTGGTCAGCATGACATAGACCTTGCCGTTGCCGGCATTGGGCTGGATGTCCTCCGGCCGGTCCATCTTGGTGGCGCCGAGCAGGTCGGCGGCGCGGCGCGTCTCGATGAGAACGTCGGCCTGGGAAGCAAAGCCGTTCTCCGCCGTCAGCGGACCTTGACCGAAAACGATCGGCATCCATTCGACCGAGCCGTCCTCGGCGAATTTGGCCACATGCAACGTGCCGTCATCGAGCAGGTTCATGTTGGCGGCGCGGTCATTGGGGTTGAACGTGCCGGCGGTGACGAATTTGTAGACATAGTCGAAGCGCTCGTCGTCGCCGAGATAGAAGACGACGCGGCCGTCCTTGGCGACGATTGATTCGGCGCCCTCATGCTTGAAGCGCCCCATGGCGGTGCGCTTCTTCGGGGTCGAGTTCGGATCGTTGACGTCGACCTCGACGATCCAGCCGAAGCGATTGGGCTCGTTCGGCTCCTTGGCAAGATTGAAGCGGTCGTAATGCGCGCCCCACTCATAGGCGCCTTCCGGAATGCCGAGGCGCTTGTAATTGGCCGCTTCCCTGTGGCCTTCCGGCAATTCGCCCGAGAAATAGCCGTGGATGTTCTCCTCGGCCATCACATAGGTGCCCCAGGGCGTGACGCCGCCGGCGCAATTGTTGACGGTGCCGATGACCTTGGTACCGGACGGGTCCGCATTGGTCTTGACGCGGTCATGGCCCGCCACCGGGCCGGAGAGCGCCATCTCGGTGGTCGACATGATGCGGCGGTTGAGCTTGCCGTCGCGCACCACTTGCCATTTGCCGCCTTGCTTGCGGATCTCGACGATGGTGCCGCCATGCGCGGCCATCTCGACATCGACCTGCTCCTTGGAGAGCGGCGCCACCTCGGCCTTCTTCTTGCCGTCCTTCTCGACGACCGAGACGATGCCGGGGAACATCAGATGCGGATTGGTGTATTCGTGGTTGACGACCAGAAGGCCGTGCTCGGCCGAGCCGTCGATCGGAATATAGCCGACATAGTCGTTGTTGTAGCCGAACTGTCTTGCCTGGGCTTCGGCCGACTGCTTCAGCGGATCGAAGTCGGGGGAATCGGCAAACAGCGGATCGCCCCAACGCAACAGCACGTCGGCGTCATAGCCGGGCGCGACATGGTGCTTGTCGTCGATGCCGGCTTCGAGCTCGTCGAACTTGAAGGCCGAAGCCTCAGCGGCGCGCGCCTCGTCGGCCGCAATCAGCGCCAGCGGGCTGACGGTGGCGGCGATGGCCGACACGGCCAGCGACCCCATGAGAAAGCCGCGGCGCGAGAAACGCGCGGCGATGATCTCGCCCATGGTGCTGTTGTCGGTCGGGTTGACCGGCGGGCCGTCATTTTCCTCGAGCTGGCTGGTCCGGAAACGGGTCTCAGGGGTCACGGTCATGAGTTGTCCTCTGGCTTCTTGAGTGGCTGGGGATTTTGACCCTTCGACCCCTAAAGCGCGCCGATCACATTTTCGTGACACTGCCGTGATTGAACCGCAATAGTTGTTTGCCGGCTCGCGGCGGCTTTTGCGACACCCGGCTTCAGTCCCTTGAGCGCCTGCGCTTGGCTGTGGTCAGCTTGACGACATCGCCCGCTTCGGAAACAAGGGCTGGCCGGCGTGGCGACGGCGCTTCAAAAGGGGATGGCGGGTGAGTTTCTGGGGACTGGCGCAGCTCGGCATTTCGACCGCGATATTCCTGCTGGCGGCGATGGCGGCCAAGCAATGGGGGCTGGCGCCGAGCTTGACCAAGCTGCTTTTGACGCTGGCGCTCTACTCGGCCGGCAATCTGATCATGCTCAGGCTGGTGCGCGAATTCGGCATGTCGGTGTCGTTCAGCCTGTCGGCGGTGATCCAGCTTGTCGCGGTCAATGTCGTGGCGATCGCCTTTTTCGGCGAACGGCTCAATGCCTTGCAGGCGATCGGCATGGTGCTGGCGATCGCCGCGGTCGCGCTGATCACGCTCGGGCCCTATATCCAGCGGCTGTAGCTGGACCCGAGGGCCCGAATGAAATCGACCGCCAACGCGCTCCTCAACAAGTTGGAATTCCCGGTGCTGCTGGCCGGGCTGGTGATTGCCGGCGGGCTATGGGGCCTGGTGGAACTCATCGAACTGGCGCGCGCCACGACCCCGCACGCCTTCGACACGGAAATCCTGCTCGCCTTCCGCCATGCCGGGCAGCCGGACAGTCCGATCGGCCCGCTTTGGCTGGAGGGCGCGGTGCGCGATGTCACCGCATTGGGCAGCACCGCTGTGCTGGTGCTGATCACGACGGCGACCATCCTCTATCTGCTCTTGATCCGCAGACCTTCGACAGCGCTGTTCATGTTCGCGGCGGTGGCGGGCGGGCAAGTGCTTTCGAGCCTGCTCAAATTCGAGGTCGACCGGCCGCGGCCCGATCTCGTCTCGCATCTCGTCAGCGAGACGTCGCTGTCCTTTCCGAGCGGCCACGCGATGCTGTCGGCGGTAACCTATCTGACGCTCGGTTCCCTGGCGGCCCGCTTCCTGCCTGACCGCAGGACGAAGGTCTTTGTGCTTTGCCTCGCCGTGCTCACCACCGTGCTGGTCGGCGCCAGCCGCATCTATCTCGGGGTGCACTGGCCGTCCGATGTGCTTGCCGGCTGGTGCGCAGGTTTTGCCTGGGCCATGCTGTGCTGGCTTGCGGCGCGGCTGCTGCAGCGACGCAAGGTCGTTAAGGATAGCGAATAACCGATGTCTCATCTACATTAAATGACGCTTGAAACATCACTATGCTTGTATTACCCGTTGATATCGCAGACTCAGACAAAGGTTCTGGCCGATGATCACTGCTGCGCAGATGCGCGCCGCAAGGGCGTTGGCCGGTATCGACCAGCGAACGCTTGCCGAGCGCGCCGGCGTCTCGCTTCCGACGATACAGCGCATGGAAGCGAGCGAGGGCGTCGTGCGAGGCGTCGTCGACACGCTGATGAAGGTCATCCATGCCCTCGATGAGGTCGGGGTGGAATTGATCGGCGAGAACCAGACCAGCGAACGCGGCGGCAGGGGCGTGCGCCTCAAGGCCACCGCGGCGCAGAACCCGCAGGGCTGAGCCGCAACCGTGTCCGTCTCGGGAACCGTTGCCGGTTTTCGGGCAGCGATGCGGCGTCGCAACGGTTTTATCGCGACGGCGACCGCCGACATCCAGCCGACGATCCCGCCGCCCTGTGGAGCGGAAGCAGTTCATGGATCAGGCGGGGCGGGCAATTCACCACCAAGCACGGCCGACCTTCGCCGAGCTGTTTACACCAAAGCTGGTGACGGTGCTGCGCGAGGGCTACCACCTCAAGCAGCTGAGGGCCGATGTGATCGCCGGCCTGACGGTCGCCATCGTGGCGTTGCCGCTGTCGATGGCGATCGCGATCGCCTCGCATGTGGAGCCCGAGCGCGGACTGTTTACGGCGATCATCGGCGGTTTCATAGTCGGCGCGCTTGGCGGCAGCCGTTTCCAGATCGGCGGGCCCGCTGGCGCCTTTATCGTGGTCGTGGCCTCGACGGTCGACCGGCACGGTGTCGACGGGCTGATCCTGGCAATGCTCATGGCCGGCGTCTTCCTGCTCGCGGCCGGCTATCTGAGGCTCGGCGCCTATGTGAAGTTCATTCCCTATCCGGTGACGGTGGGTTTCACCGCGGGCATCGCCGTCATCATCCTGTCCAGCCAGTTGCACGACCTGTTCGGCCTGACGCTGCCGGGCAAGGAGCCAGGCGACCTGCTGCCGCGGCTTATCGCGCTCGGCAAGGCGGCCCGAACGGCAAACCCGGCGGCCATTGCGCTCGCCGCGCTGACGATAGGGATCATCGTGGCCATGAAGCGCTGGCGCCCTTCGTGGCCGGGCCTCCTGATCGCGGTGGCGGCGGCCTCGCTGGCGACGACGCTTCTCGGTCTTCCCGTAGAGACGATCGGAACGCAATTCGGTGGCATTCCGCGGATGTTGCCGGATCCGGCTCTTCCGGCGCTGGATGCGCAGAAGCTCGTCTCCGTGGTGCCCGACGCAATTTCCTTCGCTCTGCTCGGAGCAATCGAATCGCTGCTTTCCGCCGTGGTCGCGGACGGTATGACCGGACGACGGCACCGCTCCAACTGCGAACTGGTGGCACAGGGCATCGCCAATATCGGCTCGGCGCTGTTCGGCGGGATCTGCGTGACTGGACTGATCGCGCGCACGGCGACCAACATCCGCGCGGGCGCGCATGGACCGTTGTCGGGAATATTCCATTCCGCCTTCCTGCTGCTGTTCATGCTGGTGGCTGCGCCGCTTGCCAGCTACATCCCGCTGGCGGCGCTTGCCGGGGTGCTGGCCACGGTGGCCTGGAACATGGTGGAGAAGCCCGCCTTCCTGGCGCTGATCCGATCGTCCTGGGGCGACGCCCTGGTGCTTCTGGTCACCTTCGGACTTGTCATCTTCCGCGACCTCACCACCGGCATCGTGGTCGGCTTTGCGCTGGGCGCTCTGCTGTTCATCGGGCGGATGGCGCGTTCGGTCGAGGTGGAGGCACATGTCCCGCCGGTGACGGAGGACCGCGCCGACGCCGCAAATGGCGGGCGCGTTGCCTATGACCTCGCCGCCGCCACCGATCCGGATACCGTCATCTATCGCATATCGGGGGCGTTCTTCTTCGGCGCTGCGGCAACGATCGCGACCGTGCTGGACCGTATCGCCGACCAGCACAGGAACTTCATCCTCGATTGCTCGGCTGTGCCCTTCCTCGATTCGACCGCGGCAAACGTCATCGAAAGCACGGCGAACAACGCAAGGCGCGCCGGAGGACGCTTCATCATCGCGGGCGCCTCGTCGCAAGTCAGGCGCACCCTGATAAGCCATGGCGTCAAGCGGCCGCTGGTGACCTATGCAGCCTCGATCCGTGACGCGCGGGCGCAACTGGACGGAAAAGCGGAGACGGCGTAGGCGCCCTCGCTCAAACGGCCGCTTCGATCGGCTCGGCAAGCTTGGGGCTGGCTCGTGCGGCGATCAGGCAGCCGGCGACGATGAGACATGCGCCTGCCAGCGTGGTCCAGGTCACCTTCTCACCGAAGAAGAACCAGCCAAGCGCGATCGCCCAGATGAAGGCCGAGTATTCTGTCGGGATCAGATATTGCGCTTCGGCACGGGCGTAGGACCAACTCATCAGGAACTGGCCGGCGAGCGACAGCATCGCCACGCCTGCCAAGGGAAGCCAAAGTTCTCTCGGCAGCGCAACCGCAAGCCAGGGCGCCGCGCAACCAAGGATGATCCCGACGAAGATATTCTGGAACAGCATGATCTCGACCGGCTTGGCCAGAAGTGCCTGTCGTCGAGCGAGGATCAGATTGTAACCGTAGAAGACCGTCGATACGAGCACGGCGACCGTACCCCAAAGCGCATCCTGCGAATGGCCTGCCTGCCCGAACTGGCCGGCCAGTATGATCAAGACGCCCGCGATGCCGGCCAGCGACGCCCACACCGCCTGCCGCCTTATGCGCTCGCCCAGCAGCAATGCGGCGAGGAAAAGTGCAAACAACGGCGCGACGAAGCTCAGGCCTATGGCTTCGGCGAGCGGCAGCCTGGCGAGACCCCAGAAGAACGAGACTAGGACGATGCCGACAATGACGGCGCGCAGCGCATGCAGACCGAGCACCGGGAGGGTCGGTTTCGAGCGTGGCCCCGTCGACCAGGCCGCGCCCGCGACCACGATCGCGACCATGCTGCGCCATAGCACCGTATTGTAGACGCCGACCGCGATGACCAGCGACTTCATCGCCGCATCCATGCCCGACAGCAGGAAGATCGCCAGCGCGCAGACGAGCACCGGGATCGTCGGTGAAACGGCGCCGTTCAGGCTGGATGTCTTCACGGCTTTGCTCACATGACGGATTGCCGCCGAATAGTCCGGAGCGGGCGGCGAAACCAGATGGCAGCCGCCACCGACATGGCGGTCCAATACCGAGCGGCGAGGCGAAAAACTCCTCGCCGCTGCAGTGCCGAGATGCGAGACGCTGTCCCGCCGGCGTTGCAATGCTTCTCCGCCGGACATGTTCAATCCAGGGACAGCGCCGCGACCTCGCCCTCGCCCATCAACGGCACATAGATGGTCGCCTTGCCGTCCGTGCCGATATCGGCGCTGCCCGGCTTGAAGGTCGCTACCACCGTCGGCACGCCGCCGGGCTTGTAGCTGTAGAGCGTGCCGGTCATGTAGGCGGTGGCGTAGATGGTGTCGCCAATGGCGATGACGCCGTCGAGATCGGCGAATTTTTGGGCGCCGGGCAGCGGCGTGACCTTCTTTGTGGCAAGGTCGACGGACAGCAGGCCGCCGGGCTCGGCGGTGCTGAAATCGGTCCTGTTGATGCCCTTGCCCCAGGACGCGACGATCAGCCTGCCGCCATCGGCGAACACGCCATTCGGCGAGGCGAGCAGCGCATCCTTGACGAACAGCTCCGGCCTGTCGCCGTCGATGCGGTAGATCGTGTCGGCCAGCATGTCGCTGACATAGACCTTGCCGGCACTGTCGGCGGTCATGTCGTTGAGAAAAATGGCGCCGGGCACATCGATGGTCTCGACCAGTCTGCCGCTGGCGAGATCGACGACGCGCACCTTGGTGATGTCGGCGGCGTAGAGCTTGCCGCCGGCGATCGCCATGCCCTTGGGCGCGTCCATGCCATCCACCCAGCGGCGAGAGACGACCTTGCCGTCCATCGACAAGAGCGACAAATAGCCATTGCCGTCCGCCGCGCCGGGATTGCCGACGATGTTGGAGACGACGATGCGGTTGTGGGCGGCATCGACAAGCGCGGATTCCGGCTGCTCGAAGCCGGTGGCCCGCCAGAGCTCGCCGGCCTGCACGGCGGACACGGAGATGGCGGCGAAGACGGTTGAAGCGATGAGGTGTTTCATGGGGTGCTCTCCGGTGATGACGGCAGAGAGCTAGGGTTTTCGATACTTTCCTGGAAGCCGGAACGAGGCTAGTATCGCGGTTCAATACGAATTCGCGCGAACGAGGTGCAGTCCATGAATGGTCCGATCTTCGAGGCGCTGAAACGGACGTTGAAGGCCAAGGGCCTGACCTATCGGACGCTGGCCGAGCGCATGGGCGTTTCCGAGCCGACGGTGAAGCGCATCTTCCATGAGAAGAACTGCAAGCTCGACCGGCTGATGGAGATCTGCGCCGCCGCCGATGTCGAGCTGGAGAACGTGCTTGGCGCTATGAACCGCGGGCCGGGTCCTGCCAACCGCATCGCGCCGGAGATCGAGCGCCGGCTGGCGGCGCGGCCGGCGCTGCTCTTCGTCTTCGTCATGCTGTCGGAGAAGTTCACGCCCGAAGGCATCATGCGCTCGCAAGGCCTGAGTGAAGCTTCGATGTTCCTCTATTTGCGCGACCTCGAGGAGCTCGGGCTGGTGGCGCTGGGGCGCGGCCTGTCGGCAAGGCTACTGGTCGACGCGCCGATCCAGTGGGATTTCGAGGGGCCGCTGAAGCCGCATTTCGAGATGACCAACAAGAACTTCATCGGCTGGGCGATCGGCCATATGGAGCAGGCCGCGACCTTCATCAGCTTTTCCCGGCGGATGCGGCCCGAAACGGCGGAAATGCTGCGCCGCGAGGCCGAGGAGCTCGCCGAACGTGCCAGGCTGCTTGCCCATCACGACCAGCACACCACGCCCGAGGACCAGCTCACCGGCTACAAATGGACCTTCGCCTTCGGCGCGACGCCGTTTCCGGCGATCATGCCGATCGGGCCGCATCCGAGGGATGCGGGCGCCAGGGCGGCGAAGGAGAAACGGGCGTTGCCGGCGTAGCGCCTTCTCCTTCTCCCCTTGTGGGAGAAGGTGGATCGGCGCGCAGCGCCGAGCCGGATGAGGGGTGTTCCAGCTTGGCCGAAGCGCTCGTCCAAAGCCGCAATCGCCAACGCCTCGTTCCCTGGAGCACCCCTCATCCGGCCGCTTCGCGGCCACCTTCTCCCACAAGGGGAGAAGGGGACACGCCGCGCTAAGCCGCCTTTGCTTCTTCCTGCGGTCCGGCGAGATCATCGCGCGCCTTGCGGGCCAATCTCCTGGCCGAGCGCTTGGGGCTGTCGCCGAACAGCTCGGCGGCATCCGCAAGGCAGGCCTTGGCCAGGCTCTTTTCGGCACGTTTCAGCAGCTTGCGCAGAAGCTTCGTCTCGTCGGCGGGGCCGAGCGGCTCGCCTTCGGCGTCGAGCAGGGCGCAGATGACGAAGACGTCGTGCAATTCGCCGAGCTGCTCGCCGAGCCTGTCGACCGCCTTGCGGCGCGCCTTGATCGGCGTCGGCCACAGGCGGCCGAGCAGCGACAGATGCATGGCGTGGGTCTTTGCCGCCTTGCGCAGGTCGTGAAAATCGTCGGCTGCGCCGCGTGATTCCGCCTTGTCCAGCGCCTTCTTCGCTCGCCGCAAGGTGGCGCGGGCGCCCTCGGCCAATATATCGGCCGCCTGCTCCGGCTGGTCAGGCAAAGTCAGCCTGTCGATGCGCTCCAGGCCTTCCCGGCATGCGGCGATCGCCGCATTGATGGCCGCGTCGAGGCTCGGACCGGCGTGGAGCTCGTGCTGGCGCAGCACCAGCCGCTCGCGCACGGGGTCGAGACCGCCGCCTGCCGATTGTTCCGGAAAGGCATCGGCCAAGCGGTCGACGGTCTCGATCAAGGCGGTCGCCTCGCGCGGGCCGGCCAGCAGCGCCGACACCTGCTTATAACACTCGTTCTCGGTCTGGCAGAACGGTTCGTCTCCGGAACGAACCAGGCGCAGCAAGGCGCGCACGCTTTTCAGCCGCTTGCGACATTTGTGCAGTCCCTGCTCCGGTTTCTCGCGCGCCATCTCGAGATGAGCGACTGCCTTGCCGATCTCGTCGGCCAATATGCGCCTGACCTCGCCGGTCAGCGGCAAGCGCGGATCGATGCGGAAGCTCATGCGGCGATCTCCGGAATCTCCCCGAGGGCCAGCGACGCGTTGTAAAACCTCGACTCGCCGGTGACCTCGCGACCGAGCCAGTCGGGCAGCATTTCGTCAGATACGTCCTCCGGCGTCTCCAACTCCGCGATCACCAGCCCCGCGAGCTTGCCGCCGAAAACATCGACTTCATAGAGATAGCCGCGGTGTCTAACATGGTGGCGTGTCTTCTCGATGACACGTCCGACGGCGAACGCCATCAATTCCTCGGCCTCGGCAAGCGGGATCGAATATTCGAATTCGTCCCGCTCGCGCGCCCTGTCGCCGAACTTCAGCGTCAGCTTGGCGGAGCGCCCGTCGCTGATGCGCACCCGCACCGTGCGGCCGGGCTGCGCGGCGACATAGAATTGACGAATGCGGATTTCCGCCTCGACCTCACCGCGCCAGGCGGGACTGGAGACCAGGAATTTGCGCTCGACTTCCTTGCTCATGGCCGGGCACTAAAGCCTGTGAGGCCCGGGAAGGCAAGCCGAGCTGGAGTCAAATTTGACTTTAATCAATCGATTGATTAAAGTGCAGGCATGAACAAACGATCAATCGCAAGAAGGCCACAGCGCGAGGTCGGCACCGCCGATCAAACGCGCGCGGCGCTTGTCCACGCGGCGCTCAGGCTGTTCGGGCGGCAAGGTTTCGACGGCACCTCGACGCGGGAGATCGCGGCCGAGGCCAAGGCCAATATCGGCTCAATCGCCTATCACTTCGGCGGCAAGGAAGGCCTGCGCGCCGCCGCCGCCGACTTCATCGTCGACACCATCCAGGGGATTGCCGGCCAGGCGCTGGGCGGCGTGCAAGCAGCGGCTCCCCTGGACCCGGAAGCAGCCCGGGCGCAGCTTTTCGCGGCGCTCGAGCGGATGGTGGGTTTCGTCGTGGCCAGTCCGCAGGCCGGCGAGATCGTACAATTCGTACTTCGCGAGCTCTCGCATCCGACCGCCGCGCTCGACCGCATCTATGCCGGCGTGTTCGAGCCGACGCACCGGCGGCTGTGCCAGGTCTGGGAACAGGCGACCGGCGAGCCGGCCGAGAGCGAAGCGACCAAGCTCACCGTCTTCACCATGATCGGCCAGGTCATCTATTTCCGCATCGGCCGCGAGGCGGTGATGCGCCGGATGGGCTGGCACGACATCGGCAATGAAGAGGCCGCCAAGGTGGTGGCGGTCGCAACCGACAACCTCAGGGCAATGCTGGCCGCGCGGGGGGCCGCCGGCAAGAAGGGCAAATCATGAGCTTTCTTTGTTCGCTGCCGCTCGCGGCCCAATTGTTCGGCGCCTGCGCGCCGGCCGCACCTTTGGCCGTCGGCTATGTCGAAGGCGAATATGTGCTGATGGCGCCGATCGAAGTGGCCCAGGTGGCGACGGTGTCGGTTCGGCGCGGCGACCGCGTTGAGAACGGCACGGCGGTGGCGACGCTGGAAGACGCCGACGCCAAGATCGAGGTTGCGCAGGCTAAAGCCGCGCTTGCGCAGGCGCAGGCGCAGCTTGCCGACCTTCAGGTCGGCAAGCGCCCCGAGGAAATCGCCGTGCTCAAGGCCGAGGTCGACATGGCCAAGGCCCAGGCAGCCGACGCCAAGCGCAAATACGACCGCGCCAGCGACCTCTACAAGCGCGGCACCGGCACCCAGGCCGATTACGACACCGCCTCGGCTTCGCTGGAGACCGCCAATGCCCAGGTCGGCCAGGCGGAAGCCAATCTCGCCGTCGGCAATCTGCCGGCGCGGGCCGAGACCATCAAGGCCGCCGACAACCAGGTCAAGCAGGCGCGGTCGACCCTTGAGCAGGCCGAGTGGCGGCTGTCGAAGCGGGTGCTGGCGGCGCCCTCGCCTGGCCGCGTCAACGACGTCATCCGCAATCCAGGCGACACAGCCGGGCCGACCGCGCCGGTGATCTCGATGCTGCCGGACGGCGCCGTGAAGCTCAGCGTCTATGTGCCCGAAAGCGCGTTCTCGGCGGTCAAGGTCGGCACCGAGCTCAACGTCCGTTGCGACGGCTGCGGGACGGGACTGAAGGCACGCGTCAGCTATGTCTCGCCCGACCCCGAATTCACGCCGCCGGTGATCTACTCGCTGGAGAACCGGCAGAAGCTGGTCTATCTCGTCGAGGCGCGGCCGGAGGGCGATGCGGGACCACTGCAGCCCGGTCAGATCGTCGATGTCGATTTTGCGGATCTCGGGCAATGAACGCCATCGACGTTCGCGGCCTGGTCAAGCGCTTCGGCGACAAGACCGTCGTCGACCATGTGACGATGACGGTCGCCGAAGGCGAGATCGTCGGCTTCCTCGGGCCGAACGGCTCGGGCAAGACGACGACCATCCGCATCATGTGCGGGCTTTTGACGCCGGACGAAGGCGACGGCACGGTGCTGGGCTTCGACATCCGCACCGACGCGCTCAAGATCAAGCGCGAAGTCGGCTACATGACGCAGAAATTCTCATTCTACGAGGATCTGACGATCGGCGAGAACCTCGAATTCGTGGCGCGGCTCTACCGGCTGAGGCCGGTCGAGGAGTATGTCTCGCGCACGCTTCAGGATCTCGGCCTGGCCAGCCGCCGCAACCAGTTGGCCGGCACGCTTTCCGGCGGCTGGAAGCAGCGGCTGGCGCTGGCCGCCTGCATCATGCACGAGCCGAAGCTGCTTCTGCTCGACGAGCCGACGGCCGGCGTCGATCCGAAGGCGCGACGCGAGTTCTGGGACGAGATCCATCGCCTCGCCGGCGGCGGGCTGACCGTGCTCGTCTCCACCCACTACATGGACGAGGCCGAGCGCTGCCACCGCATCAGCTACATCTCCTACGGCAAGATGCTCGCCACCGGCACCGTGGACGAGGTGGTGAAGAATGCCGGGCTGACCACTTTCGTCTTGCAGGGGCCGCGGCTCGACCAGGTGGCCGAGGCGCTGCAAGGCAGGCCCGGCGTCGACCAGGTGGCGCCGTTCGGCGCGACGCTGCATGTCGTCGGCTCCGACAAGGCGGCGCTCGAAAAGGCGCTGGCCGACGTCGAGAAGGAACACAAGGGCGTCACCGTGAAGCCAGGCGAGACCAGCCTCGAGGATGTGTTCATCCAGTTCATGGCCGGCTCGAAGGACAATATGGCATGAAAGCGGTCTTCTCCTTCGCCAGGCTGGGCGCGCTGCTGACCAAGGAATTCATCCAGATGCGGCGCGACCGCATCACCTTCGCCATGATGCTGGGAGTGCCGCTGATCCAGCTGGTGCTGTTCGGCTATGCGATCAACAACGACCCTAAGAGCCTGCCGGCCGCGCTTGTGGCGACCAGCAGCGACCCCTATACGAGGGCGATGGTCTCGGCGCTGCAGACCACCGGCTACTACCGCTTCGACCATGTCGCGCAAAGTGCGGCGGAAGCCGAGTTCCTGATGGCGCGTGGCGACGTCTCCTTCGTCGTCACCATCCCCGCCGATTTCGCCCGCCGCGTCGAGCGCGGCGACAACCCGCAGATCCTGATCGAGGCCGACGCCACCGACCCGGCGGTCGCCAGCGGCGCGATCTCGACGCTGAGCACCGTGGCCGGCCAGGCGCTGCTCAGGGCACAGGGCACCGAGGAAACGGCCAAGGAGGCGGCGCGCGGCCAGCTCGATGTCGTCGTGCACCGGCGCTACAATCCCGAAGGCATCTCGCAATACAACATCGTGCCCGGCCTGCTCGGCGTCATCCTGCAGATGACGATGGTGATGATGACTTCGATCGCGCTGACGCGCGAGACCGAGCGCGGCACGATGGAAAACCTGCTGGCCATGCCGTCGAGCCCGCTCGAGATCATGATGGGCAAGGTGCTGCCCTACCTGGTGGTGGGCGCGGTGCAGGTGGTGGTGGTGCTGGCGGCGGCGAAGCTGCTGTTTGCCATTCCCTTCATGGGGTCGCTGTCGCTGCTGCTGTCCACCGTGCTGGTGTTCGTGCTGTCGCTGGTGCTGCTCGGCTACACGATCTCGACGATCGCGCGCACGCAGATGCAGGCGCTGCAACTCACCTTCTTCTTCTTCCTGCCCTCGATCATGCTGTCGGGCTTCATGTTCCCCTATCGCGGCATGCCGGGCTGGGCGCAGATCTTTGGCGAGATCTTCCCGTTGACGCATTTTTTACGCATCACCCGCGCCGTCATGCTGAAAGGGGCAGAGCTGCCGGCGGTGGCGACGGAAGTCGGCTGGCTGGTCGTGTTCGTGGCATTGTTTGCCGGCGTGGCGCTGGTGCGGTTCAGGCGCACGCTGGATTAGGGTCAAAACTAATGGTTGGGAGCGCCCGAATTAAACCGAAATCGGACCTAAGCGCGTTCTCCAAAGACATAGACAATGAGGAGAAGAGTGCCGAAGGAGCCGAGGCTGCCAATTACTGCAGCGAATAGAAGATAGCGCAGATGTTTGAATTCGCTTTGGACGAAGATGCCACTAGCTCGGCTATTCTTGCGTGCAGCTCGCTCCCAAAATGGAAGCCCCCTTTCATCGGGCTTTGTTGCGAGCGCTTCCGTTTTTGTCAGGCTGAGATAGATACCGCAAAGCATTCCCACAAAGCTGACGAGAAAGACAGCAACACCGGCCCCCAACGCAAGATGGACGAGCAATGGTTGTCCTTCCATGACGAGCTGCATATTCTCCTAGACCTTGATCGTGCTATCTCTGCTATCCTAATGGGCTTAACATCCGCTTTCCACTCATCGCGGCCGTTTGCGGCAACCGGGTGATCCTTTTCATCCGGATACGGCTGCGTCCAATCAGACGGCACCCAATCGCGGAACCAAGTCGCCACCGCTAAGCCGCCGCCATGATCTCCGCATAGGTGCCGAAATCGACATTGCCGCCGGATAGGATCACGGCAACGCATTTGCCGGCAAGGTCGATCTCGCCGGATGAGAGCGCGGCAAACGCGACGCAGCCGCCGGGCTCGACCACCAGCTTGAGATAAGCCATCGCGTCACGCATCGCCTGGGCGGCGGCCTTGTCGGAGACGGCGATGGCGCCGGCGAGATTCCGGCGGTTGATCTCGAAGGTGATGGCGCCCGGCTCGGCGGTGAGCAGCGCATCGCAGATCGAGCTGTGGCCGGGCTCGTTCGCGACCCGCTCGCCCTTGGCCAGCGAGCGGCGCGTGTCGTCGAAATGCTCGGGCTCGACCGCCCAGACTTGCGTGCTCGGCGAAGCGTCCTTGACCGGGACGGAAATGCCGCTCGACAGGCCGCCGCCGCCGCAAGGAACGACGACGGCGTCGAGGGCCACGCCGAGCGCTTTCGCCTGCTTCATTAGCTCCAGGCCGATCGTGCCCTGGCCGGCGATGATGGCAGGATCGTCGAAGGGCGGCACCAGCACCATGCCCTTTTCGATATAGGGGCGAACGACCGCCATGCGGTCGTCCTTGTAGCGATCGAACGGCACCACTTCGGCGCCCATCTTGCGGACATTGCCAACCTTGAGCGCCGGTGCATCGGCCGGCATGGCGATCACCGCCTTAACGCCGAACATGGCGGCCGAGGCCGCCACCCCTTGCGCGTGGTTGCCGGAGGAGAAGGCGACGACGCCCCGGCCGCGCTCTTCCTCGCTCAGGGTAGACAGCTTGTTATAGGCGCCGCGAATCTTGAAGGAGCCGGTTCGCTGCAGCGTCTCGGGCTTGAACAGAATGCGGCCGCCATAGCGCTCGTTTAGCTCTGGCGATTCGATGAGCGGCGTTTCGACGATCAGGCCGGAAAGCCGCTCGGCGGCGGCGCGGATGTCGGAGATGCCGGGCAGGGTGAGCATGATGGGCCTCGCGGGATGATCCCCGTCATGGTGCACGCAAACCGAGGCGTCGCGCCAACGAAAAAATGTGATGGAGACAAGGTTTTGGAAGATGCGCCAGCGGCTGTCACCTTCGTCATTCCAGGGCGGAGCAAGGAGCGGAGCGACGCGCGCAGACCCTGGAATCCATGCCGTGACGTCCGTGACGCGCGAAAGCGGACCAGAATTGGGTCGCCTTTTACAGCGAATTTGGAACGATTGTTCTGCACCGCCGCATTCTACGGCAGAAGTCACGGCATGGATCCTCGGGTCAAGCCCGAGGATGACGAAAGCGCAGGTTCACCCCAGCAGCGTCTTCGTCCTTTTGCTGCCGCCCAGCTTGCGCCAGGAGTTGAAGCGGTGGGTGGCGGCGGCGAAGGATATCTTCATCTGCTGGGAAACCGTGTAGCGCGACTTGCCTTCGTCGAACATGCGGTAGCAGCACTCGGCGCCTTCCTCGGTCAGCTTGCCGTCCGGTGTCTTGTTGTGCGGGTTGGCGGGGTCGAATTTGTCGAGCTGTTCCTCGACAAGACCCTTCAGGCGCTGCAGGTCGGCCTCGATGCTGGCGATGAGATCGAGAACCGGCTTGGCGTCAAATGCGTGCGGGGGCTTCTTGTCCGTCATGCCGGGCGTCCTTCAATTTCGGTGGCGGTCAGTTATATAGGCAAACATTCGGCAATAATGAAGGGTTTGGCCTCGCGCGATCAGCGTTCGCGCGCCCGCAGCCCGCGCCGTTGGCAATTGACCTTCAACTGCCAAGATCATAGTTTAGAACAATTCTAAACTAGAGTGATCCCATCATGCTTTCCCGTGTTTTCGGCTTCGGCCGCCGTTCCTTCGATTCGCTTTCGGAGCAGGAGATCCTGGCGCTGGCGATCTCTTCCGAGGAGGATGACGGACGCATCTACCGCGCTTATGCCGATGGCCTGGCGCAGGACTTTCCGCAATCGGCAAAAGTGTTCGAGGCGATGGCCGAGGAAGAGGACGGCCATCGCGATTCGCTCATCGAGCTTCACCGCAAGCGCTTCGGCGAGCGCATCCCGCTGATCCGGCGCGAGCATGTGAAAGGCTATTTCGAGCGCAAGCCGGACTGGCTGGTGAGGCCGCTCGGCATCGAGCATGTGCGGCGGCAAGCCGAGGAAATGGAGCGGCAGGCCTATCGCTTCTATGTCGAGGCGGCCAAGCGTACCACCGACGCCTCGACGCGCAAGCTGCTCAATGACCTCGCCGCGGCCGAGCAGGGTCATGAAAGCTCGGCGCATGAATTGGAACAGCAGCATGTGCCGGGAACCGTCAAGGTGGAGGAGGCGACGGCCGAGCAGCGCCAATTCATCCTCACCTATGTGCAGCCCGGGCTGGCCGGGCTGATGGACGGCTCTGTGTCGACGCTTGCGCCGATCTTCGCCGCGGCGTTCGCCACGCACGACACCTGGCAGACGCTCCTGGTCGGCCTCGCCGCCTCGATCGGCGCCGGCATCTCGATGGGTTTCACCGAGGTCGCCTCCGACGACGGCAAACTGTCGGGGCGCGGCTCGCCGATCAAGCGCGGGCTGACGGTCGGCCTGATGACTTCGCTGGGCGGCCTCGGTCACGCGCTGCCCTATCTGATCCCGCATTTCTGGACGGCCACTGCCGTGGCGGCGGTGGTGGTGTTCTTCGAACTCTGGGCGATCGCTTTCGTGCAGAACCGTTACATGCAGACCCCCTTCTGGCGCGCCGCCTTCCAGGTGGTGCTGGGCGGCGCGCTGGTGTTCGGGGCGGGCGTGCTGATCGGCAATGCGTAGCGCCGGCGCTCTCCTTCTCCCACAAGGGGAGAAGGGGGAGCCTACCCATTCACCTCGCGGCTATCCTGCGGCGCCTCGGCCCTTTCCTCCATCCCGTAGTCGCGCATGACATGGGCGATGCGCAGACGGTAGCCGGCAAAGATGCCGCCGCGCCCGGCTTTCTGCGCCTGCCGGTGCTCCTCGGTGTTGCGCCAGGCCTTCACCGCTTCCTCGTCGCGCCAGAAGGACAGCGACAGCACCCGCCTGGGGTCGGTCAGGCTCTGGAAGCGCTCGACCGAGATGAAGCCGTCGATGCTCTCGAGCAGCGGCTTAAGCTCGGCGGCGATGCCGAGATAGGCATCGCGCTTGCCTTCCGCCGGCTCCACCTCGAAGATGACAGCGATCATGTCTCGACCCCTTCCTTGACAACCACGTCGGTGCGAAAGACCTGTCTCGGCCCGTGCGGCCCGGACACCAGCTTCAGGAAGACGCGGTCTTCCTTCAAGATGAATTTCTCGCGCCGCGCGAATTCATAATTTGCCTTGCCCGCCGGGTCGGCGGCAAGCCGGGCGCGATAGCCTTCATAGGCCGCGAGGCTCTCGATGTTGTAGGCGGCATAGGCCGTGGTGGCGGAGCCTTCATGCGGGGCATAATAGCCGATCAGGTCGGCGCCGCAGCGCGGAATGGCCTGGCCCCAGGCCCGCGCATATTGCTCGAAGGCCGCCTTGCCGAACGGGTCGATCTCGTAGCGGATAAAGCAGGTGATGGTCATGTCGGTCTCCTCGTCGGCTGGTTTTGGACGACGACGGTTCGACCGCGGTCGAAACATCGCTTGCGCCTTTGTGCTAGGCATTCTCCTGTCAGGAGAGTCTGCCGCGCTGCTTGAGCCGACCGCAGAATAGTGCTTCCCTGACAGGAATGCTTCGATGAGGATCGAACCATGCGTGAAGGACCCGACATCGCCCGCATCGCCAGCCTGGTCGGCGACCCGGCCCGCGCCAACATGCTGAACGCCCTGATGGGCGGTACGGCGCTGACGGCGTCGGAACTGGCGCTGGAAGCCGGCGTGTCGCTGCCCACCGCTTCCTCGCATCTGTCGAAGCTGATGGATGGCGGGCTGCTCACCTTGGCCAGCCAGGGGCGACACCGCTATTACGGTCTCGCCGACGCGCAGGTGGCCGGCATGATCGAGGCGATCATCGGCGTCGCCGAAGCGGTCGGCCCGAAGCGCGTGCGGCCGGGACCGCGCGACGCGGCCATGCGCGTGGCGCGAGTCTGCTACGATCACCTGGCCGGCGAGCAGGCGGTTACGATGCTCGACCGGCTGCTCGACAGGAAGCTTTTGCTGAGCGACGACAACCAGATCAGGCTCTCGCCGTCCGGCGCCGCGCATTTTTCCGCGCTCGGTATCGAAACCCAGGCCAAGGCGCGGCGGCCGGTTTGCCGCGCCTGCCTCGACTGGAGCGTGCGGCGATCGCACCTCGCCGGCACGCTTGGTGCGGCCATCCTCGACAAGATCATCACCGAGAAATGGGCGCGGCGCGAGAAGGACAGCCGCGCCGTGGTGTTCTCGCCGACGGGCAAGCAGGAGTTTGAGCGGGTGTTTCTCTCCTAGGCGGGCAATTTCGCGATGCTGGCGGGACAGCATGGCAGCTTGGCGCATGCATTATCTAATGTAGCGCTGGTCGACCCCCACTCCGTCTCGGCTTCGCCGAGCCACCTCTCCCCCGATCGACGGGGTAGAGGA
>NZ_JAIUHP010000037.1:0-20041 GCF_020165175.1 Mesorhizobium sp. CA16
AAGGACGACCAGGATTCATTCGGTCTCCTTCCCACTTCAACCATACACCAGAACCAACACACAGGATTCCAGGGTCTTCGCGACGGAGCTTCGCTCCTGCTCCGCCCTGGAATGACGATCGCGATGGGCATTTCGGCCAATCTCCAACGCATACCACTTGCCAACGCAAACAGAGCTGATCGGTCAATCTCTGTGCAGTGCCACTAGGCATTTGCTGCGGGTTTGTGGAAAGCCACCCCGGCGATCACCAGCGCAATGCCAAGGCAATCGGTGAGGCTTGGTACCTGGCGCAGCACGATGACGCCGATCAGCGTTGCGGTGAGCGGCAGGAGCGAGAGCATCAATGCGAAGCTCGCGCGCGGCAACCTCGCCATGGCGAGTTGGTCGCAGATGTAGGGGATGACCGAAGAGCAGATGCCGACGCCGATCGCGGCGCCGAGCAGCTGCTGCGACGCGAAGGCGGGCAGCGCCTCGCGAAAGCCGATGGGCAACACGATGAGGAAAGCGACCGCCATGGCGGCGCCGAGGCCGGCGATGCCGATGCCTGCCTGGGCGACGCGGTGACCGATCACGATGTAGCCGACGAAGAGGGCGCCGTTCAAAAAGGCCCAGGACAAGCCGACCGGATCGCTGGACCATTTCACGTCGATGAGAAGCAAGGTGCCGACCACGGCAACAGTGAGCGCGGCAAAGTTGCGCCGGCTGCGCATGCCGACCAGGGCGACCGCGATCGTGCCGACGAATTCGATCGCCGCAACCAGCGAGATCGGCAGCCGGTCGAGCGCCAGATAGAACGAGCAATTCATCACCGCCAGGCAGATGCCGAATGCGAGCAGCAGAAGTCGTTGAGCGCGATCGGCGCCGGCGAAAACGCGCCAGGGCCTGGTCAATGGGGCGAAGATGAGAGCGGCGGTGGCGATGCGCAGCCAGGCCATGCCGAGCACGCCGACCTGAGCGAAAAGCAGCACGGCGAAGGCCGGCCCGAGATAATGGAACACGGCGCTGACGCAGAACCAGACATGCGGCGGCAACGCGTTGGCCATTCCAGCAAGCATGGTGGGGCCGGCGAGAGCGGGGTGCGCATCGGCGGCGGCCCGGTTTGCAGCTGGAATTTGCGTTTGCGTTTTCATGTGAGCATTATCGCAGGCGAAACTCGTGGATTACATGTGTGATGAATGGCCTGATTGACGGTCTGCTTTCTGATGGAAGAGGTTTGGCTTGAAAAACCTTCGAAGTGAAAATGTCGATCTGGACGCGATCGATCTGAAGCTCCTGCGGTTCCTGGAAAAGGATGCGCGCATCAGCACGGCGGAACTGGCGCGCGCGGTCGGGCTGTCGGCGCCGAGCGTGGCGGAGCGCATCCGCAAGCTGCAGGATAACGGCGTGATCGAAGCCTATACGGTCAGGATCAATCCCGCCGCTCTCGGCATGAAGCTGTCGGCATGGCTCAGAATCCGGCCGGTGCCGGGACAGCTTTCCGTTGTGGCGGACATCATCCGCGAGCTGCCGGAAATCGCGCAATGCGATCGGGTAACCGGCGAGGACTGCTTCATCGCGCTCGCCCATGTCGGCTCGGTCAGCGAGCTCGAGCGGGTGATCGACCGAATTATTCCCTATGCGATGACCAACACCGCTATCATCCAGTCGTCACCGGTCAAGCCGCGCTCGCCGCTGGGCGGGTTCAAGCAGCCATGATTCGGCGGTTATGACTCGGCAGCTATGGCTGGTCAGGGAGGATGAGGCAGCGACGATGGATCAAGCGTGGCCGCGCTTCATGCGCGCCTGCTTCAGAATCATGCGCCAGCGGATCATGTCGAACGGGATGGGTTCGTTGTTGTTGGCGATGTGGAAGATCTCATTGTTGACGTTCTTCAGCGATCGCCAGAAATCATAGTCGGTGATGCGTGGATCGGCCGCCAACCGTTCCACTTCGACCTTGATGTCGGTTTTCATGCACTGTCCTCGCACCGCATTCCGCCAGCCGCCCCCGCGCAAACCCGGTACGGCGGTTTTCGAACGCGCCAGTGAGTCGTTCAACGGACTCAACCGACTTGTTCACGTTAAAGCCTTGGTAAGGTTAACGCGGGCGTCCGAGTTTTCAAGCGCCCTTGCGCTTGATGCCGATCGAGCGGCCGGCGCGCTCCGGCATCGGCAGGCCGGCATGGGCGATGCGCATGGCCTCGACCTGGGCCATCACATCGGCGGGGAAGGGAGCGACCTTCGGTCCTTCCATGTCGACATGCAGCGACAGCGATTCGGACGTCGCCGCCAGCCAGCCGTCGACGTGGCGGATTTCCTGATAAGCACGCAGCCGCTTCTCGTCATGATCGATCAGCTGGAACGAGACGTTGACCTTGTGGTCGAGGTGCAACTCCTGCACGTAGCAGACGTGAACTTCGGCCGTGTAGATGGTAAGGCGTCGCTCCTTGGCGTAGTTCGGCCCCATGCCCATCAGCTCGAACGCCTGGTCCGAGCAGCGGTCGAACAGCACGTTGTAATAGGCCATGTTGAGATGGCCGTTATAATCGATCCATTCCTTCTCGATGGCCATTGGGCCGGAAATGATCGGTGCGGGGATCGTCATTTTGGTTTCCTCGATGGTCGCTGCACAGGGCGGACGGACGGCTACGGTGAAGTCGCTGAGCTAATCGCTTGGCACTTTTCCTAGGATTGCTTTAGGCATCATTCATAGCTGCACTACAAGCGCGGCCGCTGGTCCATTCGCGGAGGAAATCATGGCTTTGAGCGACCTCAACCCCGTCGAACGCAATGAGGAAGGCATCGCCGCAGTGCTCGGCATTCTCAAGCAGCGCTTCGGCGAGCGCTTCCAGACCGGCGAGGCGATACGCGGCCAGCACGCGCACACCACCACCTACATTCCGACCCAGGCGCCGGACGGCGTGGCTTTCGTCGAAACGACCGCGGACGTGCAGGAGATCGTGCGCGCCTGCGCCGCACACCGCGTGCCGGTGATCGCCTTCGGCGTCGGCTCCTCGCTCGAGGGCCACACCAATGCGCCGGGTGGCGGCATTTCCATCGACACGTCGCGCATGAACCGGATCCTCGCCGTCAACCCGCAGGACCTTGACTGCACGGTCGAGCCCGGCGTGACGCGCGAGGACCTCAACCGGCACCTGCGCGACACCGGCCTGTTCTTCCCGATCGATCCTGGCGCCAATGCGTCGCTGGGCGGCATGGCGGCGACCAGGGCGTCCGGCACCAACGCGGTGCGCTACGGCACAATGCGCGAAAACGTGCTGTCGCTGACCGCCGTCATGGCCGACGGCGAGACGGTGACGACCGGCAAGCGGGCGAAGAAAAGCTCGGCCGGTTACGACCTGACGCGGCTTCTGGTCGGTTCGGAAGGCACGCTCGGCGTCATCACGTCGCTGACGCTGAGGCTCCAGGGCATTCCGCAGGCGATCTCCGGCGGCGTCTGCCCGTTTCCGAGCCTCGAGGCCGCCTGCAACACGGTGATCGCGACCATCCAGATGGGCATCCCGGTGGCGCGCATCGAACTGGTGAACGCGCTGCAGATGCGGGCGATGAAGAACTATTCCAAGCTCGACTATCCGGAGAGCCCGTGCCTGTTCGTCGAGTTCCATGGCAGCGACGCCGGCGTCGCCGAGCAGGCCGAAACGTTCGGCATGATCGCCGAGGAGCAGGGTGGCGGGCCGTTCCTATGGACCAGCGTCGCGGAAGAGCGGACAAAGCTCTGGAAGGCGCGGCACGACGCCTATTGGTCGTCGCTGACGCTGCGCCCCGGCGCCAAGGGGCTGTCGACCGACGTCTGCGTGCCGATCTCGCGGCTTGCCGAATGCGTCACGGAGACCGAGGCCGACATTGCCGAGATGGGGCTGATCGCGCCGATCGTCGGCCATGCCGGCGACGGCAATTTCCACGTGCTGGTGCTGATGGATGTCGACAATCCGCAAGAGATCGCGCTTGCCGAAAAATTCGTCGCCCGGCTCAACATGCGCGCCATCACCATGGAAGGCACCTGCACCGGCGAGCACGGCATCGGCCAGGGCAAGGTCGGCTTCCTGCGCCACGAGCTCGGCCATGGCGTCGAGATCATGCGCACGATCAAGCAGGCGCTCGATCCGCTCAACATCATGAATCCCGGCAAGATCCTGCCCGCGGCGGGCTGATCCGCCGGCCGGCGGCTATCCTCCCACGCCTTCGGCGAGCTTCTGCAGCATCGGCCGCGTCGGCGCGAAGAAGGTCGTGCCGGTATGCGCGGCCAATGACGTGACCGGAAGGGCAAGGATCGGCAAAAGAGATATCCTGACCGCGAGCCGTCGGGCAACTGGAGAGGTAACGGCCGCCGCGCGTTGAATTGCCTCTTTATCGACACGCGGATGCGGGTAGAGTGCGGCTGACTTTCAACCCGGGAAACAGATGCTCGCCCGCCTGTTCGTGATCTTCGGTGGCCTGTTCGTGCTGGTGCTGTGCGCGGCGCTGGTGGTGCCGTATTTCATCGATTGGACGGGTTACCGGGGCGATTTCGAGCGCGAGGCGAGCGCCGTCCTCGGCCGCAAGGTGACGGTGAAGGGCGACGCGACAGCGCGGCTGTTGCCGTTTCCGTCGGTGACCTTCTCGAATGTCGAGGTCGCGGGCGGGCCGGAAGGCCAGCCGGCGATGACGGTCGAGACCTTCTCCATGGATGCGGAGCTCGCGCCGTTCCTGCGCGGCGAGGTGCTGATCTTCGACATGCGGCTGGTGCACCCGAAAGCCGTCATCAATATCGCCGGTGACGGCACCGTCGACTGGACGCTCCGGCCCTCGGCTCCCTTCGATCCGGGCCAGATCGCGATCGAGAAGCTGTCGGTGAGCGAAGGGGAGATCGAACTGCGCCATGCCGCCGGCGGGCGCAGCCACCTGATCTCGGAGATCAACATGACGATTTCGGCCAAGGCGCTCACCGGCCCGTGGCGCATGGACGGAACGCTGCGCTTCGACGGCCTGCGGGCCGACGTCTCGGCTTCCACCGGCAAGGTGGAGCCGGACGGCCAGATGCTGCTCCGGCTGAAAGCGGATCCCGATGCCTATCCGCTGATCATCGAAGCCGACGGCAATGCCGGCATCGTCAAGGGCGCCGCGGTCTATTCCGGCCAGTTCAAGATTTCGGGCGACGACAGGAATTCGGCCGAGCTGCGCGGCAACGAGGGCGAGCCGGTCAAGGTCAGCACCGGCAAACCCGACCCGGGCTTCCGGCTGAACGGCAAGTTCGCGCTCGACCACCAGAAGCTCGATGTCGACGAGTTCCGCTTCGAGACCGGGCCGCTCGACAATCCCTATACCGCCGACGGCAAGGCATCGGTCGATCTCGGCCTGAAGCCGCATTTCTCGGTCGAGGCCAGCGGGGCGCAGGTGCAGTTCGACGAGGCCGTCGGCGGGGCCACCGGCGCCGGCTTCACGCTCGACCAGCGCATTGCGGCGTTCGAGCGGACGCTGCAGCACATGCCAAAGCCGACCATACCGGGCAAGGTCGAGGTCAGGCTGCCGGCGGTGGTGGCGGGCGACACGACGGTGCGCGACGTGCGGCTGTCGGCAGAGCCGGCCGAAGGGGGTTGGTCGGTCAAGTCGCTTGCCGCGACGCTGCCGGGCCGCACAACGCTCGAAGCCGACGGCATGTTGAGCATCGAAGATCATTTCGGCTTCACCGGCTCGTTGCTGCTGGCCGTCGGACAGCCTTCCGGCTTTGCCGCCTGGCTGTCGAAGGATGTCGACGAGGCGATCCGTCGGCTCCCGGCGGCAGGCTTCAAGGCCAAGGTCGATCTCAGCGAGAACCGGCAGTCGTTCAGCGATCTCGAACTCATCCTCGGCAAGGCGAAATTTTCGGGCAGCATCGATTCCAGCCAGCCGGACGGCGCCAGGCCATCGGTGCTGATGCGGCTGACGGGCGGCAAGATGGATTTGGACGGGCTCGCGGCCTTCGCCTCGATCTTCATCAGCGACAAGGGCGCCAACCGCTTTTCGGATCGCGATCTCGATTTCCAGATCAAGGCGGGTCCGGTCAGCGCCGGCGGGTTCAGCGCCGATAGTGTCGACACGGCGCTGCGGCTGCGCGAGGGCCTGCTCGAGATCGACCGGCTCTCGATCGGCGGCCTGGCCGGCGCCTCGATCAGCGCCACGGGCCGGATCAAGGATTTCCCGCAGAGCCCGACCGGCAAGCTCAACGCTTCCGCGGTGGCGGTGGATCTCAAGCCGCTGATCGACGTCGCGGCCCAGCATTATCCCGACAATCCCATGCTCAAAGGCCTGGCCAGCCGTGCGGCGGCCTATCCCGAACTGTTCCAGGACGCGCGCATCGATCTCTTGACCAGCGCCGCCGACAATGGCGACGGCACCACGGGCCTGGCGCTCTCGGCCCAAGGCAAGGCCGGCGGTTCGGCCTTTTCGGCTTCGCTTTCCGGCAAGGGAACCGCGGACAAGCTCTCCGAGGCGCCGGTATCGATCACCTTCAACGCCCGCAACGACAATGCCGCCACGCTGCTTGCGCTTTACGGCCTGCCGGCGCTGCCGCTCGGGATGCTCGGCCATGCCAACACCGAGGTCTCGGCGAAGGGCTCGGTCGCCGGCGGTCTCGCGACCAGCTTCAATCTGACGGCCGACGACTTCAGGGCAAGCTTCGACGGAACCGTCGCCGAGACGGCGCAAGGCCCCACTGCAAAAGGCAAGGTCAATCTTAGTGCCGCCGATATCGAGCCGTGGCTGATGACGACGGGGGTAGGCCTGCCCGGCATGGGAACGGGGACGTCGACGTCGCTGGCGGCCGATGCCGATTTCGGCAATGGGCTTCTGGTGCTGAGCGGCCTCACCGGTTCGATCAACAAGGCGGCGGTGTCCGGCGACGTCAACATCGACGCCAAGGATGGTCTGCCGCATCTTGCCGGGGCGCTGGCGCTCGACGAGCTCGACCTCGATCCGCTGACGGTCTCGCTGTTCGGCGACCAGTCTTTCGCTGCCGCCAAGGGCGGCTGGCCGACGACGCCGTTCAGCCAGAAGTCGACCTTGCCGTTCAACGCAGACCTCGATCTCAACACATCGGCGCTCGCCGTCGGGTCCTTCGCCAGGGCGCGTGACGCTTCATTCTCGCTGAAGCTCGATCGCGAAGGCATCCACGTCTCGGACCTCAAGGCGAAGCTTTACGGCGGCGATTTGACCGGCCTGTTCGACCTGAAGAACACGGAGGGCACCGGCCTGTTCTCCGGCCAAATGAGGCTTGCCGGCAGCGATCTTTCCGCAGTCCTGCCAGGCGCCGGCATCGGCGGCAGGGGCGATCTTTCGGCGGCGTTGTCGACCAGCGGCAAATCCGTCGATGCCATGATTGCGGCCCTGTCCGGATCCGGCACCGCGGCGCTGAAGGGATTGAAGGTGGACGGCATCAATCCGGACGGCTTCGGCGCCATCATCGCCAAGGCCGATGCGATCGGACGCGATATCGACACGGCCAAGACCGCGGAGTTCGCGCCGCAGATCGCAAGCGACGGCAGCTTTGCCGCCGGTGACACCGATGTGGCCTTCACCGTCGCCAACGGCACGTTGCGCGTGCCGCCGATCAGCCTCGACAATCCCGGCGCGACCTTGTCCGCCGACGTGACCGCCGATCTCAACACAAGCACCGTCACGGCAAAGGGGACGCTGACCTATCGTCCCGGCGAGGAGGCACTGGTCGGTTCCGAGCCGGCCGTCAATTTCAGCCTGGCCGGCCCGCTTGGGGCGACCGCGCCCCAATTCGACAGCGGCCCTCTAGCACAGTTCCTGACGCAGCGCGCTCTGGAGAAGGAACAGCAGCGGGTCGAGGCGATGCAGGCGGCGCTGTTGGAGAAGCAGCGCCTGCGGCGCGAGGTACGCTATTACGCGGCGCTGCAAACGGAGCGCGACAGGGCGGCCGAGGAGTTGCGCCGGCAAGAGGAAGAGGCGCGGCAGAAGGCCGAGGCGGAAGCCAAGGCAAAAGCCGAGGCTGAAGCGCAGGCACAAGCGGAGGCCGAGGCAAAAGCCAAGGCGGATGAAGAGGCCAGGGCCAAGGCGGAAGCCGACGCCAGGGCTCAGGCCGAAGCCGACGCCAAGGCGAAGGCCGACGCACAGGCGAAGGCCGAGACCGAGCAGCGGGCCGTGGATGAGGCGGCCAAGGCGCAGGCCGAAGCCGATCGCAAGAAGGCGGAGCAGGAGAAGCTGGAGGCGGAGCGCAAGGCGGCCGAGCCGAAGACCGATCGGTCGCTGCCCGGTGTCAATGACGGTTCGGCGCCGGCGCCGGCAAAGCCGAAGGCCAACCCGTTCACGATCGACAATCTGTTGAAATCGCTCGACGGCGGCTGAGCTTCACGCCGCGCGTAGCGAAATCAGCCACCGCGCCTAGGATTCTTCCTGGCGGGAGAGCAGGCGCCGCAGCATCGGCTCGATGCGCGAAAGCTCGTCGAGATGCGCGGCCGACAAGTCGGCCAGGCGATCGTCGGCCAAAGGGGTGAGCTGCAGCAGCACGCGCCGGTGATCGCTCTTGTCCTGATCGCGTATGACCAGGCCGGCCTCGGCGAGGCGGTTCACCAGTTCCACCGCGCTGTGGTGGCGAATGCGCAGCCGCTCGGCAAGGTCGCCCACCGCCACCGGTCCGCCGCCTGGAAATCCTTTGATCGCTAGCAGCGCCTGGTGCTGGCGCGGCGTGAGGCCCGCCTCGTTGGCCTGGACCTGGCTGAATTCGAGAAAGCGGCGGATCAGATAACGGAACTGCGACAGCCGCTGGTAGTCGGCCTGGCTGATGGCGGGGCGTTGTTTCGGCGGCGTCATTTCCCGACTTATGGTCTTTTCGTGCAAAAGCTCAACTGGCCGTCGCGATCCCTGTCCAAAATGACGCGGCGTAGCGATTGAAAACAGCCTTGCAGATTTATATCGTGTTACGATATGAGGCCACCTGAAACCGGGCGGTCTACGTGCCGTCAGAAAGTTCAGGCTCCCAAAATGAAATCCGCTCGTGCCGGCAACGGCCATCTTCGCGACTTCACGACCGATCCGCGCGTGCTGATTATTGCAGTCATCGCCGTAGTGGTGGCGACCGCCGGGCTTTTTGCCGGCATCGTGCTCCTGCAGCTCATCCGGCTTGCCACCAACATCGCCTATTTCGGCCAGTTCTCGCTGGCCGAGCTAAGGCTCGAGGACACCCCGCTTGGGCTCGCCGCGGTGATCGTGCCGGTGATCGGCGCGCTGATCATCGGCTTGATGGCGCGCTTCGGCAGCGAGAAGATCCGCGGCCACGGCATTCCCGAAGCCATCGAGGCAATCCTGCTCGGACGCTCGCGGCTCGACGCCAAGGTCGCGGTGCTGAAGCCGCTATCGTCGGCGATCTCGATCGGCTCGGGCGGACCGTTCGGCGCCGAAGGCCCGATCATCATGACCGGCGGCGCCATCGGCTCGCTGATCGCGCAGATGCTGCCGGTCAGCGACAATGAGCGCAAGACGCTGCTGGTGGCGGGTGCCGCGGCCGGCATGACGACGGTGTTCGGCACGCCCATCGCCGCCATCATGCTTGCCGTCGAACTGCTCCTGTTCGAATGGACGCCGCGCAGCTTCATCCCGGTTGCGGTGGCGGCAATCGTTGCGGAAGTCGAACGCAGCCTGCTTCACCTGCCGAGCCCGATCTTTCCGTTCTCTGGCAGCATGGATTCATCGATCGCCGGGCTGTGCGGCTGGGTGCTGATCGGCATTGCCGCCGGACTTCTTTCGGGACTGCTGACGCAACTGGTCTATGCCTGCGAGGACGCCTTCCTGAAGCTGCCGATACACTGGATGTGGTGGCCGATGATCGGCGGCTTGGTGGTCGGCATCGGCGGACTTATCGAACCGCACGCGCTTGGCGTCGGCTACGACAACATCGCCAACATGCTCGACGGCCGCACCGTCGCCACCGCCGCGCTGCTGCTGCTGGTGGTGAAGGCCGTCATCTGGTCGGTTGCGCTGGGGTCTGGGACCTCGGGAGGCGTGCTGGCGCCACTGCTCATCATGGGCGGCGCGATGGGCGCGGTGCTTTCGGGTATCCTGCCCGAGGCAAGCCCCGGCTTCTGGCCGCTGCTGGCGATGGCGGCGACGATGGGCGGCACCATGCGCGCGCCGCTGACCGCGACCTTCTTTGCCACCGAGCTTACCGGCAACACGCATGTGCTGGTGCCGCTGATTGCCGCTTGCGCCACCGCGCATGCGGTCACCGTGCTGTTGATGAAGCGCTCGATCCTGACCGAGAAAGTGGCGCGGCGCGGGCATCACCTCGTGCGAGAATACCGCGTCGATCCTTTCGCCCTGACCAGGGTCAAGGAAGTGATGACCACCAAGGTCGAGAGCGTGCCGGGAACGATGACGCTACATGGCGCGGCAACCTTCCTGACGGCGCCGGATACTCGGCATCCGAGCTTCCCGGTCATCGATGAAGCGGGGCATGTGCTCGGCGTCATCGATCCGCCGGCGATCCTGCGCTGGCGCCGTAACGGCAAGCACCGCAAGGCGACGCTCGGCGAGTTGCTGGCCGGCAGCAAGATCACGCTGGCCTATCCGGACGAATATCTCGAAGCGCTTTCCGACAAGCTTTTGCTCGCCAATGTCTCGCATCTGCCGGTCGTCTCACGCGAGGATGAACGGCTCGTCGGCTATATCGGCTGGAAAGACATGATGCGGGTAAGGTCGAAAAAGCAGGCGGAGGAGCGCGACCGCACGGCATTGCTGAGCTTCGGCGCGAAGCGCAAGGCGCAACAAAACGTCGGCGATAGCGCGGTCTAGGACGCGGCGCCGCCGCGTTTTGCCCAGGCCAGCACGTAAAGCCTCAGCGCCGATGACAGGTTCGCGTCGCGGGTCCGAGTCTCGTCGATCTCCGCGACCAAGGCCGCGAGCGACAGCGAGCGCTCGGCGGCGATGGCGATGAGGTCGTCATAGAAGGGCTGTTCCAGGGAAAAGCTGGTGCGGTGACCGCGGATCGTTACCGAACGTTTCTCGACCGCGGCCATTGCAGGACTCAGCGCTCGCCAGGGTCGTCGGGTTTTTCCCGGCGATGGCCGGCCACGAATTTCTCGGCCTTCTGCGATGTCAGCCTGTCAAGCTCGCGCTCTGACTTCGAGCGGCCATGCAGCGCCCGGTTCTCGCCGGCCCGGCGTTCCTTCTCGGTGCGCGCTTTCTGCTTGCGGGCCTGGCGGAGATTGACGACCTCGCCCATGGCGCCGGGCTACTTCTTGCGGAAGGCGTCGAGCGAAACGACGTCGGCGCCCTTGGCGCCGGTCTCGGCGACCGCCTGCTTCTTTTCGGCCTCGGCGGCCTTCTTCTTGTTTTCCGCCTTCTTCTCGGGAACGACGGCGACCGGTTCGGGGGCCGGAGCCGCGGCCTCGTCTTCGGCGCTTTCCGTCTTGACGTCGAATTCGAGCTCGAAATTGACCGACGGATCGTAGAAGCCGCGCACGGCGGAGAAGGGGATTTCGAGCTTTTCCGGCACGTCGGAGAAGGAAAGCCCGACCTCGAAGCCGGCATCCGTCACCTTGAGGTCCCAGTACTGGAACTGGATGACGATGGTCATCTGCTCCGGATAGCGCTCGCGCAGCCTCGACGAAATGCGCACGCCCGGCGCGCCGGTCAGGAAGGTGATGAAGAAATGATGATTTCCCGGAAGGCCGGTGCGCGCGACCTCGGCCAGGACCTTGCGCATGACACCGCGCAGAGCCTCCTGGGCCAGAATGTCGTAGCGGATGTGGTCGTCGGCCATCTGATGGTCGGGTTCCGTTGAATCGTCCGCATAGCTGTAATCAAGCTTGAGCGCGGCGTAAACCGCATATAGGCGCAAAGCCGTGAGGCCAAGAGGGGTGCCGGCGATTTGATGGCTCAGGCGTGAGCGAGCGCAGCCTGCTTGGCGGCTGGCGATTTCCTTCTGGCGAAGGCGCCGAGAAAGGTCCGCACGCCGTTCGTGGCCGAGCGTAGCACCTCTTCCTCGGTGGGCACGCCGCCCAGCATGAAAGTGATCTGAAGCTCGGCGTTGACGAGGGCGAAGAACTGACGCGCCGCGACATCGGGGTCGCCGATCGACAGGTGGCCGGCGAAGGCAAGCCGGGCAAAGCGCGCGGCAAGCGCCGACCAGGTACGGCCCGGGCCTTGCTCGCGCCATTCGGCAAACAGTTCCGGATAACGCTCGCCTTCGGCCTGGATCAGCTTGCGCAGGAAACGGCCGTCGCGGTTGCAGATGCAGTTGCGGTTCATGCGCACGGCGAAGGCGATCAGGTCGGCTTCCAGGTCCGTGGGCTGATCGGGAAAGCTGGCGATGGTGGCGAAGATGCCGGCATTGCAGCGCTCCGTCAGGTCGCGTACGACCGCGACGAACAGCTTTTCCTTGTCGCCATGGTGGTTGTAGACGGTCTGCCGTGAAACGCCGGCCTCGGCCGCGATCAGGTCGATATTGGCGCCAGCATAGCCTTCGCGGCAGAAAACGGAAGCGGCGGCGTCGACCACCGACACGCGCTTGGCCTCGTGGCTGCGTGGCGGGAAAGTGTCAGGAGAAACGCCGTGCTTCATGAAAAATCTATATAGCGGTGATTGACGAATTGGACAAGCCTGTCTAAATTTGTGGACACAATAAAGGAAGCCCGCACGGAAGGGGCGAAGAAATTCGCCCTTGGACGTAGGATTTCCGCGGGATGGAACGTCCTGGGTTCAGACGCCGGCATTTTGCGGCGGCAACCAGATCCGAAAGAGCCTTATCATGAGTTCCAAATTCCTCCGCATTGCGGTCGTGCTCGGCTTGTTGTCCGCGATCGGCCCATTTGCGATCGATATGTATCTTCCCGCGCTGCCTTCGATCGGCCAGGACCTGCATGCCGGCACCGCCGCCGTGCAGATGAGCCTTCTGATCTTTTTCCTGTCGATGGGTTTCGGGCAGATCGTCGTCGGGCCGATCTCCGACATGGTCGGCCGCAAGGCGCCGCTTTATGCCGGCCTAGCGCTGTTCATGGTCGGCGGCGTCGGCTCGGCGATGGCGCCGACCATCGAGTCGCTGATCGCCTTCCGCTTTCTGCAAGGGCTTGGCGCCAGCGCCGGCATGGCGGTGCCGCGCGCCATCGTGCGCGACCTGCACACCGGCAACGAGGCCGCCAAGCTGATGTCGCTTCTGATGCTGGTTTTCTCGGTGTCGCCGATCCTGGCGCCGCTGACCGGCAGCCAGATCATCGAGAGCTTCGGCTGGCGCGCCGTGTTCTGGACGGTGACGGGCGCGGCCGCTTTGGCCACCATCCTGCTTGCCACCTCGCTCAAGGAGACGCGGCCCGTCGAAGAGCGCGCCGGCTCATCCTTCGGCACGGCGCTTGCCGGCTACCGCTACCTGATGGGCGACCGCAACTTCCTTGGCCTCGTGGCGATCGCCGGCTTCGGCATTGCGAGCTTCTTCGTCTATCTGTCGAGCTCGTCCTTCATCCTGATCGACCATTACGGCCTGTCGCCGTCGGTCTACAGCGTCTTCTTCTCGATCAACGCGGTCGCCTTCATCGGCATGTCGCAGCTGACCGGGTTGCTGGCCGACCGCTTCGGGTTGAAGCGCGTCGTCTGGGTGGCGGTCACCGGCTATGCCACGGTAATGGTGGCGCTGTTCGCGATCATGGCGTCCGGCGTCGACCGGCTCGACGTGATGGCCGCGCTGCTTTTTGTCGGCTACGGTTTCCTTGGCCTCGTCATCCCCACCACCTCGGTGCTGGCGATGGAAGAGCATGGCGAGATCGCCGGCACGGCCTCGGCGCTGATGGGCACGCTGCACTTCGCCATCGGCGCGCTGGCGATGGGCGTCGCCGGCATCTTTTTCGACGGCACACCGTTGCCGATGGTGGCCGGCATCGCGCTGTGCGCCGTGATCTCCTTCACTCTGGCCAAGCTGACGCTCGGCCGCGCGCGCGAAGCGGTCGAAGCGCCGGCGGAGTAGGACAGCCGTTGAGAAGATAGAAAAGGCCGGGTCGATCCCGGCCTTTTTCATGTTCCTGGCGAAGCTGTTTGATCGAGGACGAAGCGCACCCGTTCATCGACCGCAGCAAGGGGCAACGGCACCAGGTCGTAGCCGAGCTCCGCATAGGCGCCGGTCACCGAACGGAATGTGCGCTCGGCTTCGTCGAGCGTTTGCCGGCGCTCCTCGTCCTGAGTGAAAATCTCCGGCCATGGCGGGGCGACGAAGACGCGGCGCGCGTAGCGGAATTTTTCAGCCGCGCTCGTGATGTGGTCCGGCACCCGCAGGCCGCAGAGCCTGAGATAGCCGATCGTGTCGGGCGCGCCGCGGTCGAAGAACACCCGGCCGGGTTCGTTATGTGCGGCGTGCCAGGAGCGCAGCTCCCAGGACAGCATCAGCTCGGCAAAGAGCGAGCGCTCCCGCCAGGGAAGGGCAGGGCCGCCGATGGCCATCTGGTCGCGGATGATGCCGCGCCCGGCTTCGGGCGGGTCGCGAAGCCTTGGGCCCGCAGCGCCTCGATCAGCGTGGTCTCGCCGAGCCGGGGCCGCCGGTCAGCACGAAAAATCGATCGGTATCGTCTTGCATCGCCTGTCCATGGATGATGGGCGGCAAGGCTGTGCCCGCGCATCAGGCGCCGGACGAGCCTTGGCCGTTCGGTTGGTTGGAGAAGCAAAGAGGGGAAAGGTGGAGGTTTCTGTTGCCAGGTACCTCCGAACCCCGCCTAGAAGTGCGAACCCCTAGGGCTTGATTTGAAGCGTTCGCGCCGCATTAAGCAGCGAGACGAGCTTCCGCATAGTTGTCGTTGGCAACTATAAGTTTAGCCCGATAACGGTGGTACAATGCCGGGCAAAAGTACGATCTTTACACCTTCGTCGATCCTATTTCGCCCCCAGCAAAAGCCGCTCCGTCAGCCAGAGCGGTTTTTGGTGGAGGCGCCGGGTACCGCCCCCGGGTCCGAACGGCTTATTTCATCGCCTGTTTATCGCCATAGTCGGTCAAGCCGACGAACCGTATATAGGGAGCGGCGAAGGAAAAATAAAGGCCAAAACCGGCGCTTAACCGGTTGTGCCAAACGGCAGCCAGGGTTGACTTGCGCGCCTACTCAATCAAATCTCGCTGTCGGTGAGGAGTCTCTGACCTAGCGCACAGGTTGCGCGGCGCGCCACAACCCTCATCGACCGGATCCGTGGCGCCGACGAGGGGAAGTTTGATGGCCGACTATCTTGCGGATGTGAAGAAATATGATGCCGGCGCCAGCGCCGACGCGGTCGATAAGATCGTCAAGCATCTGGGCATTGCGCTCAGGAACCGCGATTCCTCGCTGGTGTCCTGCACCGACCCGAAGGAACTCGATCGCGTGCGGGAGAACTGGATCGGCAAGAAGCTCGGCATCGCCGATGCCGCAAAGGCGAATGCCTCGATCGAGAAGACCTGCAAGGCGATGCAGGCCGACAACACCAAGAGCCGCGTGACCTTCTATTATCTGGTTGCGAAGGACCTCGGCAAACTCGGGTCTCTATAGGACCTTTGATAATTCTACTCTGGCGGCCGACTAGCGCGGTTTTCTGCGCTTCCGGCCTTCGCCAGCCGAAGCCCTCATAAGCGTCTCCGCTCTATGAAGGCTACGGCCGGCGTAGGCCCGTTCTCGAAAACCACGCTATTCGACTCGCCAGAGCGAATTCTGAAAAGGTCTTGCTGCCTCGCGTAGGGGAGGATCTCAGACAGATGTGGCGCCGGCGCGCACATTCGCTATGATTATATGTCATTCGAATCGAGGCAGAGCCGATGCGCCAATATCTCGACCTGTTGAAGCATGTGCTGGAGACCGGTGCCGACCGTGGCGACCGTACCGGGACAGGCACGCGCTCGGTGTTCGGCTACCAGATGCGCTTCGACCTTTCGCGCGGCTTTCCGGTTACGACCACCAAGAAGTTGCATCTGAAGTCGATCATCCACGAGCTGCTGTGGTTTCTGGCCGGCGACACCAACATCAAATATCTCAATGATCATGGGGTCACCATCTGGGACGAATGGGCCGACGAGAACGGCGATCTCGGGCCGGTCTATGGCAAGCAATGGCGCTCATGGCCGGACGGGCGTGGCGGCGAGATCGACCAGATTGCTAATCTTTTGAAGGAGATACGCCGGAATCCCAACTCGCGCCGGCTGATCGTCTCGGCCTGGAACCCGGCCGAAGTCGAGGCGATGGCGCTGCCGCCCTGCCACTGCCTGTTCCAGTTCTATGTTTCGGAAGGCCGGCTCTCGTGCCAGCTTTACCAGCGCTCTGGCGATATTTTCCTCGGCGTGCCGTTCAACATCGCCTCCTATGCCTTGCTCACCCTCATGGTGGCGCAGGTCACCGGGCTGAAGCCCGGCGACTTCGTCCACACGCTGGGCGACGCGCATCTTTATTCGAACCATTTCGAGCAGGCGCGCGAGCAGCTGCGGCGCACGCCCAAGGCCTTGCCGACGATGTGGATCAATCCGGAGGTGAAGGACCTCTTCGCCTTCCGCTTCGAGGATTTCCGCCTCGAGAATTATTTCGCGGACGCGAATATCAAGGCGCCTATCGCGGTATGAGCCAGCTTCGGCTCAATCGATGCCGACCATGAGGTCCGAGGCCTTGATCGCCGCATAGGCCTGCTTGCCCTTCTCGAGCGCGAGGTCGGCGACCGCTTGGTGATTGACGCGGTGACTGACGCGTCGCCGCCGATGTCGATCCGACATGCGAAGCGGTGGCTTCCCTTGACGGTCTCGGTCACCTTGCCCTTGAGGTGTTGCAGGCGCTGATCTTCATGCGTCTCTCCTTGAGCTTCGCCCCTTCCGTTTTGCATTCACCGTAGGCTGAGATCGCGCCGGCGCACAATGCCGCGACAGGTGAAAAGCCTTCCCTTGTTATGTTCATACGGATATATCGGTCCAAGGCCTTTGGCGGCACGGATTTGAAACCAGGGAGAGACTTCATGACGGGCAAGGGTTTCGGGTTGAAGACGATCGCCATTGGCGGTCTGGCGGCAATGCTGATGACGGCGGTGCCGGCGGCCCATGCCGACGACAAGGTCGTCGTGTTTGCCGCGGCCAGCCTCAAGGAAGCGCTCGACGCGGTCAACAAGGCCTGCGAGCCGGAAGTCGGCGAAGCAGCGACCATTTCCTACGCGGCGAGCTCGGCGCTCGCCAAGCAGATCGAAGGCGGCGCGCCGGCCGATATCTTCGTCTCGGCCGACCTCGACTGGATGAAATATCTCTCCGACAAGAAGCTGACCAAGCCTGATACCGAAGTGAAGCTGCTCGGCAACCAGATCGTGCTGGTGGCGCCGAAGGATTCCGCGGTCGAGACCAAGGTCGAGAAGGGCTTCGACCTCGCCAAGCTGATCGGCGACGGCAGGCTTGCCATGGGCGATTTCAAGGCCGTGCCGGCCGGCAAATACGGCAAGGCGGCACTGGAATCGCTGGGCGTCTGGTCGTCGGTCGAGGGCAAGATCGCGCAGGCCGAGAATGTGCGTGCAGCTCTCAAGCTGGTGTCGACGGGCGAGGCGGCTCTGGGCATCGTCTACGCCACCGACGCGCATGCCGAAAAGGGCGTCAAGGTCGTCGGCACCTTCCCGGAAGATTCGCATCCGCCGATCATCTACCCGATTGCCCGGACCGCCGATTCGAAGGACAAGGATGCGGCGGCCTTCCTGAAATGCGTCGAGTCGGCCAAGGCCGCCGACCTGTTCAAGGAGCAGGGCTTCACGGTCCTCGCACCGAGCAACTGAGAAAGACCGCGCAAACACAATCATGAACTGGCTGCTGGACCTCACTCCCGACGAATGGAATGCGGTGCGGCTGTCGATCAAGGTGGCGACGGTGGCGATGATCGCCAGCTTGCCGCCAGGCGTCCTGATCGCGCTCCTGCTCGCGCGGGGGCGTTTCTGGGGCAAGACGCTGCTCAACGGGCTGGTGCATCTGCCTCTGATCCTGCCGCCGGTGGTGACCGGCTATCTGCTCTTGCTCGCCTTCGGCCGGCGCGGCCCGGCCGGCGCCTTCCTTGCCGAGCATTTCGGCATCGTCTTCTCGTTCCGCTGGACAGGCGCGGCACTGGCCTGCGGGGTCATGGGCTTTCCGCTGATGGTGCGGGCTATCCGGCTCTCGATCGAGGCTGTCGACCGCAGAATCGAAGCGGCGGCCGGCACGCTTGGCGCCAATCCGCTCTGGGTGTTCGCCACCATCACGTTGCCGCTGATCCTGCCCGGCCTGATCGCGGGAGCGATCCTTTCCTTCGCCAAGGCGATGGGCGAATTCGGCGCCACCATCACCTTCGTCTCCAACATCCCTAACGAAACGCAGACGCTGCCCTCGGCGATCTACACCTTCACACAGGTGCCGGGTGGCGATGAAGGCGCGCTCAGGCTGACGCTGATCTCGATCGTCATCTCGATGGTCGCGCTCATCGCCTCGGAAGTGCTGGCGCGGCGCGTCGGCCGGCGGATGGACATCGAATGACGCTCTCGGCCGACATCAGCCATCGCCTCGGCGATTTCGCCGTGGAAGCCCGTTTCGAGAGCTCCGGCCGGCTGACGGCGCTGTTCGGGCCGTCCGGCTCGGGCAAATCGACGCTGATCAACCTGATCGCCGGCCTGATCCGTCCGGACAAGGGGCGTATCTTGGTCGACGGCAATGTGCTGGCCGACACCGCCGCGCGCATCTTCGTGCCCATGCACAAGCGGCGCATCGGTATGGTGTTCCAGGATGCGCGGCTGTTCCCGCATATGAGCGTCGCCGGCAATCTGCGCTACGGTCGCTGGTTCACGCCGTCTTCCGAGCGCTACGCCAAGATGGATGCGGTGGTCGACCTGCTCGGCATCGGTCACCTGCTCGATCGGCGGCCGGCGAAACTGTCGGGCGGCGAAAGGCAGCGCGTCGCGATCGGCCGCGCGCTGCTTGCCAGCCCGAGACTGCTTCTGATGGACGAACCGCTCGCCTCGCTCGACGAAGCGCGCAAGGCCGAGATCCTGCCTTACATCGAACGGCTGCGGGACGAGACGAAGATCCCGATCGTCTATGTCAGCCATTCCGTCGCCGAGGTGGCGCGGCTGGCGAGCGACGTCGTGGTGCTTTCGCACGGCAAGGTCGCGGCCGCGGGGCCGACCGAGGCGATCATGCGGCGGCTCGACCTGTTGCCGGCGGAGGAGCGCGGCGAGGGCGGTGCGGTGCTCGACACCAAGGTGCTGCGTCACGACGAGATCTTTGGCATGACGGTGCTTGCCTCGCAGGCCGGCGAAATCCGCGTGCCGAAACTGGCACGGGCGGCGGGCGCTCCGGTGCGCATTCGCATCCGGGCCCGCGACGTGATGGTCGCTACCGAGAAACCCGCCGGCCTCAGCGCGCTCAATATCCTGTCGGGAACGATCGTCGGCATGAAGCCGGGCGAGGGGCCCGAGGTCGAAATCGGCATCGATTGCCATGGCGCGGTTGTGATCGCGCGGATCACCGAGCAATCGCGGCAGGCGCTTGGCCTCAAGCTGGGAAGCCAGGTCTTCGCGGTCATCAAGACGGTGAGCTTCGATCGCGCAAACACTGGCGCCGGCCTGCCGGCCGAAGCCGACGTTTGAGGATCTCGATGATGTCGCTATGTATATTTGGAATAGCGCTTCCTTCCCATAGGGACTATTGTCGTGCCGTGGAATCCGAGGATATGAAATGCCGTCGCTCAGCCTGCGGATAAACCTCGACCCCGACGGCCGGATCGGCCCGGGCAAGGTCGAACTGCTGGAGCAGATCGCCGCCTTCGGTTCGATCTCGGCCGCGGCGCGCGGCATGGAGATGTCTTACAAGCATGCCTGGGACCTGGTCGAGGACATGAACCGCGTGTTCGGCAAGCCGCTGGTCGCGGCGCAGACCGGCGGCCGCAAAGGCGGCGGCGCGCAACTGACATCGGCGGGTTTGGCGGTCGTCAGCCGGTTTCGCGCCATAGAGCGCGCCGCTTCATCGGCCGCCGCCGTCCATATGCAGGCTCTGCAGGCGGAGATCGATGCTGGAGTAGGGGAGTAGGGGAGTAGGGGAGTAAGGCAATAGGGAGCGCACATCGTATGCGCAGGCGGCCAGGCCGTC
>NZ_JAIUHP010000038.1:0-19228 GCF_020165175.1 Mesorhizobium sp. CA16
GCTCGGCGCTCTGCGCCGAGCCGGATGAGGGTGTCTCGCGCCAACATTTCTAGAATTCCAACCCAAGGACCGCACCATGCCCCGCAAAGCCGCCAAGAAACCCCAGCCGCCAAAGCTACCCAAGGGCGAGGCCGAGCAGGTGCGCATCCGCCGCGACGTCGGTCACGACTTCGCGCTGAAGCCCGACGGCTTCGGCCGTCAGCGCCTCACCACCGGTACGGCCGAGGCGCGCCGCATCTACGAGGTGTCGAACGGCGGCTACACTGGCGGCGTCGTGCGCCTGCGCAATGTCGATCCGCTCACCGGCATCACCTCGCTCACCCGCCAGCAGCGCGAAGCCGGCCAGCGCTTCCGCGACGATTTCGAGCGTAGCCAGCGCGAAGGCCTGCAGCCGCAATCCTGGAGCGAGCGCGTCGATACCGGCCGGATCGGCGGCGGCGTCCCGGACCGGGTGCTCTCAGCCGGCCGGGCGTATGCCCACGCTGCCGCCGCGCTCGCCCATTGGGAAGTGGCGGAAGTGGCCCGAAAAATCTGCCTCGAAGGCCAGTCGGTGAAGGCCATCGCCGAGCGCAGCGGCGACGGCCGCGACGTGGTGGTGAAGCTGCTGAAGGTGGGGTTGGATCTGCTGGCGGTGCACTACGGGATGATGATGGGGAAGAAGGTTGGGTAGGGGGGCGGCATGGTCGCGGCCACTTAGCAAAGCAAAGTGAATCACGATGTGAGGTGGCTGACGCGAACTTGCAGAGGCTCGGCGCTGCCCCTCATCCGCCCTTCGGGCACCTTCTCCCCGTAAACGGGGCGAAGGAGAAGCGCGGCATCGGCGACGGTCGCTTTCTCCCAGTTCACGGGGAGAAATTGCCCGGCAGGGCAATGAGGGGCAGCGCTGACCTTCAACGTTATTTGCGGAGTCCGGTGTGCGTTTTGGAGGTTGGCTCCTCGCCACCCTCAGGCTTCCCCTCCCACCCGAACACGCTCCGTCCGCCCAGCAAATGCGACTGGTCCATCTCGCCGGCGACGATCTCCTTCAGGCTCGGCCCCGTCACGTAGCGCTCCATCCGACGGGACTCTCCATCCAGCCGCCTCAGCGCCTCCAACTCTTCGGTTCTTCCGAGCTTGGCCTTGCCCACCGCCGATTTCAGCACGGTGATGGTCTCGTCATAGACTTTCAGCGGCACGGGGAAGGGGTGGCGGTCCTTGCCGCCATGGGCGAGGGAGAAGCGCGCCGGGTCGGAGAAGCGATAGGGCGCGCCGTGCACCACTTCCGACACCATGGCCAGAGCCCGCACCGTGCGCGGGCCGACGCCGGGGACCAGCAGCAATTCAGGAAAATCCTTCGGGCCGCTTTCGATGGCCGAGGCGATGTTGCCATGCAGGCGGCGCATGACGATGTCGCTTTCGCGCACGTCGTGATGAGCCGGCATGACGAGGTTGGGCAGCAGCGGCTGCGCGGCCGGTTCAGGCTCCGACCGCGGTTCCAGCGCGGCCAGCTCGGTCAGGATCTTTTCCGGGCTCATCGTCTTGAGCAGCGCGATCTGGCCGCCGCGGGCTTTCTCGGCTCGACGGTCGGTCAGGTTGACGATCTCGCCCTGGCGCTCGCCTTCGATCGCCGCATGCGGTTGGTCGACGAAGCTTTTGAGCCCCTCCGACAGCCAGTGGTAGCGGCGTGCCTGGCGAGCATCGCCGTTCATGCCTTGCTGCACCACCACCCAGCGCCCGTCATCGGTGACGATGAAGCCGTGCAGATAGAGGTCGTAGCCGTCCTGCACGGCGGCGCTGTCCACCTTGGCGACGAGCCGGCTGGCGGTGGCCAGGGCATCGCCGTCCAGCCCGACGCGCTCGCCGATCGCCATCAATTCGCCGGGCGTCTTGCGCGAATGCGCGCCGCGCCCGCCGCAGACATGGATGCCGAGTTCGTTGCTGAGCGGGTTGAGCCCCCGCTTCAGCGCGCCGATCACGGAGGTGGTGATGCCCGAGGAATGCCAGTCCATGCCCATCACGGCGCCGAAGGACTGGAACCAGAAGGGATGCGCCAGACGCCGCAAAAGCTCATCGCGGCCGTAATGATGGACAATCGCCTCGCACAGCACTGCGCCGAGCTTCGTCATCCGATCGCCCAGCCATTTCGGAACCCGCCCGCCATGCAGCGGCAGGTCGGCGCTGCCGCTTCGCTGCGTCAAGGATGTTCTCCGTGGATGCCGGAGAATTAGATGGCATTTTGCCGGGAATTTGCAAGGCGCCGACTGATCTCCCCCCACAAGGAGGGAGATCAGTCCGCCGGCCCGCTAATACCGGTAATAATACCCGTGGTGATGCCTGTGATGGTGCCGGTGATGATGCCTGTGGTGGTACCGATGGGGATAGATGTAGTAGTGCCTGTAATACCGATGGTACCGGTAGTGCGGATACCGGACCACGTAGCCGGGATAGTAGTCGTCATAGTAGCGCGGTCCATAATAGCGGCCGCCGTAATCGTAGAACGGGCCGCCGCCGTAGAACGGGACACCGAAGAACGAGCTGAAGCCGCCGAACGGCCCGAAGAACTGTGCATCCGCAGGCGCGACTGTCGTTGCGGCGGAGGCGATGGCAATCGCCGAAGCAAGTAAGAGTTTTCTCATGGCAACCTCCTCCTGAAGGCCGATTACCAAATAAACGGTCGCTGCAAGCGTATGTTCCCGATCGCTAATATTCGCAGCGCATCGTCACCCTCGAGGATAGGTCGCAAAAGCGGCTAACAAGCCAGCCTCTCATTGCCAGCAAGGTTCAATACCTGCAGACGCGGATCGCCTCGTAGACCCGGTGGTGATGACGCCAGTGTCTCACATATTCGACTTGGCAGCGCCTGTGATGCCGGAAATAGTAATTCCGGTAGTAATGCGGCCTGTAGCTATAATACTGGTGGTAATACGGCCGATACATGTAGGGGTCACTGTAATAGTCGTCACCGTAATATGGCCCGTAATCGTTGTAATAATCGTCGTAATAACCGTCCCCGATGCCGATCCCGAATTCTAGGCGTCCGGCATTGGCCGGGCCGATCACGGCGAATGCCGACGCAATGGCTATAACGGAGGCGAGCAGGAGCGTTTTCATGACTACCTCCTCCCTGGAGTTGATCACCCCATAAACGCGCCGGAGGCAGGTTATGTTCCAAATCGCTAATATTCGCCCGCCCATCCCTGGGATGGGCGGGCGGCCATCTCCCTCGCGAGTAGGAGATCAGCCAATCATGGGCACCGCTCGGTCAACGCTCGCAGATGCGGATTTTTTCGATGACGCGGTGGTGATGGCGCCAGTGCTTCACGATCCTGACCCGGCAATTGTCGCCATAATACCGGCTATGATAGCGGACCACATAACGTTCACGATCCGGGACATAGTAGTCGTCATCATCGTAGACATGCCGGTAATAGCGGTGAGGATAGTATCCGCCATAATAGTCGTCGTCATAGCCTGGACCGACGCCGATACCGAGTTGCACGCTGCCGGCGCTGGCCGGCGCGATCGCGAACGCCGAGGCGATGGCGATCATCGAAGCAAGCAGAAGCTCTTTCATCGCTGCCTCCTTGAGTTGCAGGACGCCCCTTCGAGAGATAAACGGTTTCGACGGGGCCGGTGTTCCGAGGAAAATGCGCGGCCCCTGTCTCGGGGACGAGCCCGTTCGCAAATGCGGGAAAACGCTCGCTCCCCCGCAAGGGCGCACGGACCAGCGGGAATAGCGCGTCGCGCGATGTCGCAGCATCACTCGCGCACCTTGGCGCCATCGGCTATGCCACACCTGACGTAAATCTCAACCGCAGGAGCTCCCATGACCAAGCAGACCATTCTCAAATTCGGCGCCGTCGAGCATGCCGAGGCCGGCGACCTGCCGGGCTGGATCGTCGTGGAGGGCAGGCCGACCATGCAGACGGCCGTGCAGCACACCACCGAGGACGGAAAGGTAATGTCCGGCACCTGGCGCGCTTCGCCCGGCACCTATCACGCCACCTACACCGATTATGAATTCGTCCACATGATCGCCGGCCGCATCATCATCACGCCTGACGGCGGCGAGCCGGTCGAGGTCGGCCCCGGCGATGCTTTCGTGGTCGAGGCCGATTTCAAAGGGACGTGGAAGATCCTCGAGCCGGTGACAAAGCATTTTGTCGTTGTGGTGGGGTAGGGGGGATGAGCTGCTGATCTCTCCCCACAACGGCTACGCCATGCACACATCTTCTGTGACTGGCGCGACTGATCAGGCCGAGGCTTGATTGCCACGTTGTTCCCCCAATCCGTCGCTGCTTCGCAGCGCCACCTTTCCCCCCTCCGGAGGGAAAGGAAGGGAGCGTTGCTGGACGGGCGTTGACGGCAAAAAAGCTTGGCGCCTTTCCTCTACCCCGTCGATCGGGGGAGAGGTGGCTCGGCGAAGCCGAGACGGAGTGGAGGCCGACCAGCGCTACACAAGGCAATGCATGCGCCAAGCTGCCATGCATCCTATCGCCAAAGACCAGCCGCTTCGAAATGTGTGCATGCCGTAGCCCACAAGGGGGAAATTGGCAGCATCATCTTCCCACTTTGGAAATCACCCTCTTCTCCACGTCCGGCTCCAGCGATTTCGCGAAGGGTGTCGCCATATGGTGCCGGTCGCGGAAGGCGAGCTTGCCGTCGATGAAGACGTGGCAAATGGTGGCGCTGCAGAAGCGGTCGGTGAGGTCGACGTAAGCAGCGTTGGGGATGCTGTCGACAATATCGCGCTCCACCGCCGCCATCTTGTCGTTGGCGGCATAGGCCCGCGTCTGGTCGCAGCGCGAGGGCGTTTCGTTCCGCCAAAGCGCCCGCGCCACGCAGGTGTCGACATTCGCGTTGTTGAATGGCACGTCGCGGATGAAGGCGACCTTGAGGCCGGCTTGGCTCAGGCTGGTGAGCGTGGAGCGCAGGCCGGCCCGCCAGTCGGCGTCCTGATCGTCCGTGTCGCCGTCGCGCCCCGCCATCTTGCGCCCGCTGCTCAGCGCCAGTTCCGATATGACCACCAGCGCTGGCTTTGCGCGGATGATCTCCTTGATCGCCTGCTCGCGCCAGCGGTCGCATTCTGCGTAGGCGCGCTTCAGCTCGGACGACCAGACGCTGATGCGCGAGGCGCGGCAGGAGTTTTTCAGCCAGGTCATCACCCGGTAGCCGTTTTTCCGGCCCGCCTCGATCAGCGGCGTCGACCAGTGGTCGGCGTGGGAGTCGCCGAACAGGGCTATGGTGCGCCCGCCGTCGCCGAACACACAGGGGATCGGCGTGACCGTCTCGTAGTCCAGCACGCAGCCTGCTTTGGCGCGGGCCGTGGAGGGTTCGGCGGCGCTCGCGGCGATGATGCGCTGCCGCGGGTCGAGATCATGCGCGGCGAGCCTGGCATTGCCGTAGGCGGCTGCGACGCCGGTGCCGGTCAGGAGGAGGGCCGGCACCAGCGCCCGCGCCGCATTGGCCATCAGCCAGCCGCTGCGACGGATCGGGTTCTCGATGAGGTGGTAGCTGAGGATGGACAGCGCGAGTGTCAGCGCAAGGCAACAGAGCCGCTCGGCGGGTGTCAGCTCCGGCGCCAGCATGCCGGCATAGACGATGACCGGCCAATGCCAGAGATAAAGCGAATAGGAGAGCCTGCCGATCCATTGCAAAGGCGGCAGCGCCAGGGCGGCGTTCACGCAGTTCCGTTCGGAATTGCGCAAACGAGGAGTGCCGTCCCTGACGCCGGCCGCTCCCGCCTTGAGCAGAAGGACTGTGCCGGCCACCGGCAGAAGCGCCAGAAAGCCGGGGAAGGGAGCGCCCTCGCTGAAGGTGAGATAAGCGGCCCCGATCATCGCCAGTCCGGCCAGGCTCAACGCCCGCCCCAGCCGCGGACGTTCCTGCAACAGCCGCGCCGGCACCATCGATGCGAGGCCGCCGGCGGCAAATTCCCATGCGCGCAGCGGCGAAAAGTAGAACGCCCAGGGTGGCGATACGCTCGTCAGCCAGGCGCAGAGGACAAAGGAGACGAGGCCGGCCGCGGCGATTGCCATGACGATCGAGCGTTTGCCCGGCTTCAGCCAGGCGGCCAGCATCAGCAGCGCCGGCCAGGCGAGGTAGAATTGTTCCTCGACCGACAGCGACCAGTAATGGATGAACGGGTTGCTCGCGGCGTCATTGGCGAAATAGTCGAACGACCAGCGGATCAACCACAGATTGATCATGTAGGCCGAGGCGAACATGGCGCCCTTGGAATAGAGCGCCTGTTCTTCCGGCGACAGGATGACCGCGCCGGCGGCAAGTGTGGCGACGATGACGAAAAGCGCCGCCGGCAGCAGGCGCCGCGCGCGCCGGGCGTAGAAACGCAGAAGGTCGAGCCGGCCGGTGCCGGAAATCTCGGCGACCAGATGGCGGGTGATCAGATAGCCCGAGATGACGAAGAAGATGTCGACCCCGGCAAAGCCGCCGGGCAGCGCGGTCAGGCCGAAATGGTAGGCGATGACGCCCGCCACGGCCACCGCCCGCAACCCTTCTATGTCGGGCCGGAAATCCTGCGCTGATGCTGACACGAATACGAACCTCGCAAGCTCGTTCGTATCCCGCCTTGGGGAAGACTTGCGCCTGCGGGCTCATATCGCAATGCAACAAATCTAACGCGGTGCAACATAAAGGGAGGGGTGACAGGCTTTCGGCGGTGACGGCCGCAGTGCCATCCTCGGACTTCACGTTCTGAGATCCGATCCGATCACGCGCCGATGCCGTCGGTAGACCTGGTTGGGCGATATTTGAGGCCGATGCCAGACAGGCGCCGGGAACTGGCGGCCGCGGTGCCGTTGTCGGTCAAGCGTTGAATCGGGGCGGTGACGCTCCGGCTTGGTCCGCGACATCCGGCTTGAAAATTGAGGCTGGCCAGGAGCGGGCGGTACACCTCGAAGGTGCCCGCCCGTCCGGCGCCGCCGCCAAGCTGCTGAAACCCCGTCCGTCCCCAACAGCAACGGTCATGGCGTGACCAGTGGTTGCCGAGTGCCATTGGCGCGGTGCCCTGTCAACGCCGCCGGACAGCGGCCCGGAAGCGTCTTTTTAGCCGCCTTTTCGTCCTCGAAGCACGCTTTGCAGCCGTGCCGGGGACACGGCGAAAAAGCCACGAAATGGCGGAATTCCGGGCTTTTGAGATATCCACCAGGCAGCGCCGCGCATATGCCTATCCGCTTGAATAGGCCGATTTTTCGCCGGCCGGCATGTCGCTTCGACCCCGACTTTTTTTGGGTGCAATTCGGCAGTACAGCATTGATGCCCGGCGACGACGGGATTCCGCTTGAAAGCGGCATCGAATCTATCTGTGAGCCGTTTCATGACCCGCTCATGAAAGACGTGATAGAGTGTCGCCGAATGGGGGAAGTTGCGATGGCCAAACGGTTGTTCGAGGTTCTTGCCAGACGGCGGTCATGGCTGGACCGGGTCGCTTTGGGGCTGCTCGTGTTCCTGGCGACCCTGGTCGCCGCGCTGATGGGCGGCGCCAGCACTTAAAGCCAGGAAAAGTGCCTGGCGGTTTGCTCGGCGACTTCGCCGCGCTTCGTGCACACTGGCGCCAATGCAAAACGGAGCGCGCTATTTCCTTTGGCCTATAGCCTTGAATTCGAATGTCGTGGGCCTGAGCCTGACCGGTTTCGGCCGCTCGGTGAGATCGACGACGCGGACCCATCTGTCGGCGCCGGCGCGCAAAGTGACTTTCTGGCCAAGCGCCTTCTCAGCCGCCTCGAAAGGCGTCTTTGCTGCGGCCGAATGGACCGCGACGACGGCTTCGCCGTCCATTTCCTCGACACGATAGATTGTCATGCGGGGCGCCCGCCGCTCCGCTCTCGCCCTTATACATTTTATTAGAAGTTACGAATGGAAGGCAAGACTCCCGGGTGTAGCGAAAGCGAAGCCGGCCGGGTTTAGTCCTCTATTGTAGAGGGCGCGCCGTAGCCGCGCAGGCCGGTTCCGTTGCAGGCTTGGCAGGAAGCCCGTTGTCCAGGGCAATTGTGGCGCAACGCGCCAGAGGGACAGCATGCGCCGTTCGACGCCACCTGTTTCTCGCACTCGAACACCTTGCCGGCGCCCAGGCACCGGGGGCAGGCGAACTTCCTGAATTCGCTCAAGCGAGCCTCCGGCTGTTTCACGCGCGCCCGGCAACGCGCTGACTATGCCGCGGGTTCCATGACAGACACGGTTAGTCCTGCGTACGATAGTACATGTTAGTAATGGCTAATATGATAAAGGCATCGCCTGCAACGCGCGGTTGGTTCCGCGGTGCCGCGGCGTATCAGGGCATGGGTTCCTCGCCCTCGCGAAACGGCGGAGAGGAAAGGCGGCACACCTCTTTCACCAACCCGCGCAACCAGCGATGCGCCGGATCGGCGTCGAGCCTCGGGTGCCACAAGAGCGAGACCGTCAGCGCGGCGAGCTTCACCGGCAGCGTGAAGGTGAACAGGCCCTCGCGCAGCGTTCCGGTATAGCGTTCCGGCACCGTGGCGATGAGGTCGGAGCCACGCGCTAGCGCCAGCGCCTCGGCGAAGCCGCCGACCACGGTCGCGACGGTCCGCGTCAGCCCGGCGAGTTGCAAGGCGTCATCCACCGGGCCGCGGTCGAGGCCGCGGCGCGAGATCAAAATGTGCCGGCCGGCGGCGAAGCGCGCGGCGGTGATCCGGCCTTCGCACAAAGGATGGCCGGCCCGCGTGACGCCGACAAAGCGGTCGCGGAACAGCGCCTGCGCGCGCACCTCCGGCCCGGTCGAACCGCCCACCACGCCGGTCTCCAGATCGACCGCGCCCTCGCGCATCGGGCCGCTATCCTTGTCGGGCTTGGGCACGAAACGCAGTTGCACGCCCGGCGCTTCCTCAGCCACGCGGGCGAGCAGCGCCGGGCCGAAATTCTCGACGAAACCATCGCTGTTTCGCAGCGTGAAGCTGCGGCCAAGCCGCGCGAGGTCGAGCCGCTCGGCAGGCCGCAGCACCGCTTCCGCCTCCTTCACCAGCCGCCCGACCTGCCCGCCGAGCTCGACAGCGCGCGGCGTCGGCACCAGGCCGCGCCCGGCACGCACCAGAAGCGGGTCGCCGGTCGCCTCGCGCAGCCTCGCCAGGGCCCGGCTCATTGCCGAAGGGCTGAGCTTCAGGCGCCGCGCGGCTTTGGCGACGCTGCCTTCGGCAAGCAGCACGTCAAGAGTGGCGAGCAGGTTGAGATCGGGTCGCGACATGGCGCGACCATAGCACGGATTCGTCAAAGCGGCATGGCGTCTGATGCACTATTCAAGTGCATACGCTGCGTGTTCCGCCATGTCATGCGCACGCCTATCTTCCCCGCAAGTTCAACCGGCGGAGAAGAAATCATGGCCGACATTGCCGAAACCCGGGCTGCGCCCCTGCGCCATTCGACGGCGGGCGCGCTGGCCGGCCTGTCGCTTGCCATGCTCGTCTCGTCGCTCGGCACCAGCATCGCCAATGTCGCGCTGCCGACGCTGAGCGCGGCTTTCGCCGCGTCCTTTCCGGCGGTGCAGTGGGTGGTGCTTGCCTATCTGCTCGCCATCACGGCGCTGCTCGTCAGCGTCGGGCGTCTCGGCGATGTCGTCGGCCGCCGGCTGCTGCTGATCGCCGGCCTGGCGCTTTTCAGCGCCGCTTCGTTTGCCGCCGCGCTCGCGCCGTCGCTGGCGATGCTGATCGCTGCCCGCGCCGTGCAAGGCCTAGGCGCCGCGGTGATGATGGCGCTGACGATAGCCCTCGTCGGCGAGACGGTGCCGAAGCAACGCACCGGCAGCGCCATGGGCCTGCTCGGCACCATGTCGGCGATCGGCACCGCGCTTGGGCCCTCGCTCGGGGGCGTGCTGATCGCAGCTCTCGGCTGGCGCTCGATCTTCCTCGTCAACGCCGCGCTCGGCGCCGTCGCGCTGCTGGCCGCCTGGCGCTTTTTACCGGGCGACAAAGGGGCGGGCATCGACCGCGCAGAGGCGAAGGGAGCCGCGCGTTTCGATATGCTGGGGACGCTGCTGCTTGCCGCCACGCTTGCCGCCTACGCGCTGGCCATGACCATGGGGCGCGGTCATTTCGGTGGTCTGAACATGGCGCTGCTCGGCGGGGCAATTGTTGGCGCGGCGCTGTTCGTCGTCGCCGAGGCCAAGGTGGCGTCGCCGCTGGTCAAGCTCGCGCTGTTGCGCGACCCGGTGCTGGCGCCGAGCCTCGCCATGAACGCGCTGGTCTCGACGGTGATGATGGCCACGCTGGTCGTCGGCCCGTTTTTCCTGTCGCGTGCGCTGAGCCTCGGCGACGCTGCGACCGGAGCCGTGATGTCGATCGGGCCCGTGGTCTCGGCGTTCTGCGGCATCATTGCCGGGCGTGTCGTCGACCGCCTCGGCGCTGCCGCGATGGTCATGGCCGGGCTGGTGCTGATGGTCGCCGGCTGCGTCGCGCTCGCTGTGCTGCCGGGCGTCTTCGGTGTCGTCGGCTACGTGGCGGCGATCATCCTGCTGACGCCCGGCTACCAGCTCTTCCAGGCGGCCAACAACACCGCCGTCATGGCCGACGTCGACAGCTCCGAGCGCGGCGTGGTGTCGGGCATGCTGAGCCTGTCGCGCAATCTCGGCCTTGTCACCGGCACGGCGGTGATGGGCGCGGTGTTCGCCTTCGCCGTGGGCACCAAGGATGTCGCGACGGCAGCGCCGGCAGCGGTCGCCGGCGGCATGGGGTTCACCTTCGCGGCGGCCACGGGGGTGGTGGCGTTGGCGGCCGCGATAGCGGTGGCTGGACGGAGAGGCCGGATCGCATGATTTGGGAGATCGGCAGCTCGGCGCCGCGCCCTTCCTTCCGCGATCGCGCAATTTCGTCACCGCACGGGGAGCATATTCTGACACGCGGCGGTGCCCATTCCGCCTTCGGCCGGTGCCTCAGCCCCCAACGAACCCCCGCCCGCTGCGGCGCCGGCCCATCCTCCCACCCGATCTCGACCGCGCGCCGGAGCGGATGGCGCATGTCGTCCTCCCCGGAACCAAAGCGACAGGCAGCGGTTTACCCAGCCGAAGGGATGATTCAGGAATCAGGAATAAAGCAATGAAAACAGTGCTTCTTGCTGCCCTGGCGCTCTGCGTCGCCGCACCCGCCGTCGCTTCGGCGGCCGAGGCCGATGTCGTCATCAGGACGCATCACAGGCATCATTATCATCACCGCCCCGCCATCATCATCAATGACGAGGGCCATCGCTTGCATCACCGCCATCACGGCACGGTCGCCTTCTATGACAATGGCAAGCGTAGCTGGCGTTATCGCCATCACCGTCGTCAGGACGTGGTCGTCACGAGTTCGATCCACCGGCACCATCATCGTCGGGTCGTCGTCGAGGGCGGCTCCGACTATTGACGCCCCGCGCCCCGGCTCGTGCGATCAGACACGGGCCGGGAGCGCTTTTTTCCGATTTGTCTCTTCAGGACCGATTCCGCTGCGCAGCGCTTTCAGCGCGCTGGCCTGAAGCATGGCGCCCAACCGCAGCCGCCGACGGTTGGCGCAGGCGCCCTTCGACGCCCATTGGACTTCGCCACGGCACAACCCATATTTGAGCTCATGGAGCTTCGAGCGTGACCTTCGCGCGGGCGGCCCTTTTCGCCGTTGCCCTCCTGGCAGCGGCTGCCGTTTCTTCCTTCTCCTCGACCGGGAGCGGGAAGGTCGCGTTGAGCGTTGCCATTGACGGCGCTATCGGGCCGGCCAGCACCAGGCAGCTCGAGGAGGCGCTCGATACTGCTGCTCAACGCAACGCCGAAGTGCTCGTCCTTCAGCTCGACACGCCGGGTGGCCTGGTCACCTCGATGCGCGAAATGATCGCCGACATCCTGGCCTCGCCCGTGCCCGTCATCGGCTACGTCGCGCCGGCCGGCGGCCATGCGGCGAGCGCCGGCACCTACATTCTTTACGCAACCCATGTCGCGGCGATGGCGCCGGGCACCAATCTGGGCGCGGCGACGCCGGTCGAGATGGGCGGGCTGCCGTCGCTGCCGGGCGGCGACAAGGACAAGAACCAGAAGGGTGTCGCCGAGCCGCCCGGCGACGAGATGATGACCAAGGTGACCAATGACGCGGTCGCGCTCATCCGCTCGCTTGCCGAGATGCGCGGCCGCAACGGCGACTGGGGCGAGAAGGCGGTGCGCGAGGCAGCGAGCTTGTCGGCCAACGCCGCCCTGCAGGAGCATGTCATCGACTTCGTCGCCCGCGACACTACCGAGTTGCTGCAGCTTGCCGACGGGCGCACCGTCGATGTCGCCGGCGCCAAGAAAGTGCTGGCGACGAAAGGGCTGCCGGTCGAGACGCTGGAGCCTGGCTGGTTCATACGGCTGCTCTCCGTCATCACCGACCCGAACACCGCCGTCATCCTGATGCTGGTCGGCGTCTATGGCCTCGTCTTCGAGTTCACCAGCCCGGGCGCCGTGGCGCCCGGCGTCATCGGCACCATCTGCCTGGTGCTCGGGCTCTATGCGCTCAACCTCTTGCCGATCAACTATACCGGCCTGGCGCTGATGCTGCTAGGCATCGCCTTCCTGATCATCGAGGCCTTCAACCCCACCGTGGTGCTGGGGTTGGGCGGCGTCGCCGCTTTCCTGCTCGGCTCGGCCATGCTGCTCAGGATCGAAGGGCCGGGCTTTGCCATGTCGTGGGCGGTCATCGGCCCCGCCGCCGTGCTGACGCTCGGACTGGCGCTGCTCACCGGAACCTATGTCTGGACGGCGCGCAGGAACCCGCCGCGCGTCGGCGGCGAGGCGATGCGCGGCCTGCCCGTCGAGATCATCGACTGGCAGGGCGGCGAGGGCCATGTGCTGGCCTTGGGCGAACGTTGGCGGGCGAGGGCCGACGAACCCGTCGTACCCGGCGACAGGGTCGAGGTGATCGACGTCAGCGACCTCGTGCTGACCGTGCGGCGTCGTGATGCGAGCAACAACGGAGTGAAATGATGGTCGGTTACGTGGCCTATCTCATCATTGCGCTGCTGGTAATCATTTTTTTGGCGGCCGCCATCCGCATCCTGAGGGAATATGAACGCGGCGTGGTCTTCACGCTCGGCCGCTTCACCGGGGTCAAGGGCCCTGGGCTCATCATCCTCATCCCGTTCGTCCAGCAGATGGTGCGGGTCGATCTGCGCGTGGTGGTGCAGGACGTGCCGCCGCAGGATGTCATCTCGCGCGACAACGTCTCGGTAAAGGTCAATGCCGTGCTCTATTTCCGCATCGTCGACGCCGAGCGGGCAATCATCCAGGTCGAGGATTTCATGGCCGCAACCAACCAGCTGGCGCAGACCACGCTGCGCTCGGTGCTCGGCAAGCATGAGCTCGACGAGATGCTGGCCGAACGCGACAAGCTCAACAGCGATATCCAGGAGATCCTCGACCAGCGCACCGATGCCTGGGGCATCAAGGTCTCCAATGTCGAGATCAAGCATGTCGACCTGAATGAAAGCATGATCCGCGCCATCGCCAAGCAGGCCGAGGCCGAGCGGCTGCGCCGCGCCAAGGTGATCAATGCCGACGGCGAGCAGCAGGCGGCGGCGAAGCTGGTCGAGGCCGGCCGCATGCTTGCGGCCGAGCCGCAGGCCATGCAGCTGCGCTATTTCGAGGCCCTGCACGACATCGCCGGCGAGCGCTCGTCCACGGTGGTATTCCCGCTGCCGGTGGAATTGCTCGGGCAATTCATGAAAGGGCAGGGCAAATGAGGCGTTGACGCTGCCGGTCTTCCCTCGTCGGCAGAGTCAATCAGCTCCGCCGCCCGAACCCTTGCCGCATTCTGCCAGCACTTTGCCGATCGCAGCACCTGAGCCTTTCAGCGGAAAGCTCGCCGTGCCGTATTTGTCGGCCGAGACCGTCACCTCGCCCTTGCCGCGCAGCAGCGCCAGCAACGGGTCGGCGGGGCCGGAGAGTTCGGCGGTAAAGTAATTGTACATCGCCTCGAGCACGAGCTTTTTGGTCACGCTCTTGCCGCCGGCCTTGAAGGTAAAGGTGCCCTTGCTGCCGGGCTCCAGCTGCCCGCCCGCGGCGCCGAGATCATAGCTCAGCACCGGCTTGTCGAAGCAGGCCAGCATCAGATGTGCATCGCCCTTCGGCCCGCCGCACACCGAAGCCGTCATCACGCTGCCGCCTTCGTCCTCCTCCATCCGGGCGGACCAGGCGCAAGGCGCGGCATGGGCGAAAGGGGTGGCGAGAAGGGCAAGTGTGACGATTGCCAGTGCGCTTTTCATAGTCGATCCCCCACCGTGGCGGGCATCATATAGAGATTGGCGAAAGTCGGCGAGCGGCCAATTTCTCCTGAATGGATCTCGCTTAAGTGCTCTTGGCCAACTCGAACAATTTCAGCAGATTGCCAAAGAGTCGACCAGCAACATCTGCGAGCCGCCCGGCCCCGTCACGATTTCATTGCGGAAGTTGAGGCCTGCCATGCACAACCGGGCAACCTCCTTCGTCGCAAGACGCGGGCGATAGCGCTCGGGTCCGTCCGCGGCGTTGCCGGCGACGGCGATTGCACCAGGTATTGACGACAATCCGACCGCCGACGATTGCAAGGAGGTAAAGCGATGACCGATGACGCAACTGCGATCCGCCAGGTGGTCGAGACCTGGATGGCGGCGAGCCGGAAGGGCGATCTGGAGACCGTGCTTGGTCTGATGACGGACGATGTCGTCTTCATGGTTCCCGGCAAGGAGCCCTTCGGCAAGGAAGCCTTCGCCGCGGCCTCCAGGAGCATGGGCGAGACCAAGATCGACGGTGATAGCGAGATCGTTGAGCTCAATCTGCTCGGCGACTGGGCCTATATCCGCAACCGCATCGATATGACGGCGACACCGCCCGGCGGCGAGCCGGTGCGGCGGTCCGGCTATACGCTGACGCTGCTGCGCAAGGAGAATGACGGCCGCTGGCGGCTGGCGCGGGATGCGAATTTGCTGGCGGCAAAAGGGTAGGGCGCGGTCGCCGGAACTGCCTATCCCCTTCTGAGGCGAGGAACCTTGTCCTGCGGCCACCGCGTCCGCGATCTCCGCCGCGAATGCCCGCTATGTCGCGCTTACTTTCGCCACGGCGGCTCAGGCGCAAAGCGTTTGCCGATCCAGTCGGCGAAGGCGCGGGTCTTGGCGGCCTGACCCTTGGCCGAGGGCATGACGACATAGACCGCGCCCTCGTCGGCAAGTGTCCAGTCCTCCAGGATCGGCACCAGCCGACCGTCGGCGAACTCGCGCCCGACCAGCCAGTCGGTGCTCATCATCAGGCCGACGCCCTGCACGGCGGCCTCGACCAGCACCTCGGCGTCGTCGCTGACCAACGGCCCCGAAACCTCGACGCGCACGCGCCGACCCTCGCGGTCGGTCATCTCCCAGGCCGGAAAGGTCTGGAAGCCGGAGAAACCCAGGCAGCTATGCTCCAGCAGTGCCTGCGGCGTTTCCGGCCTGCCCCTTCTGGCGAGGTAGGAGGGCGCGGCGCAGAGCAGCCGGCGGCGCGTCGCCACCTTGCGCGCCACCAGGCGCGAGTCCTCCAGGCTGCCCAGCCGTACGGCGACGTCGAAATTCTCGGCGACGAGATCGGCGAAGCGGTTGGAGAACTCTGCCTCGATGTGGACCTCGGGAAACTCCACCAGGAATTGCGGCAAGAGCGGCCCGATCCACATGCGTCCGAAGGTCCCCGGCAGCGCCAGCTTGAGCAGGCCGCGCGGCCCGCCGACGGCATGCGCCGATGCGGCCGCCTCGGCCTCGTCGACCGAAGCCAGGATGGCGCGCACGCGCAACAGGAATTCCGCGCCCGCCTCGGTAAGCGACACGCTGCGCGTGGTGCGGTGGAGCAGCCGCACCCCCAGCCGCTCTTCCAGCGATTGGAGACGGCGCGACAGGATGGTCGCGTCGCGCCCGACTCTCGCTGCCGCCCTGGTGAAGGAGCACGCCTCGGCGACGGCCGCGAAGGCCGCCATTTCGGCAAGGGCGGAAGGCTCAACTGATTGCTGCATGATTTGCAATACTCAAATGCAAAGTCCAACGATTATCGAGTAGTAGCGCAGCAGCTAGGTTCGCTCAATCGTCCATCGACCACGCACGGAGTGAACCCATGAAAGCCATCGAACTCAGCCAACCCCGGCTCGACGCCTTCCGCGCCGCCAGCATCGCCACGCCCGAACCGCAACGCGGCGAGGTGCTGATCCGCCAGCGTGCGGCGAGCCTGAACTTCGTCGATGTCGCCGTCGCGAGCGGCAATTATCCCGGCCCGGTGTTTCCGCTCGTTCCCGTTGCCGACGGTGCCGGCGAGATCGTCGCGCTGGGCGAGGGCGTGACGACATTCAAAACTGGCGACCGCGTTGTTGCCCACGCCAAGCCGCGCTGGATCGGCGGCCGGCCGCGTCCCCACGAGATGACGCAGATGCGCGGCATCTCGTTGCCCGGGTCGCTGGCCGAATATGTCGCGCTGCCAGCCAACTCGGTCGTGCCGGTCCCGGCGCATCTCTCCTTCGGGGCGGCCTCGACCTTGCCGATCGCCGGCACCACCGCGTGGAACGCCATCCGCGCCGCCGATGTCGGGCCGGGCTCCGTCGTCGTGCTGCTCGGCACGGGCGGCGTCTCGATCTTCACCCTGCAGCTTGCCAAGGCGGCCGGGGCAACCGTCATCATCACGTCGTCCTCGGACGAGAAGCTCGAGCGGGCCAAGGCGCTCGGCGCCGATCACCTGATCAATTACCGCGCGACACCGGATTGGGACGGCAAGGTGCTGGAACTGACCGATGGCCTCGGCGCCGACCTCGTCGTCGAGACCGGCGGCACCGCCACCTTCGCGCGCGCCGTCAACGCCACCGCGCCCGGCGGCACGCTGTTCACCATCGGCTTCGTCACCGGCGCCGAGGCCACGGTCAATCTGCTGCCGATCATCATCAAGGCGCTGAAGGTGGTGGGCAACAACACCGGATCGGTCTCGGACCTGCGCGACGCCGCCCGTGCCATCGGCGCCGCCCGGATCGAGCCGGTCGTCGACAAGGTGTTTTCACAAAACGAGGCGACCGAAGCCTACACCTACATGGCCGCCGGCGGCCTGCATTTCGGCAAGCTGGTGTTCGGCTTGGATTGGTAGGAAGAGCCGGCGCTGGAGTGGGCGAAAGCGATGAATCTCTCGGTCTCCCTGAAGCCGACTTCCCTGACAGGAGATGTGGGAGCTTCAATCCGCGTCGCCGCCCGAGCCCTTGCCGTATTCGGCCGGGCTCCGTCGACCGAGCGTTCTCACGCTACTCCCGATCCTTCTTCACCTTTCGCCGTCAGAACTTGAGGTCGAGGTTGGCCTTGACGCCGTTGTCGGCGTTATGGGAGCCGAACCAACCGGTGTAGGACAGGCCGAGCGTGGCATTGGCCGAGATCGGCAGGTCGAAACCGGCATCGATCACCACGCTGTCCCTGGCGACAGGCACGCCGGCGATTGTAAAGGCATCGCCGCCGGCGAAGGCGAAAGTCGAAGTCGGCGTGACATCGCCGAAGGCATGGCGCCAGCTGAGCGTGCCGCGCGCGGTCGCCTCGATGCTGCCCAGGGTCAGGTCGGTCGAGGCGCGCAGCCCGAGCGTGGTGAAGGTCGCGTTGATGGTTGAACTTGCGCTGGTCAGGGCTGCACCGCCACCTTTCTCGGTGAAGCCGTCGGTGTGAACGCTGACATAGGCGAGATTGGCGAAGGGCTCGAACTTGAAGCGCCCGGCATCGGCCTTGTAAGCGAGTTCGCCGAACACCTGTGCCGTGCCGGCATCGTAGTCGGCCGACAGTTGATCGGCGAAGCCATTGAAGGCAACCGCGCGCTTTGTCGAGATGTTGTTCCAGCTGTAGGCGGCGCCGGTGCGGAAGGCGATGGCGCCCCAGTTAGTGCCCCCGTAGAGCCCGAGATGGTAATTGTCGCCGGCGCCGCTGGAACGGCGAGCGTCAGCGTCGAAAGTCGAATGGCTGTAGCCGCCTATGGCACCGACGCGCCAGTCCCCGACCAGGCTATCGGCGCCGACTAGGAGGCCGCCGGTCGAACGATCGAAGGCGGCGGCATTGCCGTCGCTGCCGGTATGTCCCCACGAGCCGAAGGCTTGGCCCCATACGGCGAAGCGATCGGTGTCGGCCGCGACCATTTCGGGGCCGCCCTCACCATAGGCCATGACCGGCAATGCGGCTGCGTCGGCATCGCCGAACGCAGCGCTGATCCGCCTGGTGGCGGCGTCGCGGATGAAGCGGCTGTCCTCGAGGAGCATGCCCTTGGCCGAGGCATGGATCTCTCCCGAGAGCTGGTCGAAGGCGTCCTGGGCGGTTGCCTCTGTCGGCAGCACGGCGATTGCGTCGTAGAGCGGATTGCCAGCCCCCAGGCTTTCGGCGCCACCGCCGGTGGCGATCTGGTTCGGCGTCAGGCCAACTTGAGCGAAGGTCTTTTGGACCACATCGAGATAGACGTGATTGGCGTCATAGCTGTCGACGAGGCCGAGGAAAGCCGTGCCGATATCGCCGGTGAGCGAGTAGTTTCCGGCGACGCCACCATCGGCTTGCAACACCGTGTAATGCGTGCCCGCTACGTAAGGCGCGGCATCCGTCTTGACCACGTCGACGACCGATCCGGCGGCGATCGTCGCCATGCCGGTCGCGTGGAGAAGATCGGACTGGCCGGTCGAAGTCAGTTCGACCTGGTAGATCGAACCGGCCGCCTGGTCGATGTTGCCCGCGACACTGAGCGTGCCGATCGAATTGCCCGGCGCGATGATGCCTCCCGAGTGCGCCGCGATGCCGCCCACCGTGCCGTTGCCGCCAAGTATGCCGCCCGAGATCGTCACCAGCGAATCTGCCAGCGAACCGTTCACGGCCAGCCGCCCGCCGCTCACATTGGTCGCGCCGGTGAAGGCGCTGGAATCGGCGGTGAGATTCGTGTTGCCGGCGATCTGGTTGATCGTGCCGGCACCGCCGATCGCCGACGCGAAGGTGTAGTTCGTGTCGGTGTGGTTGAAGTTGATCGCACCGGTGCCTGCGCCGAACTGGACAGCCGCAGCATTGAGTATGCCGGTCGCCGATGCCGCCGCTCCGGCTACGCCACCGAAATTGAGCGTGCCGATTGAGCCTGCCTGGCTGGCAATGGTCACGATGCCGCCGACCGAAACCGCACCGCCGTTCGAAATCGTCAGCGTGCCCGTGCCGAATTCGCCGACATCAAGGTTGCCGGTGTTGGTCCAGGTCGAGCCAGCGCCGTCGACCGTCGCCGTGCCAACGCCGTTGCCGAACGCCACAAAGCCAC
>NZ_JAIUHP010000039.1:0-16293 GCF_020165175.1 Mesorhizobium sp. CA16
AAGTGAGACGCTGGCTTTCCCTGGAGCACCCCTCATCCGGCCGCTTCGCGGCCACCTTCTCCCACAAGGGGAGAAGGAAAAGGCGCTAGACCGCAATCCGCGGCCGCCCCGAGGCCACGGCCACCACATTGGCCTCGATGAACATGCGCTGGCCCTCGATGGTCGAGACCTTGAAGTCGGTGGCGATTTCGATCTCGGCGCTGTCGGTGCCGGCGTCTTGCGCGCGCTTGGCCGCGATCGCGCGCACATCGGCTTCGGCCGCTTCAATCGCCTTTGCCTCCTCGGTGAAATCGCGCACCGTCTGGCCCGAGGCCAGCCTAAACAGGCCTTCCTTGGGCTGGCTGACGCGGGCCTCGGCCGAGACGCGCACCTGGCCGACGACGGCGCCGAGCGCGTTGGCGACATCGGTGTCTTCCGGCACGATGCAGCCATTGCCGACCAGCGGCGGCAGGCCGGCATAATGCAGCGGCGCCGAGGCGCCGAGGCCGATGACCGGGCGGTCGAGCGCGACGGTGAAGCGGGCGATGCCGGGATGGGCGTCGACGGCGCGCTGCACCAGCGCGTGCGCGACGGTGGCGGCGCCGTCCAGCCCGTCCTCGGCAAAGGCGGTTTCGAGGATATATTCGGCCGACCAACGGGTCAGCGTGACGAGCACACGATCGGAAATCTCCTCCGGCGTCGCTGCGATCGTCTGGCCGCGGCCGTCGCGGCGGCGGGCGAAAAGCTCGGCGCCGAGGCGGGCGGTCGCGGCGTGCCAATTGGCCTGTTTTGCCAGCACATGGGCGGCGTCGGATGGCGTGAAGCCTGAGATATGCACCAGCCCGCGCGCGACCAGCCGGTTCAGCGTGGCATTCTGCGCATTGGAAGCGAGCAGCCGGTCGAGCGCCAGCGGGGTGGCGCCGATCGTCTCGTAGAGTTTCGCCTCCGGCCCGGTGAGGCCGGCGGCGAGCCGGTCCGGCACGCCGGTGCGCAGGGCAAAGCGCCCGTCCATGCGGCCGGGATTGGGGGCGCGCAGCTGGCGCTCCAGCTCGGTGGTGACGGCCTCGCCATGCACCATGCCGGACAGCGCCAGCGGCACCAGGCGGCGCGGCCCAAGCAGGATTTTTGGATCGAGCGCGCCGTCTTCCAGCGTCACTTCGGAATCGCCGCCAAGGCCGAATGTGCGCATGGCGACGGCCTCGACCATGGTGCGGAAGCCGCCGACAGTGGCGCCTTCCGGATCAAGCCGCGGCCGGCCGCCGTCGAGCACGGCGACATCGGTGGTGGTGCCGCCGATATCCGAGACCATGGCGTCGTCCAGCCCGGTCATGTGGCGCGCGCCGACCAAGCTAGCGGCCGGGCCGGACAGAATCGTCTCGATCGGCCGCTGGCGGGCAAACGCCGCCGAGACCAGCGCGCCGTCGCCGCGCACCACCATCAGCGGCGCGGCGATGCCGCGTTGGCCAAGAAAGCCTTCGGTCGCCGCCACCAGCCGGTCGATCATCGAGATCAGGCGCGCGTTGAGCAAGGTGGTGAGCGCGCGGCGTGGGCCGCCGAGCTTGGCGGAAAGCTCGTGGCTGGCTGTGACCGGCAGGCCGGTCTTGTCGCGGATGAGGTCGCGGGCAGCCAGCTCATGCGCCGGATTGCGGGTGGCGAAATAGGCGCAGACGGCAAAGCCCGATACCGAGCCGCCCAGTTCCGGCAGCGCCGCCTCGAGCCCGGAAAGGTCCAGTTTTGCCGCATTGCCGTGCACGTCATGGCCGCCGGGGCAGAACACCACCGGATCGGTGCCAAGCGCCGTCTTCAGCCCGTCGCGCGCGAGGTCGGCCTCGGAAAAGCCGATCATCACCAGCGCCACGCGCCCGCCCTGGCCCTCGACCAGCGCGTTGGTGGCGAGCGTCGTCGACATCGAAACCAGTTTGATCGAGGCCGGATCGGTCCTGGATTGTTCCAGCACCGCGTCGACCGCGCCGGAAATACCGACGGCGAGATCGTGGCGCGTGGTCAGCGACTTCGCCTTGGCCAGCACCTTGCCCTTCGGGCCGCCTTCCTCCGACCACAGCACCGCATCGGTGTAGGTGCCGCCGGTGTCGATGCCGAGGAAGAGAGGGGGAGGCTTGGCGGTCATTTCTGTGAGGCGGTCCAGGGTCGAGGGCTTTGTTGCGAAGCCCTTAGCCGATACCGGCAGGCTGATAAAGGCGGGAGAGGTGGGCCAGGGGGGAGGCGCCGGGGTTTATTGGAAACGTCGACGCGAGGCCCCCCTCTCTGGCCTGCCGGCCATCTCCCCCTCAAGGGGGGAGATCAGATGTCGCCGGCGCTTTCGCCAATCGCAACGTCGCAAAGGGGCGCCGGCGTCCAAGCTGCCAATCTCCCCCCTTGAGGGGGAGATGCCCGGCAGGGCAGAGAGGGGGGCCTCGCGCCGGCCTGCGCAGCAGTCCTTCAAGCGCTGGCGTTTCCTATTTCGCCGTGACGGTGCCCGTCATCGAGCTGTGGATTGCACAATGGAACGGATGCGCGCCGGCGGCCGATATCTTGACCTTGGCGCGCTTGCCTTTGGCGAGTTGGCCGGTATCGAAGGAACCGTCATCCGCCGTGGCGGTGTGCGTCTTGGAATCGGCGTTGGTGAAGGTCACCGTGTCGCCGACGGCGACACTGATCTTGGCCGGGTGGAATTTCATATCCTTGATCTGCACCGCGTGATTTGCGGCGAAGGCAGGCATTGCGAAGGCAAGCAAGGCAAGGGTGAGTATGGTGCGCATGGTGGAGTCCTCCTGAGAGTCCTCACCTTAAGCTAACGCCGGCGCAGCATTTGTCATGCCACGAAGCCCACTCTTTTATGGCTCCCGTCGCAAAACGGCTTGTTGGCCGAGTGCCCGCAGCGGCAGAGGAAAACTTTGGTGGTCCGCGCGATGGTATGCCCGGTGCCGGTGACGATCTCGGCATTGCCTTCGACCTTGAGCGGGCCGTTGACGGTGGGCGTCACCGTCAGCGGGCCGTCCCGCGCCTCCAGCACCTGCGCCTCCTTCAGCGGCGGCTCGCCTGTGGCGGTGAAGCCGGCCTTGATGTGGCTGTTGTCGCAGAACGGCTTGTTCTGCGACAGGCCGCAGCGGCAGAGCGTTGCGCGCAGGAAGGTCTCCTCGCCGAGCACGATCTCGGCATGCACGGCCAGCGGCCCGTTCTCGCGCAACCGCACGGTGTTGACCAGCGGCGGCTTCTCCTGCGGCCCGCCATCTTTTCTGGTGTAGGTGATGGCGCCCGACGGGCAGTTTTCCGCCAGCGCCACGACCTGCTCGACGCTTGCCGCGTCAGGGTGGATCCACTCGCCCGGCGCGTTGGGCACGAAGACATGCGGGTTGCCGAGCACACAATTGCGCGAATGGATGCAACGCTTGCCGCTGAAGGAAACGTCGATCTTCTCGCCTTCGACCGTGCCTGCCATGTGGGTGGGGTCTCCTGTTGCGTTGAGACGAGGCTAGGGCGATGGTGAGAGGGGCGTCAAGCTGGCCGGATGCGCAGCCTTCCCCTTCTCCCACAAGGGGAGAAGGAGAAGAGCTACTCCTCCAGATCGATCTCCTCGGTCTGGCCGCCGCTGCAAGTGTAGCAGCAGTCCTCGCAGGTTTCCTTGTTGTTGGGGCCGACGCCCCAATAGGTTTCTTCATCGCCGTCGACCCAGGCGCCGTAGCAGATCTTCTCGCCCTCGTTGCACGAGATCGGCAATTGCTTGGTCTCGCCGTCGTCGAGATAGAAATCCTTGCCCTCGCCCGGCCAGACATAGTCGCGGTCCTGGCTGTAGAGCTCGACGCGCATGGCGTTGGGATGATTGTTCTTGATCTGGAAGGTGACGTCGCCGGCGTGAGCGGCGGGCGCGATGAGGACGGCAAGCGAAAGCGCGGCGGCAACGCGGCGCGCGAAGGTGGAAGACATGAGAACCCCCGAGGTCGAATCGGCCCCCACGGCCGATGGTTGGATGATGACATGGCGGGCGCATATGCCAAGGGGCGGCGGCGAAAAATGGCTGACGCAATTTGGGGGGGAATGGCGCGACTTCCCCTTCTCCCCGTGTGGGAGAAGGTGGCTCGGCGCGTAGCGCCGAGACGGATGAGGGGTGCTCCAGCTTGGCGAAGACGCCCGATGGCATCACCGCCAGGGCTGCAAACTCTTATCTCTCACATACGCTATAATGGTATCGCAGACCGCATCTGCTGGCTGCCGTCAATCTCAACGACGAGCTTGGCCTCGGCGCAAAGGAAATCCGCCACGAACCTACCAATCGGCACTTGCCGCCTAAATTTGATGTTGTCGAGACGACGACCGCGCAATTCGTGCCATAAGCGGTCTTCCGCCTCTGTCGGCTCGCGGCGCATCGACCGGGCGAAATTGCGTTTGGCCGGGGTTACGGGTTGGTGCGGCATGGCGGAAGATTAGCCAATGTTGGTGCCCGCTCAAATATCCGGCGTCTCACTCCGCTGGAGCACCCCTCATCCGTCTCGGCGCTATGCGCCGAGCCACCTTCTCCCACAGGGGGGAGAAGGGGAAGCGCCCCGCTACTCGGCCAGATCCACTGTCTCGGTGGAATGCTCGGTGCAGATGAAGCAGCAGGTGTCGCAGGGCTGGTCGTTGTCGGGCCCGACGCCGGCGGTGACGGAATCGTCGCCGTTCACCCAGGCGCCCCAGCAGATATGCTCGCCCGGCTCGCAGGAGATCGGCACGGACTTTCGCGCCTTCGGGCGGATGAGGAACACCTTGTCGTCGCCCGGCCAGACTTTTTGGCTGTCGCGGCTGAACAGCTCGACCGCGACGCCGTCCGAACGCTGGTTGCGCACGAAGACCGACATGTCGGCGGCGAAGGCCGGGGTGCTGAGGAGAAGGAAGGCGAGCAGAGCGCGAATCATGGCGAGGTCCCCAAGGGGGAGTAGAGCATGGGTGGGCGCAAGGCGCGACCTCCCCTTCCCCCCTTGTGGGGGAAGGTGGCCGAGCGAAGCTCGGACGGATGAGGGGTGTTCCAGGGAAAGCCGACGTCTCACTCCGCTGGAACACCCCTCATCCGGCCGCTTCGCGGCCCCCTTCTCCCACAGGGGGAGAAGGGGAAGTCAGCGCTTGACCGCCACATGCGGCGCGAATGTCTTCACGGCGTCCAGCAGATCCTCTCCCCGCACGTCGAGCGAGGAGATTTCCATATGCACGATGTTCCGGCCGAAGGGCATCAGGCCGAAGGCGTTGGCGGAGGAATAGCGGATTGCGTCGGGCGGCTGCTCGGTGAGCTCGAAATTGAGCATCGCCGCGCCCTTGCCGCCGGCGGCGAGCCGCACGCTCCGCACCTTGTTCCACGGCACCAGCACGTCGCCGGCGCGGGCATCGCGGAAACCTTGGCTGTCCAGCGTCACCTTGACCGAACTATCGAAAGCGCCGCGGGCGATGAAAACGCCGAGCCCCAGGCAGGCGGCAGCGAGCAGCGCGATCCACAGCACATGCCCGCTGTTGGCCCCCCAAGTCACGCCCTGCAGCGCGCCGAAACCGAAAATGCCGCCGAGCAGGAACGGCCCGACGGCGGGCAGGATTTTTCCCGACGGGCTGTTGCGGATTTCGAGTGGCGCGGCCATCGCCTTCGCGCTCAACGCTGCGGCCTCAGCAAAGTCCAGATCCAGCCGATGAAGGTCAGTACCAGGAACGGATAGCCGAGCGCCGGCAGCGGCGCCGAGGTAGCCAAGAGCGGCGCGCCCCACAGGATCATCAGGACCGAGACGGCGAACAGCACGGCGGCGACCGACGCCGTGAGCCGCATCCACAGCGCGAAGGTGGCCTGGGCGCTGACCATCACCAGCCCCGCCGCCCACAGCGCGATTCCGCCGGCATAGGAGGGCACTGAGGCCTGCAGGCCCGCCGCATTGCCGGCCAGAAGCAGGCTTTCGCCGGCCAGGAATGTGAGGAAGCCGGCCGCGACGAGGTCATTGCCGAGCCGCTGGTATTTCATCGTGAGCAGCGCCGTGGCGACGACGATGCCGACGCCGTCGATGGTCCAGACCGTTTCGCGCAGCGCGTCGCCGGCAACGAAAGTGCCCGCCAAGCCAAAAGCGCCTCCGATGGCGAGGCCAATCGCGGCGACAAGATCGAGAGTGGAGCGCATGTGATGTCTCCCCAAGCCAGGGAGAGGATACAACGAGGAGGGGAGGAATTGATAGATCGATGACGGGGAGCCCCGAAAAATCAGTTCGATGCCGTCGATCGCCCATTCAACAGATAATCGTCTTGGCAATCATCCAATAAATATCTCCAAGAACTGTGCCCAGCTCACGTTCCTAACTCTAAATTGCAAAACGTAATTTGGCATAGAATATTGATCTGATGCGTGAACGAATATAATTTGTTTCTTCATCTCCGAAGCAACCCTGATCGCCTCATCGATGAGACCATGCTCTTCGCTCTTGGATACGAAGCAGACAATCAATCCAGCTCTGGGGCACTCGTCCCGAACCAAATCGGGCTGAGTAGCCACGATATATTCGCGCTCACGAAAAATACTTGAGGCTATGCGCTGCTGCAACTCTCTCTCATCGATATGGTCACAAACAAAGACAACAAGCTGTCGGCCCTGAAATGCACCTTGTATCCGCTGATTTGCTTTCTCGGTAAGTTTGTCGAGATTGATAGGAGGGCTATAACCTCCGCCTCCGCCTCCGCCCATGGCTAAACTCCTTCATATTCTTTGCAAGCAATACAGACGCCACATGGCGGGATAGTTCCCGCATGACAAGAATAATGGTGTTTCACGTTCAGTTCCTTGGCCAAACGAACCACGTCCGCTTTATGGAACTCTCGCAACGGTACAACGATTTCCATCTCGACGCCAAGTGCATCGCTGATAGCTCGTGCTGCCGACAGCAGGAATTTGTCGCTTTGATCGGGGAATAGCATCGTCGCTTCCGTCAGCAGCCCAAGAACGATCTTGTTAATCCCATTCTGGTTAGCAACAGCAGCAGCCATTACAATAAACAGCAGGTTTCGACATGGCGTAAACGCATCTGCAACAATGTCCAGCGTCGGGTCAGTGAGCCCACTTCGTATCCCGGCGCCGTATCCACGCAAATCAACTGTAAAGGGCGATCCTAAACCGAGCTTTTCGCACGATTGCTGAAGAGAGCCATATTCCTTACTAGCGTTGATCTGACCGTAGTCGATAAACATTGGAAGGGGGCGGATGCCGCTTTTCAACAACAGTGCAAGACATACGGTGGAATCTAGCCCTCCAGAGGCAAGGCATACTGCGTCTCGCAACTGTAGCTCCTTCGAGTCTTCTTCAGTTCTTTTACCATCACCCAAATAATGCTGTCGAGAACTCCCATCGGGACAGCAAAGTCGTTAGCCATAGCTAATAGATGCTTTTCCACCCTGAGGTATTCCTTGGGTGTCAAAGAGCTAACGGACCAACCCTCAACATGAGTCAGGTACCACACGATATGCACATCTACTATTGCAAGGCTAGAGGCTACACCAGTGTCCCTGAGAAACATGCTGGATTGCTTTAATCCGAGCCCAGGAAAGTTTTCAAAAAAATACTCTCGCAACGTCAGCTCGTCGTCGAAGCGTTGCGCAAAGTTCGGCAGCGGGGCACCAAGAGACCGTAGTGCATGCAACGAGCCCCAAAGTTGCCCGGCCTTAGTCTTCGGATATCGACATTTGACCGCCTCGCTTGTCAAAAAATTCTCCAGACCGGAATACGTCGGCAATCTCACGTCTGCAGTGCCCAGCAGGAATTTGTCGAACACCCGATCCGCTGCCTTGACGGCTTTTTCGAACACCCAATTGCTTGACAGGATGCAGGTGATCAGAATCTTCTCGATGGCACCGGTATTTGGATAAGGATACCGTCGTTCATCAAATGTTCCAAATGATCCTGAGTGAAAATCGTCGACAAGGTCATATAGGATTTGGTTGACGAGCACGGCCACTGGGTTATTCGCAAATGGCGGCCGCATCCGGGCCGAAATTCGCGCGCACGAAGTCTTTCATGGATCCCGCCCTTATGGCGCCAGCGACTTGTTGGGCGTACCCCTGCAAAGCGTGCAGGTTCCTAGCCAGCGTTTTGGTCTGATAGCTGTCCACCTCATCCCTGATCAATTCGGCCATAGGGTTATAAACAGTATTTTGCGGTTCAGGAAAAAGCTCAGCCTGCTGAAAATGATGCAGATGGAATTGCGGTCCCACCAATGTTCGACACCATTCAAGACCATCAGCCATTGCGATGCCTGCATTTGCGAGGATCGCAAACGACAAGGGGTTGCCGCATCCAAGAATGTGCAGTTCGGTCCGGCGCCCTTTAGATCGGAGTTCGTTGACAACAGCTTTCACAAGGGCGGCTTTTTGCGCCAACCCATTTCCAAGCTCTCGCTCGGGAATTGCAATGAACTGCGGGTCTAACTCTATCGCCACTCGATCAACGATATCAACAGCTTCGCTTCGAGATAGATAGCGACTGCCAGAAAAATCCTTCAAATGAACAACAGGTACGAGCTTTCCACTGTCGATGAAATCATGATCCCGCATACCATCTAATAACTGGTATGAGTAATCATCTGCACTCATAGATTGATCGATAAAGTAATCATAGCTGGCAGCCAGATCATAAGGGCAGGAAGAGACGGCGTTACGAAAGGCTGAAAAGTCCCACGTCTTGCTGTAATTATCAACGTATCTTCCGATCCGGGAAGCCTCATACCCGCCACTGTCGATAAACACCAGCTTGCCATTGCTTCTAAACTCTATGACCCGATCAATTAAATTCTGATTGTTGGCGGTGTCGTGTGCTGACACCAGTGTTATTGGCTCGTTTAAAGCATGCTGTAGCTTGATGGCTTCGACGACTGAGCCTTGTGTTTCAAAATTTGAAATTGAAGGTATTAATACAGGGCCTTCTAACTTTTGCCCCCCAATAAGCAATTCCATGAAGGACCCCTCCCCCCAAAATCATTCGGGAGCGAGGATGCCAAAACAAAGCAGAGACTGCAACCATTTAGAGCAAAATTGGCTTGGCGCCTACTGATGCTTTGCCATGAAGCCCGCAGAACCTGCGAAATAGACGTTCGTCGTGTCGAAAGTCGAGCGCAGGTATCACCTCTCAAGTTAGCTTGTACTGAGGTTATTCAACTCGGCTGCGATATCCGAGGTTACCAATTCGGCACGACCGAAGGACCTCTTGCCGCATCGCGCGTTTTCGGGTTGAAGATGCCTTAGCAACCGAATGAAGTTGACCGACGTTTCGGCATAGCCCCCTCAATCCCCCATCTTCAGCGCCTGGATAAACGCCTCCTGCGGGATATCCACCTTGCCGAACTGCCGCATGCGCTTCTTGCCCTCTTTCTGCTTGTCGAGCAGCTTGCGCTTGCGGGTCACGTCGCCGCCATAGCATTTGGCGGTGACGTCCTTGCGCAGCGCCGAGATGGTCTCGCGGGCGATGACCTTGCCGCCGATCGCGGCCTGGATCGGGATCTTGAACAGATGGTGCGGGATCAGCTCCTTCAGCTTCTCGCACATGGCGCGGCCGCGTTTTTCCGCCGCCGTGCGGTGCACCAGCATGGACAGCGCGTCGACCGGCTCCTCATTGACCAGGATCGACATCTTGACCAGGTCGCCCTCGCGATAGTCGGTCAGGTGATAGTCGAAGGAGGCGTAGCCCTTGGAGATCGATTTTAGGCGATCATAGAAATCGAACACCACCTCGTTGAGCGGCAGGTCGTAGGTCAGCATGGCGCGTTTGCCGACATAGGAGAGATCGGCCTGGATGCCGCGCCTGTCCTGGCAGAGCTTCAGGATGCCGCCGAGATAGTCGTCGGGGGTCAGGATGGTGGCGCGGATCCACGGCTCCTCGATCGAGGCGATCTTGACCACGTCGGGCATGTCGGCCGGATTGTGCAGTTCCTTCACCGAGCCGTCATTGAGGTTCAGGCGGTAGACGACGGAGGGCGCCGTGGCGATCAGGTCGAGGTTGAACTCGCGCTCCAGCCGCTCCTGGATGATCTCCAGATGCAGCAGGCCGAGGAAGCCGCAGCGATAGCCGAAGCCGAGCGCGGCGCTGGTTTCCATCTCGTAGGAGAAGCTCGCGTCGTTGAGGCGCAATTTGCCGACCGCGGCGCGCAGATCCTCGAAATCGGCCGCGTCGACCGGAAACAGGCCGCAGAACACTACCGGCTGCGCCGGCTTGAAGCCGGGCAGCGCCTTTTGCGTCGGGCGGCGGTCCTCGGTGATGGTGTCGCCGACGCGGGTGTCGGCCACTTCCTTGATCGAGCCGGTGAAGAAGCCGAACTCGCCGGGGCCGAGCTCGTCGACATTGACGCGGGCCGGCTTGAACACGCCGGTACGCTCGACGAGATATTTCGCGCCGGTGCCCATCATGCGGATGGTCTGGCCCTTCTTCATCACGCCGTCGATGATGCGCACCAGCACGATGACGCCGAGATAGGCGTCGTACCAGCTGTCGACCAGCATCGCCTTGAGCGGTGCCGCGATATCGCCCTCGCGCGGCGGCGGCAGCTGATGGACGATCGCCTCCAGCACATCCGGCACGCCCAGCCCGGTCTTGGCCGAGATCAGCACCGCATTGGAGGCGTCGAGGCCGATCACCTCCTCCACCTGCTCGCGGATGCGCTCGGGCTCGGCCGCCGGCAGGTCGACCTTGTTCAGCACCACGACGATCTCGTGATTGTTGTCAATCGCCTGGTAGACGTTCGCCAGCGTCTGCGCCTCGACGCCCTGGGAAGCGTCGACCACCAGCAGCGAGCCCTCGCAGGCGGCCAGCGAACGCGACACTTCATAGGCGAAGTCGACATGTCCAGGCGTGTCGATGAGGTTCAGCACATAATCCTCGCCGTTCTTGGCGCGGTAGTTCAGCCGAACGGTCTGGGCCTTGATGGTGATGCCGCGCTCGCGCTCGATATCCATCGAGTCCAGCACCTGCTCCTTCATGTCGCGCTCCTCCAGCGTGCCGGTGAGCTGGATCAGCCGGTCGGCAAGCGTGGATTTGCCATGGTCGATATGGGCGACGATGGAGAAATTGCGGATGTGGTCGAGCGGGGTGGTCATGCGGCGGGCTTTAGCAGGGGCAGGGTTGAGGGGCAAGCGGAACGCCTTTTTCCCTTCTCCCCTTGTGGGAGAAGGTGGATCGGCGCGCAGCGCCGAGACGGATGAGGGGTGTTGGACGGAACTCAGCGGCCAGCTAGTCTGGCGCAATGCCGCACCAGCCCGTCACCCAAGCCAAACGCAGCTTTGCCCGGACGGAGGCTGAGCACAAGCTGTGGCAGGAATTGCGCGACCGCAGGCTCGATCGGATCAAGTTTCGCCGGCAGGTGCCCATTGAAAAATACGTCGCCGATTTCGCTTGTCTCGAGGCGCGGCTCATCGTCGAGCTGGATGGTAGCCAGCACGCGGACTCGGAATCGGATTTGGCCCGCGGAGCTGAATTGAACGCGAGAGGATTTCGGATCTTGCGCTTTTGGAATGATGATGTGCTGAGGGATCTGGACGGCGTCTGCGATACGATCATCGCCTATGTGAAGGATCCCGGTCTGCAGCCGTGGCGGTGAGCGGGTAGACGTCTCCACTCCGCTGGAGCACCCCCTCATCCGTCTCGGCGCTGCGCGCCGATCCACCTTCTCCCACAAGGGGAGAAGGGAAATGCTCCACATCACAAACCGGTGAAGCTGTAACGAACCTCTCCACCCCGACGAAATGAAGCATGACCCCGCAACGGAGACTGCTTCCCATGACCGGATCGACAACAAGGATGGCCCTGCTCGCCGGCGCGATGCTCGCGGCCACGATGGGCGCGGCGACCGCGCAGCCGATCACCGTGGTCGAGCTGTTCACCAGCCAAGGCTGCTCGTCCTGCCCGCCGGCCAACGCCAACCTGATCAAGGTCAAGGACCAGCCGGGCGTGCTGGCGCTGTCGTTCAACGTCACCTACTGGGACTATCTCGGCTGGAAGGACACGTTCGGCCGCAAGGAATTCACGGAACGCCAGGTGACCTACGAACCGTCGCTAGGCCGTGACGGGCCGTTCACGCCGCAAGTGGTGGTGAACGGCAGAAGCGACGGCGTGGGCGCCGCGCCGGGCGAGATCCAGAGCCTGATCGCCAAAGGCGGTCGCACGCAGGGGCCGGAGCTTTCGTTTAGGCAGGGCAAGGTCAGCATCGGCGCCGGCAAGGCGCCAGGCGGCGGCGCCGACATCTGGTTGGTGCGCTACACAAGAGGCGTCGTCGAGGTGCCGGTGGCGCGCGGCGAGAACACCGGCCGCACGCTGCCGCACGCCAATGTCGTTCATGCGCTGACCAAGCTCGGCAGCTGGAACGGCGCGGCGACGACGCTGCCGCTGCCGGCAGCCGCCGGGGGCTTGAGCACCGCGGTGCTGGTGCAGGCGCCGCGCGGCGGACCGATCCTGGCCGCGGCCGCCAACTGATTTTCCTTCTCTTCGCGCGGGGCCGCATGAAAGCGGCAACGCTTCACCAGGGCCCGCATGCGCGCGCCAAACCCAAGGAGACTACCATGACCAAGTTCCTCACGCTGCCGGCGCTGGCCTTCGCGCTTTCCGCGTCCGTCTTCGTCGCCGGCGCCCGCGCCGACGACACGGCCAATGCGATGAAGCCCGCCAATGCGGTGGCGAGCGACGCCATGAAGCCGGCCGACGCCATGAAGCCCGCCGATGCCATGAAACCCGACGCGATGAGCACCGAGGCGATGAAGCCGGCCACGGATGCGATGAAGCCGGCGGATGCGATGAAGCCTTCGACGGATGCCATGAAGCCAGCGGACACCACCGCTCAGTAAGGTGAGCTTGCGATCCGCTTGCGTCGCCGGCCTGCGAGGCAATCGCACAGGGCAGCGCAGCCCCCGCTCCGTCTCGGCGCTGCGCGCCGATCCACCTCTCCCCCGCTTTGCGGGGGCGAGGAAACGCCAATCGCGGAGGACGCGGCCTTTGTACGCCTGGGTTCCTCGCCCCCGCCAGAGGCGGGGGAGAGGTGGCTCGGCGAAGCCGAGACGGAGCGGGGGAGCGCCCTCGGCCATTGGCCGCACGGCAAAGTGAGAACCGCTTCGAGGCTTCGATCGTATATAATGAAGCAACAACAGGAGATCAGGACATGAACGGCATAAAGACAAAGGCCGCGCGGCGATCGCCATTCTTCGCCCGCGGCACGTTGGCAGTGCTCGGCCTTGCGGCCGTGGCGGCGGCAGCTCTGTGGCAGACACCGGCCCGCTCGGCCGAGGACGCGGTGGTGATCCCGCCGCCGGCGATTGACGAGAAGGCGGCGGGCGGCACCGAAAAGGCGATCTTCGCCGGCGGCTGCTTCTGGGGTGTGCAGGGCGTGTTCCAGCACGTCAAGGGCGTCAGCAAGGCCGTCTCCGGCTATACCGGCGGCAGCGCCGAAAACGCCGTCTATGAAGTCGTCGGCACCGGCCGCACGGGCCACGCCGAATCCGTCGAGATCACCTACGACCCGTCGAAGGTCACTTACGGCCAGCTGCTGCAGGTCTATTTCTCGGTCGCGCATAATCCGACGCAGCTCAATTACCAGGGGCCGGACCAGGGCACGCAATACCGATCGACGATCTTCGCCGAGAACGACGAGCAGAAGAAGGTCGCCGAGAGCTACATCGCCCAGCTCGACAAGGCCAAGGTGTTCAGCAAGCCGATCGTCACCACGCTGGAGACCGGCAAGACCTTCTACCCGGCCGAGGATTACCATCAGGACTTCCTGACGCTGAACCCGACCTATCCCTATATCGTCTACAACGACCTGCCCAAGATCGAGAATTTGAAGGCGCTGTTCCCCAAGCTTTACAGCGAGAAGCCGGTGCTGGTGCTGGCCTCCAGCAAGAGCTGAGCGACACCCGCTCGTCGTCATCCACGGGCGGAGCAAGGAGCGCAGCGACGCGCGCAGACCCGAGGATCCATTCCGTGACATATGAGCGCCGCTACGGTACAGAATTCTGCTCCGCTGCAGCCTTCGATCAAGGTCACGGAATGGATTCCAGGGTCTGCGCGACGCCGCTTCGCGGCTGCTCCGCCCTGGAATGACGAGGTTGAGGGGCTTGCGCCAATCTCCGAGGTTCGCACTTTCGGTTGACGAAGCCATCCGCGTCTATTTTGCTGGCAAAACAGAACACAATGTGAAGCAGTTCATAGAATTATACTTGACGCTGCAAAACATTGACATCCGATCATCTGCCGCCACATAATCATCGCCGTCACTTTTTCGAAAATTCTGTTTCAGCTGATCCGGGGCCGTGCTTCCGGGGCGGATTCTTGTTGGCTGCATTGTTGGGCCGGGCATGCCGGCCGCGCTTCGGGAACGACGACGGATGGGGAGGGAACGACAGATGGCCATCGACATAAAAGTCTCCGTCTACACCAATGGCGACGACGCCTTCGTCGCCTGGGCACCGAGCGACTTCATCGCCGGGTGCCGGGGTTTTCTCCTCGAGCGCGGCCGCAAGGCCGGCGCGAGCGAGAGGATCGAGCCGGTGGAGAACCGCGTCGGCTTCACCAAGGACAAGCCGAAATCGGGCGACCGCAGGCCGTCGGATGTCTGGCCGTTCCAGCGCTTCAACTGGACCGACCATGCCGCCGATGTCGGCAATGTCGTGCGCTACCGGGTGACAGCGATGATGAGCGCCGGACCCGGCAAGCCGCTGACCAAGGGGGTGTCGAGCGACTGGACGGACTGGGCGACACTCGCCACCGACGCCGGCGGCGGCTTTTCCTGCTACTTCAACCGCGGCCTGGTTCTGTCGCAATTCGTCGCCCGCTACATGGCCAAGAACAAGCTGTCGCCCGCGGCCTTCAAGAAGAGCCTGCAGACCAATGGCGACGCAAAATTCCGCGCTTTCCTCGAAGGCGATCTCGGGCTGCGCATGGTCGGGTTGACGCAGGTCGCCGGCGACGAGTTGCATGCCGCGCTCTACGAGCTCGGCGACGCGACGCTGGAGACGGCGCTGATCGGGCTCGGGCCGCGGCTCCATCTCATCCTCGCCAACGGCTCCGACAAAAGCGGCGACGGCAACAAGGAGGCGCGCAAGAACCTCAACGACCACGGCATCGCGACCGTCGACCGGATGCTGAAATCGAAAGGCCTCGGCCATAACAAATTCGTCGTCGTGTCCAAGGACGGCGAGCCGAGGATGGCGTGGACGGGCAGCACCAACTGGAGCACGACCGGCCTGTGCACGCAGGTCAACAACGGCTTGCTGATCGAGGACGCGGCGGTCGCGGCGCATTTCCGCAAGCATTGGGACCTGTTGAAGGACGCCTCGCCGCCCAAGACCGACCCGGCCAATTTCACGCCGGCGCTGATGGCGGACAACGATGCGCCCAAGACTTTCACGGTCGGGACCGCCAAGGCGACCGTCTGGTTCACCCGCACCTCGGATGGCGCCGACATGGCGGCGCTGCGCGACGTCATCGCCTCGGCCAAGCAGGCGGTGCTTTTCCTGATGTTCACGCCGGGCAAGCAGGGGCTGCACACGCTGGCCGGGCAGCGCGCCAGGGAAAAGGGCATGTATGTGCGCGGCGTGGTCTCGACCTTGAGCGCGGAGGAGGGCGGCACCGATCAGAACTTCCTCGACATCGACCTGGTGAGCAGCGACCGGAAATTCACGCCCGACCGCTACGCGGTGGCGCAGCCGCAGGGCCTCGACGCGCCGCTCGGGCCATGGATCGCCGAGGTCAACCGGCCGACCTTCTTGTCGCAGATCGGCCACGCCATCGTGCACTCGAAGATCCTGGTGATCGACCCGCATTCGAACGACTGCGTGGTGGTGACCGGCAGCCACAATTTCTCGGCGCCGGCGAGCGAGAAGAACGACGAGAACCTGGTGATCGTGCGCGGCCACAGGAAGCTTGCCACCGCCTATGCCACCTATGCGATGTCAGTCTACAGCCACTACCGCTACCGCTCCTACATCCGCGAGATGCGGGCCCAAGGCAGGACGCCGTGGAGCTATCTCGACGACGACGACCAGTGGCTGAAGACCGAGCTCAGGACCAAGGCGCAGGAGATCGCGTTCTGGACGCAGGGTTAGTCCTTCTCCCCGTTTCACGGGGAGAAGGTGCCCGAAGGGCGGATGAAGGAGCAGCGCCGGCATCTGCGGCTAACCGCCGACCCATAACTGCCTGACAGGTCAGCGCCGCCCCTCATTGCCCTGTCGGGCATTTCTCCTGGCGCGACTGATCAGGCCGAGGCTTGATTGCCAAGTGGTTCCCCCAATCCGTCGCTGCTTCGCAGCGCCACCTTTCCCCCCTCCGGAGGGAAAGGAAGGGAGCGTTGCTGG
>NZ_JAIUHP010000004.1:0-329555 GCF_020165175.1 Mesorhizobium sp. CA16
GCCGCGCCGAGACCATGGGTGCTCGTCCCGGTCTCGACATTGCCGGTCACCGTCTCGCCCGACTGCGCCGCGTCCGTGTCGGCCTTGGCTGTCGGCACATCGTCCTTGATGGAGATGGTGAGTGTCGTGGAAGCGGGGTCGCCGTCGGAATCAACCACTTGGACGGCAAAATCGTCATGCGTGCCGTTACCGGTGGTGCTGTCGAGCAGCGTGTAGGAATAGGTGTAGCCGGTCCCCGGCGTGCCGGTGATCGTCAGGTCGCCATACTGGCCGTGTACGAGAATGCCGCCGGCCGCGTTCGTCACCTCGATCTGGGCGTTGTCCTTGTCGGTCACATAAAGGTGGCCGATCGTATCGCCACCGGTGGTGATCGCCAGCGCGCCGGTCGTCGTCTCGCTGGTGTCGCTGTTGTTGTTGGCGTCGTTGTCGGCGATTTCGCCCGAGCCGGCCGGCAGGCCGGCATGCGGCGGAAGGCCGGCCTCGCTCGCTGCGCTATGGCCGTTCGCATCGGGATTCTGAGGCGTCACGTTGATGGTAGGCGTCGAATCCGGCTTCAGATTGATCGTCACCGTCGCCACCGAGGCGTCGCCGTCGCCATCGACGATCCGATACTGGAAGGTCACGGTTCCTTCTTCGCCAGCAGTCGGCTTGTAAGTGAAGGTGCCGTCATTGTTGTAGGTGACCGTGCCGGCGCCGCCAGTCAGCGAGTTCGCCACATAGCTGACCTTCGCCGGGTCGGTGATGTTGACGCCGTCCGCGCCGGGCACGTCGTTGGCAATTACGTTCACCGTCACCGGCGCGTTCTCGGTTGCCTGCGCGGCAACGTCGTCATGCGCCGTGGGCACGTCGTCTATGATCTCGACCGAGAGCGTGCCGGGAAGCGAGACGTCGCCATCGCTGTCGGTGACCGTCACCGTCATGTTGTCGAAGATGGAATCGGTGCCCGCACCGGAATGCTGCTCGCTGTGCACCAGCGTATAGGTGTAGCTCACCTGGCCGGTGGCGGCGTCGTAGCCGTTGATGGTCAGCGTGTTGCCGAAGGGCGTCGCAATGTTGATCGGTGTCGACGCGCTGTTGGCAAGCTCAGCGGCGGTGATCACATGGCCATTAATGTCCACCGAGCCGATGCCGTCGGGCGAGGTGATGGTGAACGTACCGGTGTTGTGCTCGGACGGGTCGTTGTCCATCGCGGGGTCGGTGCCCGCTTCGCCGGACCCCGTCGCGGCGGCGGTCTCGAGGCCTTTTTCATCGACGCTGGTGTCGCCGCCGCTGGTCGAGGGCGTCAGGTCGAGGATCGTCGGCGTCGAATCGGGCAGCAATCCCGGGAACAGCTCGCGATGGTCAGGCTGGCCGAACGCCAGGTCCGTCGGCGGCAGCAGCGACGTCAGGCCGAAGCCGTCGCCGATCCCGCCTGCGGGATGTTCGAAATTGCCGCCCGCGCTGCCCGGCGAGCCGTTGCCGCCGGCCGAGATCGAGCCGTCGGCGCCGAAGGCGACATCGACATGGCTGGCCTCGAGCGCGGCGATCAGCGCCACGCGCGGCACCTCGACGTCGCCGAGAATGAAGGTCGGCACATTCAGCGCGGCGTCCTTGATGACGATCTGGGATCCGTCGGGCTGCGTGAGGACGAGATCATGTCCGTCGACCTTGATGTTGTCGATTGACACGCTGGCCGGGAGCTTCACGACATTGCCGGCCTCGACATGATATTCATGCGGCGTATTGCCTGCCGCTGCATTTGCCGCCGGTGCGTTCGCAGGGGCAGCAGCCTTGGCGTCGGCCGGCTGGTTTGCGGCCGGCGCATTGGCCGCGCCTTGGGCCGGCGCGCCGCTGCCGACATCGACCGGCACGGGTTCGCTCGCCGCCTGGGCGGCGGTCGCCTGCGCAACCTGCACACCCGTCGAGATATGATTTTCACCAGCGCTGGTGTGCTCGTCCCAGGAATTTGAAACGGCGTCGAATTCGATATTGGTCGTCATAGCTAAAGCCCCTCCGGCATTTCCCGGAAAGAGACATGTCAGGCCCGGGCTTTGCAACAGACGTTCAATCTATTTCATATATTAGAATATGTAGAGAATCGCATTTTTTACACTTGGTAAATTGCGATGATATATCTGGATATGCATGACCTTAACGAGGGTGGGAATGACCGCGCCGCACGCCTTCCGTCTTGGTAAATGGAAGTATAATTTTGAATAAAATTTGATGCAAAACAGAATAGTGTGATTCGCGGAAACTTACCCACCTTCCTTTCCGATAATTTGAGACAAGATTGGTAGCGTCCACAGTCAAAGGTGGGCGTCATGAAAATACAAAAAGCAGCCCCGACGGGGATCAAGGTACTCTTGCTGGCGATCGGCCTTGCCGCTCAGGCAGATCCATCGTCGGCAAGCGGGAATTCGGGCGCGGTTCCGGTCCTGCAAAAGGTGCCTGCGCCGGCGAGCCTCGGCGGCGTTTCGCTGGCCCGGCCGCTGCCCTGGCAGCCGGCGTCCGCATACCGGATCGCGGACGTTTCTGTGGGCTACACGCCGGCAGCGCGTTACGAGGCTGAAGCGCACGCCAAGACCGATCCCGGCATCGACCCGATCCAGACCGCCGCGATCATCCCCGGCGTCTTCGGCTCGGTGGCTTTGTCGATGCGCAACTTTCCGGTCGCGGCGCGCTGGGCTCCTGTCTACAGGGCCATCGTCGATTGCACCGCCGGCAGCGTCTGCGACCGTGAGAGCCCAGCCTTCGCCGAGATCGTCAACATCGCCGGCGACAAGGGCTTTCGCGACAAGCTGTCCTTCGTCAACAGCAGCATCAACCGCCTGATCGCCTATCGCAAGGATAGCGTCGTCTATGGCAAGCTCGACTATTGGGCGAAGCCTTCGGAAATCCTCGAGCATCGCGCCGGCGATTGCGAGGATTTCGCCATATTGAAGATGGCGGCGCTGCTCAGGGCCGGCATCCCGGCGCAGAGCATGTCGCTGGTGGTGCTCCAGGATCGCCGCCGCAAGTTCTTCCATGCCGTCCTGTCGGTGAGCACGGGAAGCGGCGCCTTCATCCTGGACAGCCTCGGCAACGCCGTCCTGCGCGACAGCGATCTGCCCGACTATGTTCCGCTCTATTCCTTCAGCACCGATCGCGCCTGGATTCACGGGTCGAAGTCCGGCGCGCAGGTCGCCGACATCGCCGGCGGCTTCGCCACGGTCGCTCCGGGCGAAGGATCGCCGGAACCATCAGTGGCTTCGAGCCTGAGGCAGTAGTTCGAGCGGTTCAGCGCCTCGCCGAAAATACGCGGTCGCTCTGTTGTCTGCGCAGCCCGGACAGTTCCGGAAGAATGCATAGCTCTAGCCGTTGTAGACGAAGGCCATCAGCAGTTCCGGCTCGGTGACGGGCGCGCGCACGGCGCTGAGCTGGCCGCGATAGCGGCGCTCGCCGGCGCCGATGACGAAACCGCTGGTGACCGGCGTTTCGCCATTGGCGTCGAGCCGGGCGAAGATGTCGGGAACGTTGAGGTCGAGCGCCAGCTTCAGGTCCTGGCGCCCATCCTCCCCGGGCGCGCTCGGCAATTGGCGCCGGACCAGTTGCTGGAACGGCGTGTTGAAAGCCAGGATCTTCTTCGAAGAAGACAGCGCGAAGGCGGGCGAGGGGCAGGCGACCAGGATCGCGTTGATCGTGCGGATCGAAGCGAGCTTGCGCAATTCCATGCTTTCCTCGGCGAGGCCGCGCATGCAGGCGACGCGGATCGCCGAGGTGAGGTTGCCCTGGTCGGGATGATGTTCGGCGATCTCCTCGACCAGCATGCCGATCGTGCATTTGCGGTTTTCGGCCATCTGCTTCAGCGACACCCAGAAGGCGCGCTCCAGCCGAATGCCGCGACGCACGCCGCCGCGCGCCACGACGCGGAATTCGGGGCCGAAATCCTCGGCCGCGAGCGATGGCAGCAGCCTCTCGCGCGAGGTGCCCGGATGGATGGCGCTATCGCTCACTCATTGCCTCCTGACGCGCCTTGTTGATGGGCTTCAAAAGATAGTTGAGGATCGTCTTGCGTCCGGTCTTGATGTCGACCGAGCAGATCATGCCGGGGATGATCGAATAGGTCTTGCCGTTCCTGGTAAGCGTCGATTTGTCGGTGGCGACCCGGACCTGGTAATAGGGCTCGCCCGTCTTCTGGTCGACGAGACTGTCGGCGGTGATGTTGGAGACCTTGCCTTCGATGCCGCCGAAGATCGAGAAATCATAGGCCGTGACCTTGATCAGCGCCTCCTGGTTCGGCTGGATGAAGGCGACGTCGCGCGGCGAAACTCGGGCCTCGACCAGCAGCGTCTCGGAGGTCGGCACGATGCCGGCCACCACCGCGCCCGGCTGCACGAAGGCGCCGAGCGTGTTGACGTCAAGCGTGTTGACGATGCCGTCGACCGGCGAGCGGATGTCGGTGCGCGCCACCTTGTCGGTGGCGCCGCGAATGGTTTCGTCGACCACGGAAAGATCGGCGAGCGCCTGCGTCAGGTCGCTCAACGCCTCCTGCTGCAATTGCAGCCCCAATTCGTTCACCTGAAGCTGCGCCTCGGTGATTGCTCCCTTGCTCTTCTTGATGGTCTCGCCGGCAAGGGTCAGCTGTCCGCGAAGGTCGGTTTGTTCGCGCTCGACGCGGATCTGTTCGGTCCTGGCCATCAGGCCTTTCTTGACCATGGGTTCGACCAGCGCCGCTTCCTGGTCGGTGACGGCAAGGCTCTTCGACAGGCGGTCGGCGTTGGCGGTGGCCTCGTCGAGTTCCTTCTCGCGCTGGTCGAGGCGCGATTTGAGAACCGACAGCTTGACCTCGAAATTGTCGCGGCGCGCGACAAGCAGCCTTTGCTCGTTGTCGCAGATCTCCGGCGCGACCTTCTGGATTTCCGCCGGGCAGGGGAACGACCCTTCGACACTGCCGCTCTGCTCGAACTGAAGCCTGGCGATGCGCGCCTGCAAAGCTCGCGCCTTGGCCTTCTCTTCGCCAAGGCTCGAAGTGTTGCCCGAATTGTCGAGGCGGATGATGAGGTCGTTCTTCTTGACCGTCTGGCCGATCTGGACGGCGATCTCCTGCACCACGCCGGCTTCGCTGGCCTGGATGATCTGCGTCTTCGAAGCGGGTATCACCTTGCCGTCGCCGCGCGCGATCTCGTCGACCTCGGCGAACGAGGCCCAGGCCGTGAAGCACACGAACAGCGCCCCGACGATGTAGACGGACGCCGAGGCGAAAAGTGGTGGCCGGTCTTCCCTTGCTAGCATGTCCATACGTTCCGGTCAGGCATTTGCCTTCTGCAGCGCCTGGATGACTTGTTCCTTCGGCCCGTCGGCGACGACGCGGCCCTGGTCGATGACGATGAGGCGGTCGGCAAGTTCCAGCATGCTGTAGCGATGGGTCGACACGATCAGCGTCGTGCTGCGGTCGAACGCCACCTTGAGCTGTTTGATCAACTGCCGCTCGGAAGCGAGATCCATCGAACCCGACGGCTCGTCCAGGAAGACGATCTTCGGTTTGGTCAAAAGCAGCCGCGCGATCGCCACGGCCTGCCTTTGGCCGCCCGAGAGATTGGTGCCACGCTCGCCGACATTCATGTCGTAGCCACGCGGATGTCGCGAGACGAAGTCGTCGACGCCGGCGGCCTTCGCCGCATCGATGATCTCCTCGTCCGTCGCTCCCGGTGCCGCCATCAGGAGGTTCTCCTTGATGGTTCCCGAAAACAGGTCGCCGGCCTGCGCGACGATGCCGACCGCGGCACGGACCTCCGAGGGGTGGTATTGGCGGATGTCGATGCCGTCGAGCAGCAGCTCCCCCGACGTCGGCAGGAACAGCCGGCCGATCAGCCGTCCCATCGTGGTCTTGCCGGAGCCGATGCGGCCGATGATGCCGACCCGCTCGCCGGGCTTGACCGCGATGTTGAGCCCGCTCAGAACCTCGTTTTCCGTGCCCGGATAGGCGAAGCCGACATTCCTGAAGACCAGCGCGCCGCTGCGGATCGGCCGGTTGACGAAGCCGACGGTGTCGGGGCGGTCCTCCGGTTGCGACATGATCGTGTTGATGATCTTGAGCGACAGCATCGCCTGCCGGAACCGGGCAAGCGTGATGGCGATCTGGCCGAGCGGCGCCACGGCGCGGCCGGCGAGCATCACCGTGCCGATGATGGCGCCGGTCGATACCTGGCCTTCCGAGAACGCATAGGCGCCGGCCACGACCAGGGCGACCGTCACGAATTGCTGGATGGCGCCGGTGATGTTGCCCGCCGCCGCCGAGAGCTCCTTGATTTTTTCCGACGTGTTGGCCGCGTTCTTCGAGTGCTCGCCCCATTTGCGCAGCAGGTAGGCCTCGGCGCGCAGCGACTTGATCGTCTCCAGCGTCGAGATGGACTCGACCAGCAGGGCCTGGCGTTGCGACGCCTCGTTCATTGAGGCCGCGACCCGCTTGCCGATCCGCCGCTGCGTGATCAGCCCGACAATGACGGAGATGACGAAGGCCAGCGCCGGTATGACCACCAGCCAGCCGCCGATGGCGTAGATGACCGCCAGGAAGACGAAGACGAAGATCGTGTCGATGAAGACGCTGATGGTGTTGGAGGTGAAGAACTCGCGCACGAACTCGTATTGCGTGACGCGGTTTGCATATTCACCCGTCGACCCGGGCCGTGCCGAAAGCGAGGAATTCAGCACTTTCTCGAACAGCAGGTAGGAAATTCGCAGGTCCGCCTTGCGACCGGCATAGTCGATCAGCGACGCCCTGGCCGTCTTCAGCAGCAGGTCGAACAGGATCGCCGCGCCGATGCCGAGCGCCAGCACCCACAGCGTCGAGATCGCCTTGTTGGGCAGGATGCGATCGTAGACATTCATGGTGAAGATCGGCGAGGCGATCGCCAGCAGATTGATGAACACCGCCGACAGCACCACTTTCGAATAGGTGCGCCAGAACGCCCCCATCGTGCCGGTCAGCCAGTGGCGCCTTTCGATCCGCGCGGCGGTGCCGACCGTCATCTCCTCGGCCTGATTGGCATAGGTGATCGAGAACGACGTGCCGCCGCTGATATAGCTTTCGGCGAGTTCCGACCTGTCGATCGTGGTGCGGCCGTTTTCCTGCGGCGCTGTCAGATATTGCCCGCCCTCGATCTCCGCCAGGAGGGCGATCGGCAATTGGCTGACGCGAAAGACGACGGCCGGAAGATCGAAGCGGCCGCGCAGGAAATCGCGATGGCTGAAATTCTGCACCTCCAGGCCGATGCGCTCGGCCAGATGACGGATCTCGTCCGGCTCGATGCGCGTCTCCGAAATCGGCACGCCGGCAAACAGCACCGTTTCGGCGCTCGGCCTGCCGAGATAGGCCGCCACAGCGCAGAAGCAGGCTTTGAAAGCCTCCTTTGGCGATAGGATATTAGGTTGCTGGTTCACGATCCGCCCCGAAGGACCGAAGATCGATACTACATCGGCTACTTTTTCCTGACCGGCGCGAGGATGTCGAACGGCAGATCGTTCTTCTGCTCCGACGGCGTGCGCGCATAGGTTTCGGTATCGGCCGTGGCCGGCACACCGAATTCCTCACGCGCGTAGGCCGCGGCCTGCTTGGCCGGCTGGATGTTGAGCGTCTTCAGCAATTCCCCGGTTGCGGCCAGCAGCCGGTATTCCGCGAACAGCGACGCGTAGGACGACGTGTCGGCCAGCGTCGCGGTGTTGAAGCGCGTGTTCTGGGCATCGAGCACGTCGAGCAGCGAGCGCTGCCCGACCTTGAACTGCTCGCGATAGGAGGCGACCAGCTTTTCATTGGTGGCTGCCTGCTGCCGCAGCGTCTTTGCCAGCTCCGCCTGGCGGAAGCGGCGGTCCCATGAGGTCCGGACGGCTTCCTCGATCTCGCGCAGCACTTGGTGCAGCGCAAGGCGCTGCTCGCTGGTGCGGCGAATCTGTTCCTGTTCGTTGGCCTTGTCGATGCCGCCGCGATAGAGGTTCCAGCGCAGCACCACCCGAGCCTGCAGATCGCTCGCGTCGCCATTGTCGCCGTCGATGTCATATCCGCCCCGGGCAACGCCCTCGGCGGTAATCGTCGGGCCGTATTTCGCCCGCGCCGCGTCGACCAGCGAAGCGGCGGCGTCGATGTCGCTGTTGGCCATATGGACGCGCGGATTGTTCTGCCTGGCGAGCCCGATCGCATCGTCCAGCGACCGCGGCAGGGCGGCTGCGACATCGGCGGGCCGCGACGCGTTGGTCAGCGGCTTGCCGACATTCTTGAAGAAGCGGATCTTGGCCGCCTCGAGTTCTTCGGTCGCTTCCTGCATCCGCGCCTTGGCGGCATAAAGGCGTTCCTCGGCCTGCTGCCGGTCGGCATCGTTGAGCGCGCCGCCTGCGATGCCTTGCCTGATATCGCTGAGGATGGACTGATGGAAGCCGAGGTTCTTCTTGGCTTCGACCACGATCGAAGCCTGCAGCATGTATTCCAGATAATCCTGGACGACGGCGAGCCCGATGAACTCGGACCGTTCCAGAACCCTGAAGGACGCTCCATCGACCCGCGAGGCCTGGCGGTTCAGTTCCGCCCGCCTTGCGCCGCTGTCATAAAGCGTCTGCGAGACGGTGAGGTCTGCCTCGTTCGGATAGAGGGCTTTGTGATCCTCGTCGAGAGCGCGCCGCGTGTCGTTGTCCAGGCGGCGAACGCCGGTCGATGCTTCCAGGTCGACGCTGGGAAGGTAAAGGCCTTTGGCCTGTCGCAGCTCGAATTCGATCGCTTCGCGGTTTTCGATCGCCTGTCCAATCTCCGGATTGGACTCCACGGCGACGGCGACAGCTTCTTTGAGTGTGAGTGCGCTGGCGCTACCACAAGCCAACATTGACACCGTGACAGCAAGCGCAACGCGCCAGCCGACGGTAATTTTACCCGTCCTGGTCATTTCTACCCCGTGACTATCCCCGCGCCATCATTTTTTTATTGGCGCTTATTTGCCCAAGCCTGCCACCGGACCTTTCAGCCAGTATCTATCAGATTTTTTGGGGCCGTGAGCATATAATGGATTAGACACCCGCTAAAATTGCGATTTCCGGCATTAGGGTTAAAGCCTGTAGCAAAAATAGCACAGAAACCGGGCGCGCTCGTCGGGACTCTCCCAGTTCAAATCGCGCAGCGATGGTTATGGTCTGAAAGAAACGGCGAATCGTACGGCGGCCATGCACAAGCTCCCGCGAAATCTGCTGCGGCCTTGCAAAGCATGCGCAAGAAATCGTCATTTCAGCCTGGTTTGATTGGCAAACGCGGATCGTTCCCTGTATTGCCGGCCGGAGCAAAAAGCCGTGGATTTTGTTGCATGACCAATATCGCCCTGACCGGGCTTGCCCGCGATCTCGCCCGACGCGCCGCCGAGGGCAGGCCGGTGCGCATCGGCGTCATCGGCTCCGGCGAGATGGGGACCGATCTGGTGACGCAGGGCATGCTGATGCCGGGCATCTCGATCGCGGCCATCTCCACGCGCCGTCCGCACACCGCCCGTGAGGCGATCCGCATCGCCTTTGGCGACGAGGCGATGGCGGTAGAGGCCGAAACCGCTTCCATGGTTACCCGGGCGATCGAGAGCGGCAGGATCGCCATCACCTCGAATGAGGTGCTGGTCACCAATCCGCTGATCGACGTCGTCATCGACGCTACCGGAAAACCTGGCGTCGCCGCCGATTTCGACCTGGTGGCGATGGAGCATGGCAAGCATCTGGTGATGATGAATGTCGAGGCCGACGTGACCATCGGCTGCTACCTGAAGCAGCAGGCAGACCGGCTGGGTGTCGTCTATTCGGTCGGCGCGGGCGACGAGCCGTCAAGCTGCATGGAGCTGATCGAATTCGCCTCGGCGCTTGGGCTAGGCATCGTCGCGGCCGGCAAGGGCAAGAACAATCCGCTCAACCACGACGCGGTTCCCGACGACTACCGGGAAGAGGCGGCGCGCCGCAACATGAACCCGCGCATGCTGGTCGAATTCGTCGACGGCTCGAAGACCATGGTCGAGATGTGCGCCATTGCCAACGCCACCGGCCTGGTTCCGGATGTTCAAGGCATGCACGGCCCCAGGGCCGATCGCGATCAGCTGGCCAAGGTGCTGATCCCGAAAGAGCATGGCGGCCTCCTGTCGAGGAAAGGCGTCGTCGACTACACGATCGGCAAGGGCGTGGCGCCCGGCGTCTTCGTCATCGTCGAGGCGATGCACCCGCGCGTCGTCGAACGCATGGACGATCTCCATGTCGGCACGGGCCCTTATTACGGGCTGTTCCGGCCCTATCACCTGACTTCGCTCGAGGTGCCGCTCACCGCCGCCCGCATCATGCTTTACGGCAAGCCCGATATGGTGCCTCTGCCGAGGCCGGTGGCGGAAGTCTGCGCGGTCGCCAAGCGCGACCTTGCCGCCGGGGAGACCCTGGATGCGATCGGCGAGACTTGTTACCGCTCCTGGACCATGACCGTCGGCGATGCCCGCGCCGTCCGCGCCGTTCCGGTCGGCTTGCTCGAAGGCGGCAAGGTGCTGAAGCCGGTGAACAAGGGCGAGTTGTTGACTGAGGACAATGCCGTGCCGGACCGGACAACGAGGCTCTACGCCCTGCGCCGGCTTCAGGATGACATGCTCTACGGAACGAAGGTTACTTCCCCAGCTCTATCGACCTGAGCCGCGCGGCTTCCACGGCTTCGGTGACGAGCTTCGTCAGGCGGTCGCCGCCCATCAGCACTGCAAGCGCCGCAGCGGTGGTGCCGTTGGGGCTGGTCACCTGCTGGCGCAGCACGCCCGGCTCCTCGTCTGCTTCCGCGGCGAGCGAGGCGGCGCCGAAGACGGTCTGCATGGCAAGCAGCTTGGCGGTTTCGGCGGGAAGGCCGGCCTTCTCGGCCGCGACCGTCAGCGCCTCGATGAAGTGGAAGATATAGGCCGGGCCGGAGCCGGAGACGGCCGTCACGGCGTCCATGAGGCCCTCGTCGTCGATCGTCGTCACGACGCCGCTCGCCGAAAGCAGCTCAAGGACGAAGCGGCGGACGTCGTCGGAGACCAGCGGGTTGGAGAAAACAACCATCATGCCCTTTCCGATCGCCGCCGGCGTGTTCGGCATGCAGCGGATGACCGGCGCGAGCTCGCCCAGGATTTCCTCGAAAGTGGCGACCGGCGTGCCGGCGGCGATGGAGAGAAAGCTGGTCCTGCCGTCGCCGAAGCGCCTGTACTGCGCCGTCACCTCGCGGATCACCTGCGGCTTTACCGCGATGACGACGAGATCGGGCACGGCATCGGCCGGAATGCCGGCGGCGTCGGCGGCAGCACGGCAGCCCAGATGTTCGGCGCGCCGGCGCAGTTCCGCGTTGGGCTCGACCACGAACACCGCTTGCGGCTCGAGCTTGGCGGATTTCAGCCAGCCCGAGAGCATGGCGTAACCCATATTGCCGCAACCGGCGAGAATGAGCCTGATCGTCATGAAAACCTCCGAGAAGGCTCTCCTTAGACGGTTGCGCCGCAGTGGAAAAGAGCAGTCGGCGGGAGATCGATCGGCCAGGATTAGCTTGAAAGGCGAATCGGGATCGGCCGCAGTGAGACTTGTCTCAAGCCGAGTACGCCGAGCACGAAGAACAGCCAGACGGGATCGCCGCGATGGAAGAAGAAGCTTTCCAGGAAACCGTTCAGCGCCGTAAACAGCACCACCATCATGAAGAAATCGCCGAGAAAGATGTTTTCCTTGCGCGCCGGGATGCGCATATAGTCGCGCAAAGGGGCGATCAGGAAGGTGTAGACGGCGACGCAGAGCGCCGGGATGCCCATCAGCACGGCGATGTCGAGATAGCCGTCGTGACCGTGAACGATGGTGCGGATATCCCAGGGCCGGTCGAAGGGCTGGTCCTGGTTAAGCAGCAGCGGCGTCCCCCAGAAGCTTTCATAGCCGTAGCCGGTCCAGGGCTTCTTCGCCAGCATCTCGCCGGCGAACTCCCATAGCGTCGTGCGTCCGGTATAGGTGAGATCGGGGAAATAGATTGCCGCCAGATGTTTCACCGGCGCGATGAAGACGATGCCGAGCGTGCCGACGGCGGTCGCGATGATCGCCAGCGCGAACAGGATCGGCGTGCCGAGCCGCATGCCGATGAGGCTGGGCAGCACGACGATCATGATCGAGAACGGCACCAGCCCGGCAGTGGTCTTGGAGCCGGTGTGGAGCATGAACACCATTGCCGCGCAGAAGATGCCGGCGCCCCACCAGCGCTGGCCGCGCCGGAAGAGATAGAGTCCGGCGAAGCTGAAACAGGCCATGACCGGCCCGGCGATGTTCTTGTGCGTGAAGACGCCGCGCCACAGGCCGGCATGCTCGGGCTCCTGCGAGTCGGCAGTGTGCAGCGCTTCATGCGGGAAGACGATCAGGCCGATATAGGAAAGGCCGATCACCACCACGGCGGTGAAGATGACCACCCTGGCGAAGGAATCGGCATCGCGCGGCAGCACCAGGACGGTCGCCATTGTGATGATGCCGATCATGGTGAAGGAGGCCGCGCGCATCGCCGCGGGGGGATCGGTGGCGAGCACCACCGACAGGAAGAAGAAGCCCAGCATCAGCGCCCAGGAAGGGCTCACCAGCGAGCGCACCACGCGCGGGTCGGCAAAGGCCAGCAGCGAGAAGATGGAGACCGCGCCGAGCGAGCCGAAGCCGAGTTGGTTGACGATGTCGCCGCCGTCGCCGGCCAGTTCCGCGCCTGCCGGCTGGAAGGGCCGGAACGAGACGATGATGACGGTGAACAGGAGCGCGGCGATAGCCGTCGCCACACCTTCCCTGGTGAAGGCGGCACCGAGCGGCGCGCGCTCAATTCTTCTCAGGCTGCCGGTACTGCTCATTGGCATATCCGAATTCGGCGAGCACCCGGCCGAGCGCGACATAGACTGGATAGAGGCCGCTCGTGAGCGAGCCGGTGCGCGCCAGCCGGATGGCGCCGCGCAGCGGCGAGGCGGCGAGCAGCGCCAGGCTCTTCAGGAAAACCTTGAGGCCGGCAAGCGGCGTGCCGGCGCGCTTCTTCTTTTCGACCAGCGTCGAGATCACGCCATTGCGCAGACTGCGGGCGCGGATCCAGTCGGCCTCGACGCGCCGGGCAGGGACAGTCTCGTTGACCTTTGCCTCGGCGCACCAGCCGAGCACAAAACCTTTTTGCGCGCACCGGCTGAGAAAGTCGGAATCGCCGCCGCCCATGAAATTGAACCTGAGATCGAGGAAGGGCGGTCCCATGGCCTCAAGCACGTTGCGACCGAGCAGCAGGTTGCCGGACGAATAGAGCGCCGGCACGCGGCCCGTCTCCCGATAGGGCGGCGCGAACACCGGGTGCTCGGCCCATCTGGCATGCGAGGCATCGGCAAAGATGGGTACCTGCGGGCCGCCGACAACGTCGGCTTCAAGTGTCTCCGCGGCGCCGCACATGCGCTCGAGCCAGTCTGGCTCGGCGATCTCGTCGTCATCGATGACCAGCAGGTGGCGAAAATTGGGAAACTGCAGGATCGCCGTCTGCCAGCCGGCATTGTAGGCGCTGCAATTGCCGCGCTCATGCGCGATGATGACCATGCCGGGCATCTCGCCGCTTTCGAACAGGGGCAGCACCGCCTTGGCTCCCTCGCGCGCCTCGGCCTCATTTTCCATGACGATGACGGCAAAGCACCTGCCGGTCCGCTGCGCCTTGAGTGAAGCCAGCGTTTCCAGCACCTGCTTTGGCCGTTTGAAGGTCGGCAGCGTCACGATCGCCTCGACGGTCTCGGCGGCAAGCCCCGGCGACCGTCCCGCGATCGATACAGAAGCGTCGGACGGCAAAGGGATCATCCTTTTCCAGCAGTGAGGGTTCGCCCTTCGATAGCATCGCGGTGATAACGTTTCGTTAATCACCTTCTCGCCCGTCCTTCGGAAAAGCCGGGTCTTCGGCCTTTGACAGTGCCATTTAATCAAGGCTTCACCGCGTTTTGCTACCGGCTGCAGCCAAGGATAGGTGAGATGCATCTGCTGTTCGCCACATCGATCGTGCCTGATGGCGCTCTCGCCTCAGGCTACGAGATCGCCAACGCCGCGATCATCGACGCGCTGCGGCGTGCCGGCGTGCGCGTGACGGTGATCGGTTTCATCTGGCCGGGCAAGGCCCCGTCCGATCCGCAAAACACCATCGTGCTCGACGCTGTCGAGGTCCGCACCGAAAGCGCGTCGCCGCTGCAAAAGCTTGCCTGGCTGGGCAAGGCGGTTCTCTCCGGTCTTACCTTTTCCTCCGTCAAGCTGCGTGTCGTTGCCGATGCGCAAGTCCGCGACGTCATCGAACGCGCCGGTCCCTTCGACGGCTATGTCCTGAACTCGGTGCAGTTCGCCGGCGCCTTTGAGAAGGTTCTCGCCGACCGTCCATTCGTCTTCGTCGCGCACAATGTCGAGCACCGCTCGGCCGAGGAAAATGCAGCGGCGGCAACCAGCGCGCTCCAGCGCTGGATGTTCCGTCGCGAGGCCAGGCTCCTCAAGGTCATGGAAGAGCGGCTCTGCGGCGCCGCGCGCTTTGTCTTCACGCTGGCCGAGGAAGACCGCGCGGCACTTGGCGTCGCCTCCGACCGGCGCTCCGCGGTGCTGCCGCTGGTAACCCGTGCGCAGGCGCCGACAAGCAGGGCGCAGCGGCATATCGATCACGACGCCGCGCTGATCGGCACCTGGACCTGGCAGCCGAACCGCATCGGCCTCGACTGGTTCCTGACGAAGGTCGTGCCGCATCTGAAGCCGGATTTCCGCATCAGGATCGCGGGCAATGTGCCTTCCGGCATCAGCTCGCCGCATCCCGGCGTTTCCTTCGTCGGCAGGGTTCCGGATGCGCAGGCCTTCGTGCGCGGCGCCGCTGTCATTCCCTTGATCAGCACCGCCGGCAGCGGCGTGCAGTTGAAGACCATCGAGACCTTCGAGCTTGGCCTGCCGTCCGTCGCCACCAGCCGCTCGCTGCGCGGCATCGGCTATCGTCCCGACAATTGCGTGGTGACCGACGATCCGATCGCTTTCGCCGCGGCGCTGCAGGCGGCCGCGGCCACTGTCCGCGACGTGGATGGCAGCGCCTTTCATCGCCGCCAGCTCAAGGCGCTCGACGCCGCGATCGGGCTTGGCCTGGAGAAGCTCGGCGCCGTCAGGCAGGAGGTCGCCGCATGAACATGCACACCGCGCGCGCCGCTTTCGGTTTCGACACGCTCAAGACCATTTTGGGTATTCCGGTGCTTGCCATACGCTGGGACGAGGCCATCGCCTTGCTCACCAGACTGATCGACGAGCGTCGCTTCACCAAGGTGAGCTTCCTCAACGCCCATAACGCCAACCTTGCCTGCACCGACCCGGTGTTTGCCGAGGCGCTGGAAAACTTCCTCATCCTGCCCGACGGCGTCGGCGTCGACATGGCGGCAAAGCTGCTTTACGGCGAGCCTTTCCCCAGCAATCTCAACGGCACCGATTTCATTCCGGCCTTCCTGCAGGCCTCGTCGCACCCGCTGACTGTGGCGCTGCTCGGCACGACGCGCGCCAATGCCGAAGCCGCGTCCGCGAAGCTCTCGACGCTCGCCATGCAGCACAAATTCGTCGTCGTCCATGACGGCTTCTTCTCGGCCGCCGAGGAGCCAGCGATCCTCGAGCGCATCGCCAGGCTGCGGCCGGATGTGCTGCTCGTCGCCATGGGTGTGCCGCGCCAGGAATTGTGGATCGAGCGCCACATCGACAGCCGCCATTGCACGCTGCCGGTCGCAGTCGGCGCCCTGCTCGATTTCATGAGCGGCTCGGTGCCGCGCGCGCCGCTATGGCTGCGCCGGCTGCGGCTCGAATGGCTGTTCCGCCTGTGGATCGAACCCGGCCGCCTGTGGCGCCGCTATATTGTCGGCAATCCGCTCTTCCTGTGGCGCGTCGTCAAGCAGAAGCTGTTGCGCATGCCGCTGCCGCTAGAGGCGCGCCGGTGAACAGCCGCTTCGTTCCGGACGCCTCCACTGCGGTCGAAGCGCTGCCGCGCATGCCCTTGGCTGCGATCGTCACCGCAAGCTACGCTCCCGATTTCGAGCGCTGCCGGCTTTTATGCGAAACCATCGATCGCCACGTCACCGGCATTGCGCATCATTATATCCTCACCGAACATCGCGATGTCGCGCTGTTTCGTCAGCTGGAAGGCAGCCGCCGCAGCGTTGTCGACGAGCGGGACTTGTTGCCGCGCTGGCTGCGCGTGTTCGACGATCCGCTGAGCGGCTTCCGCCGCCGCGTCTGGCTGAGCCTGAAAACGCAGCCGCTGCGCGGCTGGCATGTGCAGCAGCTGCGCCGTATCGCCATTGCCCGGCAGGCAAAGGAAGACGTGCTCGTCTTCTGCGATTCCGACGTCGCCTTCCTGAAGCCGTTCGACGCGAACGCCTTCTGGCGCGACGGCAAGGTGCGGCTGTTCCGGCGTGACGGCGTGCTGGCGAGCGATGGACATGACGAGCATCGCATCTGGTCGCGCAATGCCGGCGCCGTGCTCGGCATCGATCCCGCCAATCCATCGAGCCACGACTACATCTCGACGCTGATCGCCTGGCGCCGCGAGACGGTCAACGCCATGTGCGAGCGCATCGAGAAGGTGCATGGTCGCGACTGGGTCGGCGTCGTCGGCTCGGCGCGAAAATTCTCCGAATGCATGATCTATGGCCGCTATGTCGACGACGTGCTTCAAGGCGCAGGCCATTTCCGCGGCTCGGAGGAGTTCTGCCGCGTCCACTGGAACGGCGAGCCGCTGTCGGACGAGGAATTCCGCCGCTTCGTCGACACCATGGCGCCGGAACAGGTGGCGATCGGCATGCAGTCTTTCATCGGCACAGATATTGGCCGCATCCGCCGCCTGATAGGGCTTGATTAGCCTGCGCGGGATTCAGGTCAGGCCGAGTCGAAAACAGTGGCTTCCGAGAACCGGAGCGGAGCGTACTAAAGTACGTGAGCACCGGAAGCGCAGGGAGCCGCTGTTTGCAGGCCGGCCTGACCTGAATCAGATCGCCTTCGCCGGGCGGCGCATGGCCGAATAGGTAAGCAGCATCGAGGCGAGATAAAGCAGCAGGAAGACGATGTTGAGCGACAGGACCAGGTTGGCCGTGTCGGGGATGGTGGTCAGCACATAAGTGAGCAGAACCGCCTTCAGGCCGGCGAGCAGGCCGAGATTGATCGCCCGCACCGCCGTCTGACCGCGCGCGAAGAGAAGCTCGGCCTGATATTCGACGAGGTTGCGCAGACCGGGCACGCAGACCGCCAGCGTCACCAGCGGCGCTGCCTCGGCGACATTCCTGCCGAGCGCGTTTGGGAAGAAGTGCAGCACGATGCCGAGCGATGCCAGCGCCAGCGTCGAGACCAGGAACACGCCGCCTTCGATACCGCTCTTCACCGCCAGCCGCGACAGAAGCTCCGGCGCCCGCATCATGCGCTGCACCAGCATCATCGAGAAGGTGCGGATCGGGATCGCGGTGAGGTCGACCAGCCGCATGATGATGGCATAGATGCCGGCGAGATGCGGCCCGCCGATCGACAGCACCAAGAGCTTGTCGAACTCCATCTGCAAATAGAACAGTACTTCGGAGCCGGCGACATAGACGGAATCGGCGAGCCGCCGGAAATACAGTTCGGCGCGCAGCCTCAGCCGCTGGCGCGGATAGAAGAAGACGAAGGCGACGATGAGCGAGGCGACATTGGCGCCGATGTAGAACAGCGACCAGACGCCGATGCTGTGCTGCGCGCCAAGCATGAACAGGATCGCGCCGACTGCCCTGAGCGCCGTCGCCAGGATGGCGAGCACGGCCGCCCGCCCGAACTTGCCGAGCCCGTTGTTGACGATCAGCGCCACTTCGACCGGCCGCCACAAAAGCGCCTCGGCGAAGACGACAGCGGCGAAGGCCGGCAACGGCACGGTGCCGGCGAAGAAGATCAGATAGACGCCGTAGGACGCGGCGGCGAGGAATGGCAGCGACAAGGCGCCGAGAAGCAGGAAACCGGCGGTGAACGTGCCGATCAGGTTGGGGCGGATCGTGGCGGTGCGGTAGAGCGCCGAAATAAAGCCGAAGGCCAGGATGCGCGACAGCATGATGCCGGCGGCCGAGGCGGTTGCGAACATGCCGAATTCGGCGATCGAAAGCGTGTTGGCCAAAGCGATGAAATAGGCGAGCGAAAACACCAGCCGACCGCCGGCGCCGCTGATCGCCGAGCAATAATCGAATACCAGTTTCCGGCGGGTGGCCACGAAGTGGCCGATCCGCGCGAAGCTCCGCCCTTGCGGCATGTCGCTGGCCTGGGTCATATCCGGGGCGATAGATAGGCTGCAAAGTTTAACGCGGCGTTCTGGCGGCCGTCCCGGCGGCCTGAAATGCGGTGAACAAGGGCGAAAACTGTGCCCGCCGAGGCGCAAAATTAACCGTTTGTTTTCTATGCCTGTTTAGTGTGGCTTAACGATTGGCCGATCCGCGCGCCCAAGCCGCCAGAGAGCAAGTTCCAGGACAATGGTCGACAGGGATAACCGTGATGACTGGAGGCGCGAGCGTTCTCTGCTCGCGCTCGGCCAAGCGATGCGTGGCGACGACAAGACGGTTTCGATCGGCGACCGGGCCAATTCCTCTTGGCGCGAGGACGCCGCCGCGCGCCATCGCGCCGCGCGTTCCGAGCGCGAAGAAAAGTTGAATCCGCGCCCCACCGAAATCGGCGGATTTGACCACGATCAGGCGGATCCCGTCGAAACAGGCGACGACCGGGCCGCGTCACTAGGGCAGGGCTACGGGGGCACTGCGGGAGGCCACCAGCCGCAGGCCGCTCCCGAACCTCGTGTAGGCCGACCACCCGCTGCCGACGAATCCCAGGAATGGAAACCGCTGATCGACCCGGTGCAGGTGATTGGCGGCATCGCTCGCTCCAAAGCGCTGATCCTGTCCACCACCATCCTGGGCGCCGCCCTTGGCATAGCCCTCGCGCTATCGACGCCGAAGAAATACGAAGCCACGACCGAGCTAACCATCGAGCCGGGCGACCTGAAACTTGCCGACCGCGATCTCACCCAATCGGTGGGTGAGCCCGACGCGGCATTGGCCGTTGTCGAAACCCGCATCAGGATGGTCACATCAGGCAAGGTCCTTGACGAGGTCGTCAAGGAACTCAACCTCGTCAACGACCCGGAGTTCAACGGTCAGGGGTCTGGTGGGCTCGGCGTCACGTCGTTCCTGCGCTCGATGATTTCGCGGGATGACCAGCCGGCCGGCAGCGACGAGATTCGCCGCCAGGCGCTGGCCGTCGGCAATCTGGCCGACAGCCTGTCGGTCGAGCGCACCGGCAAGACTTTTGTCATCTCCATTAGCGCCACCACGCGCAATGGCGAGAAATCGGCAGAGATAGCTAACACGACGAGAGACGTCTTCCAGCGGGAGATCGGCAACTACCAGTCAGAAATGGCCGGACGTGCGACGACCGCGCTGACGTCGAAGCTCGATGAGCTGCGCAAGGGCGTCGAGACGGCCGAACGCAACGTCGAGGATTTCAGGGCGACGCACGACCTTGTCGACGCGCAGGGCCACCTGATCAGCGACGACCAGATGCTGAAGCTCAACGAGCAGCTTTCCGTCGCCCGCGCCCGCACGCTCGAGCTGAACGCCCGCGCCGCCTCGGCACGCTCGCTGAACGTCAACTCGGTCCTCAGCGGCACGTTGCCGGAAGAGATCAACTCCAACATGATGAGCGAGCTGCGCTCGCAATATGCGTCCCTGAAGCAGGAAGCCGACCGCGCCGCGATCAAGTTCGGCCCGCGTCATCCTGAGTTGCAGGCGCTAAACGCCCAGCTTGCCGGCGCGCGCGAACGCATCACCGCGGAGCTGCAGCGCATCGCGTCCTCGCTGCAGGTCGACCTGAAGCGCTCTGTTCAGCTCGAGCAGGACTTGTCCTCGCGCCTGGCCCAGGCCAAGGTGCAGAGTGGCGATGTGAACAACAATCTTGTTTCGCTGCGCGAGCTGGAACGCGAAGCCGCCGCCAAGCGCTCGGTCTATGAGCAGTATTTGCTGCGCGCCAAGGAAACCGGCGAGCAAAAGAACGTCAATTCGGCCAACATCAACGTGCTTTCGCCGGCTCAACCGCCGCTGGAAGCCAAGGGGCCGTCGCGTGTCGTGATGGCCTTGGCGGGGCTGTTCGCCGGCCTGTTTGCCGGCATCGGCCTCGGCGCGCTGCGCGGCATCCTTGCCAGCCTGCGCGAGACGGCCAATGCACGCTCGCGTCGCGCGACTGAAGACCGTCCTTCTGCGCTTGAGAGCAATTCCAATCGGGCCGCCCCACCGGCGCCGCCACCACTCGCCACGCCGGCGGCGGCTTCGCCTGTCGCTCCGCCGCCACCTCCGGCTTTCACATCACCACCTGCTCCGCCTTTCACGCCGCCTCCGGCTTCATCCTTCACGCCGTCGCCGGCAGCGTCCTTCACACCGTCGCCTGCTTCACCGCCGGTTCCACCACCTGTGCAGGCGGCTGCACCGGCTCCGGTCCAATCCGTCACGCCACCGCCGGAACCGGCCAACGATGCCGGCCGTCCCGGGCTTTTCGGCTCGCTTGCCTCGGCGGTTCGCTATTTCGTGCGGCGCGAGCCGGCTGAAACGGTCGATATGGACTCTGTCCCGCCTGAAAGCGCCTGGCGGGCGCCCACCCTGGAAGAACGCTATCCCCGGGCTCAACCATCGGCGCGGGAGAATTTCCGGCAGCCATACGAGCAGGGCTATTCCTATTCGTACCGGCCGGGCCACGGCCGGACCGATCCCTACGACGATCATTATTCGGCATCGGCGGCATCCTATCATCCGCGGTCGCCGGCCGCCGGCGAGGCCGACCAGCCCCCCGCCGACCAGCCCCCTGCCGGCCAGCAAGGCGAGATCGACGAGATCCGCGCCAGCCTGCGCGAATTCCGCGAGGCGGTGCGCGAGCTGACCGAAAGCCGCACGCGCCGCCGCTATTTCTAAACTATCCGTATTTCTGGACGGCTCGCGGTTCGATAAAAGCGGCTGGTTTCGGGTTTACGGCATCCGACGACGCTTTGACGGGATTGCCTTGTCGAATTTTCGTGAAAATGCCGCGCTGCATTCCGGCCGCAAGCGTCTCGCTTTGGCGGATCGACAATGCCGATCGAGGAAATGGGGCCGTGCATCGATGCGGCCTCGAAGCGAAGCTGAGGGTTAGTGATGGCCGAAGTGATTGATGGAAAGCGTGTCGCCGAGGACGTGGTTTCGAAGGTCAAGGCTCTGACCGCGGAGCTGTCGGCCAAAGGAGCCACCAAGCCCGGCCTTGCGGTGGTGATCGTCGGCGAGGATCCGGCAAGCCAGGTCTATGTCGCCTCGAAATCGCGCACCGCCAAGGAATGCGGCTTCCATTCGCTTCAGCATACGCTGCCGGTCGACACCACCGAGGAACAGTTGCTGACGATCATCGGCGACCTCAACGCCGATCAGTCGATCCACGGTATCCTCGTGCAACTGCCGCTTCCCGGTCATATCGACGCCGGCAAGGTGATCCAGACGATCGCGCCGGAAAAGGATGTCGACGGCTTCCACTTCATCAATGTCGGCAAGCTCGGCACCGGCGAGCTCGACACGGCCTTCGTGCCCTGCACGCCGGCAGGCTCCATGCTGTTGATCGAGCGGGTGCGCGGCAAGGACCTTTCCGGCCTCAACGCCGTCGTCGTCGGCCGCTCTAACATCGTCGGCAAGCCGATGGCCAACCTGCTGCTCGCCGCCAACTGCACGGTCACGATTGCCCACAGCCGCACCAGGGACCTGCCGGCGCTGGCTCGCACCGCTGATATCCTGGTCGCCGCGGTCGGCCGTCCGGAGATGGTCAAGGGCGATTGGGTCAAGCCCGGCGCGACCGTCATCGACGTCGGCATCAACCGCATCCCCGCGCCCGAAAAGGGCGAAGGCAAGAGCCGCCTGGTCGGCGACGTCGCCTATCCCGAAGCGGCCAAGCTCGCGGGCGCCATCACGCCGGTGCCGGGCGGCGTCGGACCGATGACCATTGCCATGCTGATGGCGAACACTGTAGCTTCCGCCTACCTCGCGGCCGGGTTAAAGCGGCCGTCCTTCTGATTGAGAAAGCCTCGGCATTGCCGAACCTGACCGCTCCCCAGCATTTTGCAGCCAAGTGGAACCACTTGGCGCCGCACAAATGCGGCTGAAATAAAGGGACAGAGCGGGATGCCCCACTCGAACCAGTCGCATCCCGTTCTCGAGCGGCCGATCACGAGCGATCCCGTTCAGGGCGGCCGCCAGTTCGGCTTCCTCTTGGTCGACAAATTCTCGATGTTCTCGCTGGCGGCCGCCATCGACTGCTTCCGCTCGGCGAACCGACTGCTCGGCCGCGATTTCTATGGCTGGACGACGATCTCGGCCGACGGCGATGCGGTCATGGCCTCGAACGGCCTGCCGTTGAAGATCGACTATTCGGTCGCCGACATGCCGCCGGTCGACATCCTGTTCGTTTCGGTCGGCCTCTCCATCGAATTTCCCGGCAAGAGCAAGGTTCTGGCGGCGCTGCGCAGCTGGGGCCGGCGCGGCAATGCGCTCGGCGCCCTGTCGGTCGGCTCCTATCTGCTTGCCGAAGCCGGGCAGCTCGACGGCTATCGCTGCACCATCCATTGGGAGAACCGCGCCGGCTTCATGGAGCGCTTCCCCGACATCAATTGCACCGGCAACGTCTTCGAAATCGACCGCAAGCGCTACACCTGCGCCGGCGGCACCACCTCGATCGACCTGATGCTGGAGATCGTGCGCGGCGATTTCGGCTCCAACCTCGCCAACGGCGTCGCCAACCAGTTCCAGCACGAGCGCATACGCTCGGCCGGCGACCGCCAGCGCGTCGGCCCCGAGCGGGACCTCACCGGCAAGTCGGAAAAGCTCAGGCGCATCGTCGAGTTGATGGCCGATCATCTCGACGAACCGCTGTCGGCGGTGCAGCTCGCCAAGTCGGCGGGGCTGTCGGTGCGCCAGGTCGAGCGCCTGTTCCTGCGCCATTTGAGCGTCACCCCCGGCCGCTACTATATGCGGCTGCGGCTCGAACGCGCGCGCGAGTTGCTGCGCCAGACCAACATGCCGATCCTCGACGTGGCGATCGCCACCGGCTTCACCTCGCATTCCTATTTCGCCCAGAGCTACCGGCTGCAGTTCGGCCGCCCGCCATCGGAAGAGCGGCGCACCACTTATTGAGTGACTCGCCGGCCTTCGGACTTGTCTCCGAATGCCGCCTCAAATAGCTTTCGCAACGCGGACGAGGGTTGCTCTCAGGAGATTTCCATGGCGGGACTGATACGGAGCGTCGCTGCGGCGCTCCTGCTTTTGTCGATGACCAGTTTCGGCTTTGCCGCCAACAAGGTCATCATCATCCTTGATGCATCAGGCTCGATGTGGGCCCAGATCGACGGTAAGCCGAAGCTGGAGATCGCGCGTGAATCGCTGCGCACGGTGCTGCAGTCGGTTCCGGCCGACGACGAGATCGGCTTCATGGCCTATGGCCATCGCACCAAGGGTAGTTGCGACGACATCGAGCTGATCGTGCCGCCGCAGGCCGGTTCAGCCAGCGCCATCTCGTCAGCAGCCGACAGCATGAAATTCCTCGGCAAGACGCCGCTCACGGCCGCCGTCAAGCAGGCGGCGGAAGCGCTGAAATACACCGAGGACAAGGCCACCGTCGTGCTGATCACTGACGGGCTCGAGACCTGCGGCGGCGATCCTTGCGCACTCGGCAAGGAGCTGAAGCAAAGCGGCGTCGACTTCACCGCCGATGTCGTCGGCTTCGGCCTGACCGCCGACGAAGGCAAGCAGATAGCCTGCCTCGCCGAAAACACCGGCGGCAAATACATCCAGGCCTCCGACGAGAAGGCGCTGCAGGAAGCCCTGGTCGAGACCGTCGCGGCTCCGACTCCGGCGCCGGCGCCCGAACCGGCGCCGGCTCCCGCGCCCGAATCGGCCAAGCCGGAGTTCAATTTCATGCCGAGCGTGATCATGGCCGAGGGCGGCGATCCGATTACCGACGGCAATGCCTGGGAGATCTACAAGGCGAAGTCCGATGGCACGCGCGGCGACCAAGTCATGACCGAATATGGCGTGCTCAAGACCAATCTCGAGCCGGGCGACTACATCGTCGTCGGCCGCGACGACGAGGCAAGGAGCGAGCAGAAGATCAAGATAGAGGCTGGCAAGACCTACAGCCCGCTGTTCACGCTGAACGCCGGCACTTTGGTCATCCATCCGCATGCTAGCCAGGGCTCGGAGATCAGCGGCGAAGCGCGTGTCGACTTCGCCTATCCTGGCGGCAGCACCACGCACTATGGCGACGCCAAGGCGACCGTCCCCGCCGGCGAGCAGAAGGTGACGGTGCAGATCGGCGCCGGCACTGCGACCGAGACCGTCCAGCTTGCCGCCGGGCAGACCGTCGAGAAGGACATCGTCGTCGGCGTCGGTCATGCCGTGCTCAACGCCTACTACACCGCCGGCGGCGACAAGGCCGACAATTCCGGCATCGGCTTCGAGGTCGTCAAGGCGAAGAAGAAGATCGACGGCTCACGTGAAAGCGTGGAGCATTCCTACGGTCCGGACAGCAAGTTCTGGCTGCCGCCGGACGACTATGTCGCGGTCACGACGCTCGATCTTGCCGTCGTCGAGCAGCCCTTCAGCATCAAGGCCGGCGACAATCAGGACATCAAGGTCGCGCTCGATGCCGGCGTGCTGGCGATGTCGGCACCCGGCGCCTATTCGATCGAGGTGTTGTCGTCGAAGAAGGACATCGAAGGCAAACGCAAATCGCTGGGCCTGACCTACGGTGATAGCTGGCAACAGGCGATCCCCGCCGGAGACTATGTGGTCGTGCGCCACATGTCCGCTGAAGGCCAGGAGAAGGAAATGCCGGTGACGATCAAGGCCGGCGAGCGCACCGAGGTCATTGTGCAGTAGGCGTGGTTAGCGAACGAACGAAAAAGGGCGGCTCCGAGCCGCCCTTTTTCGTAAGGCACATTGGGGAAGACGTCAGGCGTTGCCAAACGCGGCCGCGCCATGATCGGCCCGCCCGACCAGTTGCCGGAAGCCTGCGAACAGCTCGCGGCCGAAGCCGAACTCGTTGCCGATGAGGTCGGCGTCGGCCGTGCGGCGCAGCGCGAATTCCGACCCCGGCACCAGCACTTCCAGCGTGCCGGCATCGGCGTCTAGCCGGATGACATCGCCGTCATGGATCCTGGCGATCGGTCCGTCCTCGACCGCTTCCGGCGTCACATGGATCGCTGCCGGCACCTTGCCGGAGGCGCCCGACATGCGCCCGTCGGTCACCAGCGCGACACGCTGGCCGCGATCCTGCAGGATGCCGAGCACGGTGGTCAGCTTGTGCAGTTCCGGCATGCCGTTGGCCTTCGGCCCCTGGAAGCGGATCACAGCGACGAAGTCGCCGGTAAGCTGGCCGGCCTTGAAGGCGTCGTTGAGGCCCTGCTGGCTGTCGAACACCTTGGCCGGCGCCTCGATGACGCGACGTTCGGGCTTGACCGCAGAGGTCTTGATCACGGCATGGCCGAGATTGCCGGCCAGCACTTTCAAGCCACCCGTCGGCTGGAACGCTTTCTTGACCGGCGCCAGCACCTTCTCGTCGCCGCTGTTGAGCGGCGCCGCTTCGCGCACGACGCTGCCGTCATCGCCAAGCCTCGCCTCGACCGCGTAGGGCCGCAGGCCTTCGCCCCACACCGTCTGCACATCCTCGTGCAACAGGCCTTCGTCGAGCAATTCGCGGATCAGGAAGCCGAGCCCGCCTGCCGCGTGGAAGTGGTTCACGTCGGCAAGCCCGTTCGGGTAGACGCGCGCGAGCAGCGGCACGGCCTCCGACAGGTCGGAAATGTCCTGCCAGGTCAGCGCAATGCCGGCGGCGGCGGCCATCGCGATGAGGTGGATCGTATGATTGGTCGAGCCGCCGGTGGCATGCAGGCCGACCACGCCGTTGACGATCGAGCGTTCGTCAATCATGCGCCCGACCGGAGTATAGGCATTGCCGAGCGCGGTGATCGCCAGCGCGCGCTTTGCCGCTTCCCTGGTCAGCGCGTCGCGCAGCGGCGTGCCCGGATTGACGAAGGAGGCGCCGGGCGTGTGCAGGCCCATGATCTCCATCAGCATCTGGTTCGAATTGGCGGTGCCGTAGAAGGTGCAGGTGCCCGGCCCGTGATAGGATTTGGACTCCGCTTCCAGCAGTTCGGCGCGGCCGACCTTGCCTTCGGCATAAAGCTGGCGGATCCTGGCCTTCTCGTCATTCGCGAGACCGGTCGTCATCGGCCCGGCCGGGATGAAGACGGCAGGCAGATGCCCGAAGGTGAGCGCTGCGATCACCAGCCCGGGCACGATCTTGTCGCAGACGCCGAGGAAGACGGCCGCGTCGAACATGTTGTGCGACAGGCCGATCGCCGCCGCCATGGCGATCACGTCGCGCGAGAACAGCGACAGCTCCATGCCGGGTTGGCCTTGGGTGACGCCGTCGCACATCGCCGGCACGCCGCCCGCGACCTGGGCGATGCCGCCCGCTTCCCGCGCTGCTTCCTTGATCAGCGCCGGGAACGTCTCGAAGGGCTGATGTGCCGACAGCATGTCGTTGTAGGAGGTGATGATGCCGAGGTTCGGCACGCGGTCGCCACCGAGCGCGATCTTTTCGGCGGGGCTGCACACGGCAAAGCCATGGGCGAGATTGCCGCAGCCCAGCACCGCGCGGTTGGCGGTGCGGCTGGAAGCCTCCGCGATACGGCCGAGATAGGCTTCGCGGCCGGCCTTCGAACGTTGGCGGATGCGTTCCGTGATGGTTTCGATGTCGCGTCTGGCTGTCATGGTCCGTCCTTTCGAGCCCGGCAACGTCCTCCCTCTGCCGCCGGGCTGTCCTCATCTGAAATCAGGGTGCCCAGAACACCTCTATCGGTCTAGGCGCCGCCTCGATCACTCTGCGGATGGGCTTCTTCGCGCCAGGATCCATCGCGCCGTTGAACGCGGCGCGCTTGTCCTCGCCTTCGATGTGGAGCGCAACGAAGCCGGCGGCAACGATGCGCGCCATCGACAGCGTGAGCCGCGGCTCGCCCCCGCTTGCCGCATGCACCGGCAGCACGATCCGCTGCGAGGCCGGGTCGAGCAATTCCTCGAGATTGCCGGCATCCGGGAAGAAGGATGCCGTATGGCCGTCGGCGCCCATGCCGAGGATCACCACGTCGAGCGGCCAGGGCAGCGCCCGTAGCGCTTCGCTGTCCATCGACGCTGCATTCTCGATGTTCGCCGCCTCGTGGTAGAGCGGTACGAAGCGCGCCGCGGCGGCCTTGTTCTGGAGCAGGTTCGCCGCCACCAGCCCGGCATTCGAACGCGGCGAGGACGGCGGCACGAAGCGCTCGTCGACCAGCGTCACGGTGACCTTGTCCCAGGTGATGGGCGCGGTCGACAGCGTGGCGAACAATTTCGCCGGCGTGGTGCCGCCAGACACTGCGAGCAGCGCTGTGCCGCGTTCCGCGATGGCGCTGTCCAGCCGGTCGGCAATCTGTCCGGCCAGCGCCGTCGCCAGGTCCTGGCGATCGGCAAAGCCGTTCCAGCCGTAGCGGACTTGGCTCAATTGCTCTCGTGCCATGTTCGTCCGTCACGTTCGATGAGCGCGATCGAGGCCGACGGCCCCCAGGTTCCGGCGGTATAGCCCTGAGCTTCCTGCCGGGCGCTTTCCCAGGCGTTCTGGATCGGGTCGATCCATTTCCAGGCAGCCTCGACTTCGTCGCGGCGCATGAACAGCGTCTGGTTGCCGCGCACCACATCCATGATCAGTCGCTCATAAGCGTCCGGCGCACGACCTTGGAAGGACTGCGCGAAGCTCATGTCGAGCGAGATCTGGCGCAGCCGCATGCCGCCCGGCCCCGGATCCTTGATCATTATGAACTGCTTCACCCCCTCGTCCGGCTGCAGGCGGATGACCAGCTGGTTGGGGAAGATCGGCCCGGCGCTGTCGCCGAAGATGGAATAGGGGATCGGCTTGAACTCGATGACGATTTCCGAGACGCGGGTGGCGAGCCGTTTGCCGGTCCTCAGATAGAAGGGAACGCCGGCCCAGCGCCAGTTGCCGATCTCGGCCTTCACGGCGACGAAGGTCTCGGTGTTGCTGTCCTTGCCGAGCTCCTCGACATAGCCCTTGACAGGCCCGCCGGCCGAGGCGCCGGCGCGATACTGGCCGCGCACGGTGTGCTTCGGCGCCTCGTTGCCGTTGATGCGCTTCAGTGCCCGCAGCACCTTCAGTTTCTCGTCGCGCACCGCGTCGGCGTCCATCGACGACGGCGTTTCCATGGCCACCAGGCAGAGCAGCTGCAGAATGTGGTTCTGCACCATGTCGCGCAACGCGCCTGCCTTGTCGTAGTAGGTGACGCGATCCTCGAGACCAACGGTCTCGGCGACCGTGATCTGAACATGGTCGATCTGGGCGGAGTTCCACAACGGCTCGTAGAGCGCGTTGGCAAAGCGCAGCGCCATCAGGTTCTGCACCGTTTCCTTGCCGAGATAGTGGTCGATGCGGAAGATCTGGCTTTCGTGGAAATCGTCACCGACAGCGTCATTGAGCGCCCGCGCCGAGGTGAGGTCGCGGCCGATCGGCTTTTCCAGCACGATGCGCGAGTTCGGCGTGATCAGCTTGTACTCCTTGAGCTGGTGCGAAATGTCGCCGAACAGCGCCGGCGCCACCGCAAGGTAGAAGGCGCGGATGCGGTCGCTGTCGCCGATTGCTTTCTTCAACTTGTCGAAGCCGGCGCCAGTGGTTGCGTCCGCCGACACGTAGGAGAGCCTTGCCAGGAATATCTCCAACTCCTTCGGATCGATATCGGCAGGCTTCACATGATCTGATATCGCCTTCTTGGCGAAGCCCTGGAATTCGGCATCGGTCATTTTGGCGCGCGAGGTGCCGATGATGCGCGTCGGCTCGGAGAACTGGTGGCCGCACTGGCGATAGTAGAGCGATGGCAGGAGCTTGCGTTCCGACAGGTCGCCGGTGCCGCCGAAGATGATGAAGTCGAATGGGTCGACAGGGATGATCTGGCTGGTCATGGTCAGTCCGATTTGATGCCGGGCGCCGGCAGCGTGGTTGGTATATTCTAATCGATTTAAATTTTCCAGTGCCATGGTGTCACATGCGAGGACCAATGGCTTGCACTTGCATCGGTCCACATGTTTCCCGACACTCACGCCGCCGGCAGGCCTGTCGGCAAGCCATGGCTTCCGGAAGCGTTCGCGGCTGCAGCATAGAACGCGAATGTGACGAAAGCTAAGGGAGATGTAGCCTGGCGCGCGACGTGCCGGGCGGCAGATGGAAAAATCACGTCAAGCTGCGGAATCCAAAGAGCAGGAAAACCATGCGTCTGGAAAACAAAGTCGCCGTCATCACCGGCGCAGCGTCGGGCTTCGGCGAAGGCATGGCCAAGCGCTTTGCCGAAGAGGGCGCGCGCGTGATCGTCGCCGACCTCAACGCCAGGGGGGCCGAGCGGGTGGCCGAAGAGATCGGCGAGAGCGCCATCTGGATCCAGACCGACGTTTCCCTGCGCTCCGAATTCGACGAGATGATCTATGCCGCCAAGAGCGCCTTCGGTCGCATCGACATCATGGTCAACAATGCGGGCTTCACCCATCGCAATGGCGATATGCTCGGCGTCGATGAGGAAACCTTCGATCTGATCACCGCCGTCAACATGAAGGCGATCTACCACGCGGCGCTTGCCGTCGTGCCGATCATGGACCGCCAGGGCGGCGGCGTCATCCTGACCACGGCCTCCACGGCCGGGCTTCGGCCGCGGCCGGGCCTGACCTGGTACAACGCCTCCAAGGGCTGGGCGATCACCGCCACCAAGTCGATGGCCGTCGAGCTGGCGCCGAAGAACATCCGCGTCAACTGCCTCTGCCCGGTCGCCGGCGAGACCGGCATGCTGGAGAAGTTCATGGGCGCCGACACGCCTGAGATCCGCGAAAAGTTCCGCGCCTCGATCCCGCTCGGACGGCTCTCGACACCGCTCGACATCGCCAACGCGGCGCTGTGGCTGGCCTCGGATGAAGCCGCCTTCATCACCGGCGTGGCGCTGGAGGTCGATGGCGGGCGTTGTATCTGAGCCGCTCCTGGAAGCACATCGCGGTTTCCGCTCCTGGTTGCGGTGAACGAACGGATTGGCGCCGTCCGGCCGAGCTCCAGTTTGACTTGATGGTCCGCCGAAGGAATAACGGATCGGGGTAAGGGAAACTGGCGGGTGGTTAAGCTCAGGCTGCGCGAAATTGGCAACGACCTCGGCTGGCGATTGCGTCGCTATCGGGCAGAGCGTGCACGTGCGCGAAGCAAGGCGACCTTCATCGGCATAACCGGCAGCTCCGGCAAATCGACGGCAACGAGCTTGCTTGGTCATATCCTGGCCAGTCACGGCAAGGTCTATACCCAAGTTCTAGCCAACACGCTCAAGGCGCTTGTCCGCACGCTCTACAAGCGGATGAAACGTGCGGGCAAGGTCGACTATGTCGTCTTCGAAGCCGGCGCGTTTGAGCCCGGCTCAATCCGGTCGATGGCGCAGATGCTGAAGCCGGACGTAGCGGTCGTAACGATGGTCAGGCTGGAGCACGTCACTCAATTCCGGACCCTGGATGCTGTCGCCCAGGAAAAGAGAGCGCTGGCTGAGGTGTTGTCGCCGGGCGGACTCGCGATCTTGAACGCCGACGACCCGCATGTGCTTGATATGGCTTCGGGCGCAAGGTGCCGCGTGGCGACTTTCGGTCAGTCGGAAGCCGCGGACTATCGTGTAACAGACATCCATGCCGCCTATCCGGACCTGCTCAGATTTTCACTTCGCTGGCGCGGCGGCGACATAGACATGCAGACACGATTTCCTGGCGAGCACTTCTGGCTGCCGGCGGCGGCCGCCGCCGTCACGGCGCTGGAACTTGGTGTCCCGCCGGAAAAAATCGCCGCAAGGACAGCATCCTTCGAACCTCTAGCCAACCGCTGCACGGTGCTGGTGACCGATCGGGGTCCACAGTTCATAGTCGATGCCGCCAAAGCGCCCTGGCATTCGCTGAACATTGCGTTCGAGATGATGGCCAAAGCCAAGGCCGTTCGCAAACGGATCGTCGTCGGACAGATTTCCGACTACACCGGTTCGTCGAGAAAATATGGCGCTGCTTACGGTATCGCGCGCGACGTCGCCGACGAGGTCATCTATACCGGCGACAATGCCCATCGCTCACGCGCCAGCCAGGCGGATCGGGACAGTGGCCGTTTGATCGAGCTTCGCACCCCGAAGGAAGTCTCCGATCACATCAAGCAGACGGCTGTCCCCGGAGAACTGATCCTGCTGAAGAGCTCCGGCAATCTTCATCTGGAGAGGGTCGCGCTTGCCTGGACGCACGATGTCAGATGCTGGATACCAGCGTGCGGCAAGAAGGAAGGGTGTTCCACTTGCGGCCTCTACGAAGTGCCGTTCGAGGAACACAAGTCCTTCGTGGCAAATCGCCGACTTGAACGCAGAAGACGCCGTTTCGGATGGCTGCTTGGCCTCACGCGCCGGTCTTGACGTAGCTTTTGTAGACCCAGCCGTGCTTGCCGTTATAGACGATCTCGCACCATTTCTTACAATTCATCACCTGCACCGATGCCTTGGCCGGCACCGTGGTGATTGCGGCGGCACCTTTCTTCGGGCCTGAGCGCATGGTCACGGCCCTTAAGACGCGCCCGTTTGCGGCCGCGCTGGCTTTTTGAGCTTTCGGCTCAGGCTGCGCCGAGCTGTCTGTCGCTGCCGGCTGCGTATCTGGAACCTGCGGCTTGGCTTCGGGAATGGCGGCGGTTTGGGCGCCATCCATCGTGTCGCCCGGCTTCTTCGCTGCCGCTGCTGTCTCGCTGGCGGAACCGGTGACCTGCGACAGCGCGTGCGCGGCGTCGTTCTCGGCATCGGCCTCGGCAAAGGCGGTATCGGTCGATTGCGCGGGGGCCGCGCCGGCGGCCTGCTTGGATGGAGCTGGCTGGTTCTCGGCCGGGGCAGGTGGCGTCTTGGCATCGGAAGCCGTCCAGCGGGGGTTGTTTGATGCCAGGGCCGGAATGTTGGCTTCGCGGGCCGCCGTCGTGGGCGTTACCGCGTCCCCCTTGCGCGCGGCCTGCGGCGCCGTCGCCACGGTGACCGCCGCTGCCGCCGGAGCGACTTTCGTGGTCTTCACCGGAATCGCCGGAACGGTCTGCTCGGCACTCGCCGCGGCCACTTGCCGGTCGCTGCCCGGAAAGCATAGCCATAGCGCCACCGCGGCCACGCCGATCAGCGCGGCGGTGCCGACCGCCGCAATGACCAGATGTGCGTTCGACTGTACCTTCTGCCAGAAGGATGGCCGTACGTTATAGCCGAACTGCATTGTAAAGCGCTGCCGTTCCGGCGCGCCGAAACTGAAGGGCTCGTTCACTCAAACCACCTCCAACAAGCGGGCCGACGTTCTTTCGATCATTGCCGTAACGATCGGCTTCGATCAGCATCGGTCCCTAAATCACTGCGGACAAAGCCCGCGAAATCCCCGGATTTTCGCCCATGATCGCACCTTTTACTGCTGATTATGGCATGAGTGAGCCAAATTGCGAAATTCTGCGTGCCTATTAAGGCTTCCACAACCTGCCGCGTGGAAGCCGCCGGCGTCGAATCGGCGGCTTCGGCTGGGCAGCCAGCTTTAAATCCTGTCACGCAACGCGAACCAATTCAGCGCCAGGAACAAGAGCGGCGCGCGCAAACGCCGGCCGCCTGGGAAGGCGGGGATTTTCAGATCCTCGATCAGTTTCAAGCGGTCGCGATTGCCGGCAACGGTCTCGGCATAGAGCTTGCCGAAGAAGTTCGACAGCATGACGCCGTGGCCGGAATAACCGCCCATCGAAATCACTCTCGGCATCACTTCGCGTACGAACGGCTTTCGCGGCACCGTGATGCCGACATAGCCGCCCCAACCATGCGTGATCTCGACATCCTTAAGGTCGGGGTAGAGTTCGGCGATCTGCCTTCGGATGTGAATATGGATGTCCTTCGGATCGTTGACGGCATAGATCTCGCGGCCGCCGAACAACAGCCGGCCGTCCTTCGACTTGCGGAAATAGCGCACCACGAAACGGGAATCATCGACCGACTCGCCGCCCGGCAGCACCTTGGAAGTGGCGCCGAGCGGCACGGTCGCGCCGATGAAGGAACCGATCGGCATGATGTGCGCCGCGCTCACCGGCTCCAGATTGCCGCCATAGGCATTGACCCCGACCAGGCATTTGTCGGCTGTGATCGTGCCCCTGGGCGTCGTGACCGTCACCTTGCCGCCATTGGAAACGATGCCGGTGGACGGCGTCTGCTCGAACAGATGCGCGCCGGCGGCGGCCGCCACCTTCGCCGTGCCGACCACCAGTTTCAGCGGGTGGATGTGCCCCGTGCCGGTGTCGCGCGTGCCGCCGAAATAGCGTGTCGAGCCCAGCCTTTCCGCGGTTTCCGCCGCGTCCATGAAGCTTATATGCGGGTAGCCGAAGCGGCTCGCCATGATCTCGGCGTGGCGCCTGTAGTCGTCGACATAACGCCGCTTGTGCGCCACCGAAAGCTGACCCGGCATATAGTCGATGTCGATCGCGTTGGCGGCGGCGAAGTCCAGCAGATGCGCCTTGGCTTCTTCGGCCAGGTCGAACAGCGCCTTGGCGCGGGAAAGGCCGTATTCGGCTTCCAATTCCTCCGCCCAGGCGCGCTGGCCGGTGCCGAGCTGCCCGCCATTGCGCCCCGACGCGCCATCGCCGAAGCGATAGGAATCGATCAGCACGACATCCGCGCCGGCCTTCGCCAAATGCGCGGCTGCCGACAAGCCAGTGAAGCCGCCGCCGATGATGACGACGTCGCAAATACGGTCGCCGTCGAGAGCCGGATATTCAGGCCGGGATCCGACCGTGTCCTCATACCAGGAACGACCGGGGGAGATGGGGGATTGGTAGGACATGATGCTCGGGAGTAGGGGAGTAGGGAGTAGGGATAGCTAGTCGGCTGCCAATTTTCGAATCAAAAGTCGAAGAAGCTTGCCGACACTTTCGGTGCTGGCCAGCAGTGTGGCCGTCGTTTGTTGTGACGCGATACCGGTACGTTCCGCGATCAGAAGCTGAGTTTCCAATTCCTTCAGCGATCCTTGAGCAATGCGGAGAAATTGCTGATAGGAACCTCGAATCTCTCTGCCGTAACCCTCCGCTATATTTGAGGGCACTGAAGTTGCGGAACGACGCACTTGGCTGGTAAGTCCATAGAGCTCGTCCTTCGGCCAGGATCTCGTCGCGCTGTAGACCGACACAGCCAAATCCATCGCCTGCTGCCAAACCACTAAATCCTTGTAGGAGCCTGTTTTTTCAGCCACCGTCCCTACTCCCCTACTCCCCTACTGCCTTACTCCCCTACTCCCCTAAACATTCAGCAACAAATACTCCCGCTCCCACGGGCTGATCACTTCCATGAAGGTTTCGAACTCGGCCCGCTTGATCGCTGCGTAAGTGGCGGCGAAGGATGTGCCGAGGATAATGCCGAGCTCCTTGTCGGCCTCGAACAAATCGACCGCTTCCAGCAAGCTGCGCGGCAGGTCGATCTCGTCGGCATTGGCCGTGGTCAGAACCGGCGGTTCAGCTTTGATCTTTCTGGTCATGCCGATCAGCCCGCAGGCAAGCGACGCGGCAAGCGCCAGATAAGGGTTGGCGTCGGAAGACGGGATCCGGTTTTCGACGCGCCGTGCTGCCGGATCGGAGCGCGGCACGCGGAAGGCGGTGGTTCGGTTATCGTAGCCCCATTTGTTGTTGACCGGAGCCGAGGCCTGCTGCGTCAGCCGGCGGTAGGAATTGACGTAGGGCGCGAACATCACCAGCGCGTTCGGCACGTGCTTCTGCATGCCGCCGATGAAATGGAAGAAGGCGTCCGTCTCGGAGCCGTCCTCGGCCGAGAAGATGTTCTTGCCGGTCTTCTTGTCGATGACCGACTGGTGGATATGCATGGCCGAGCCCGGCTGCCCCTGGATCGGCTTGGCCATGAAGGTGGCGTAGATCTCATGCTTCAGCGCCGCCTCGCGAATGGTGCGCTTGAACATGAAAACCTGGTCGGCGAGCTCGATCGGATTGCCGTGTCGCAGATTGATCTCGAGCTGGCCGGCGCCTTCCTCATGGATCAGCGTGTCGATCTCCAGGCCCTGACGTTCCGAGAAATGGTAGATGTCGTCGATCAGTTCGTCGAACTCGTTGACGCCGGCGATCGAATAGCCGGCGCCGGCGCCGCCGCCGATCGGCCGGCCCGAGCGCCCGACCGGCGGCGTCAGCGGATAGTCCGGGTCGGGATTCTTGCGCACCAGATAGAATTCGATCTCGGGCGCCACCACCGGCTTCAGGCCGCGCTCGTCATAGGCGGCAAGCACGCGCTTCAGCACGTTGCGCGGCGTGAACTCGACCGAGCGGCCGTCCTGGTGGACGAGGTCGCAAATCACTGCCGCCGTCGGATCTTCTTCCCAGGGCACAGCCGTCAGCGTTGAAAGATCGGGCAAAAGCTTTAGGTCGCCGTCGTCCTCGGGATAGTGGAAGCCGTTGCCGTCCTCGGGATAGCCGCCCGAGATCGTCGTCATGAACACGGCTGAAGGCAGCGCCAGCGAGGTGTTGGAGGTGAATTTCTTCGACGGCATCATCTTGCCGCGGGCGACGCCCGCCTGGTCGGGCGTGATGCACTCGATGTCCTCGATGCCGCGCCATTCGAGCCAGGCGCTGGCTTCCTTCCAGTTCTTCACGCCGCGTTCGTTTTTCAGGAATGCAGGCGTGCGAGCGCGTCCCCCCCGGCTCGACGGACGGACTTCCTTTTTTTCAGGCGGCATCATTCACCAGATTGTGTTGCGGATTTCGAACTATAGCCGGGCGCAACGGGGAAAGGGAAGGGGAGGCGCCGGACGGCTTGCTCAGGGAGCCGCTCTTTGCGAACCGGGCTGCAGCCTCTGCCGGTCGTTTGCGTCGAGCCATCGCAACAGCGCCGCCGCATAGACTTTGCGCCAACCTCGCTGGGGCGTCGATAGGAACCAGGCCTGGCGTATGTCCCAGCTATCGCAGGCCAGATCGCGCAGCTTGGTGTTGATGATGCCTTTTCCTGACAGCGGGTAGACCGAGAACTCGGAAAAATAGATTTCGCCGTCGATCTCGTAGAAGTCGCAGCGCATGTGATCGAACGGTGCCGTCAGCCGCTCCGCTATCTCGCGCATCCGCAGAAACGATGGCGGCAGATCGATCTTCACCCATTGGCTGCCGCTGCCCGGCGGCACGGGTGCGTGATTGCCGTCGCGGTCGAAATGACTTTTCAACTCGTTGCCCCATCTGTCCCGCTGTGCGGCGTAGACGTAAGCCGTCTTCCCGTTCGAGATATGAAATTTATACTCCAGCGGGACCGGCACATCGTCCTCGAGAAGCATCTCCTCAACGAAGATGAGCCGTCTCGCGCCCTTGTAGGCCCATTCACCGAATTTCCTGCCGTAGCGATTGCGCATCCAGCGCGCCGTTCGCCGCCGCAGCTTCGGCCTGTCCACCTCGCCGTTGCGGATCATCATGTTCCAGCGGCAGCCATGGTTGGCCTTCACCACGACATTTCCGGCAAGCAGCGCCGGCGGGATCTGCGTGGCGTCGCGGCCGCTCCACAACACTTTCGCGGTTTTGAGTTCCGGGCATGTTGACAGGGCGTAGTCCTTGGACGCCAGCTTGTCGCATGCCGTCGCATAGACGGGATTATGGTCGAAGATCTTCCGCCACAAGAACTTGTCGACGTAAGACCTCGGCCTGGCCGGGTCGGGAAAGACGCCGCTGTGATCATAGGTTCTTTTCCAGATCAGCGGATGGCGAAGCAGGCACCATGCCAAGGTTGCGGCCAGGACCGCGCGATCGGCCATGCCCGCTGCCATTAGCCTGCGCTTCCGCGCCCGGCGGCGCCAGGCCAGAAGCGGACGAACACATCACGGGTCATGTTGCGCGATACGCGGGTGCGGCCGACCACTTCCAGCCGCGGGTCGAGCGTCTCTTCCGCGCGCTCCGACCACAAGCGGGCCAACGAATACGGTTCCCATAGAACGAGCTGGAGATCGGGTGGGGCCGTGTCTGCGACGCGCGACACGACAGCTGCTTTGGGCGAGACCATGCTGGCGATATAGACAAGCTGGGCGCCGCGATAGTCATAGTCGCGCCCGTTGCGGAATTCGGCGCGCATTCGGATGTAGCCGAGTTTGGCTGCCAGAATATTCGCTGTCTCGACCGCTTCCGGCACAATATCCAGCCCGACGATCTCGGGAACCGGTGTCTGATCGCAGATACGGAACATCGTGAACGGGCGGCCGCCGCAGCCGACCATCACGGCACGCGTGCATCGGCTGAAGTCGACATGCTCGAAGACCTCATCCAGGCGCTTGTAGGCGTCTTTCGAGGACATGACGCCGATGGTCGTTTCCTCCGCCGCTATCTGCCCGAACGAGGTTGGATGCTTCAGCTCCAGCATCTGCCTTATTTCGGCGACGTCTTGCGCATGAACCATTTCAATGAAGGCTCGCGTAAGCATGGGCCGGTGGGCAAACAGTTCCGGGTGGCTGTCTAGCAGCGCTTCGCCCGCCTCATGGCCCATGGCGACGCCGATATCTCGGATGCCGTTGATCAGTTCCGTTGGCGTGCGCTCACGAGCGCTCGCCATGAAGCCTTCCAGCTCGTCTTTCCACGAATTCAGCATGCACCCCCGCTTTGCCGATCTTCGGCTAGAGCTAGCAGTGCCCGGCGAACGCGTCTACACCGCGTTCCGAAGGAGGATGACGTGACAATATCCGCTCTTACCACGATAGGTTTCGATGCCGACGACACGTTGTGGCAGAACGAGCAGTTCTTCCGCATGACTGAGAAGCGCTTTGCCGCAATGCTGGCGGAGCACGGAGACCACGACCAAATCGCGGCAAGACTGCTCGAGGCGGAAAGGCGCAATCTCGCCCTCTACGGCTTCGGCATCAAGGGCTTTACCTTGTCGATGATCGAGACAGCGGTCGAGGTTACCGGCGGGGAGGTGCCTGGTTCGATCATCGGCGAGATACTGGCTGCCGGCCGCGAGATGCTCAGCCACCCGATCGAGCCGCTGCCGCACGCGCGCGAGACGATCGAGAAGCTGGCGGGTTCCTACCATCTGGTGCTGATCACCAAGGGCGACCTCTTCGATCAGGAGCGCAAGCTTGCGCAGTCGGGAATGGGTGACCTTTTCGACGCAGTTGAGATCGTCAGCGACAAGAGCACCGCCACCTATGCCCGCATCTTCAGCCGCTATGGCCGTGGTCCGCAGAACAGCATGATGGTTGGCAATTCCCTCAAGTCCGACGTGATTCCCGCCATCGAGGCCGGCAGTTGGGGCATCCATGTGCCGCACGAATTGACCTGGGCGATCGAACAGGCCGAGGCGCCTGTCGCGGCGCCGCGCTTCCGTCAGATTGCAGATCTTGGCGAGTTGCCGAGCCTTGTCGAGGCTATCGCAAAGGCCGAGTGAACGCTCGAGCCTTAGCCGCGCCCGACCAGGCGATCCACCACCGGTTGCAGTCTCTCGGGCGTGATCGGCTTGGCGACCACCGCATCGACCACGCTCGACAGGCCAAGGCTCTCCGGCGTGCCATTCCTGGTTGAAAGCAGTATCACCGCCGGCAGCGGCTTGCCGGAGGCGCGCCGCAGCGCGTCGATTGCCGACATCAGCCGGTCGCAATCCTTGTTGTCTGGGCCGCCGTCCAGGATGACGGCGCAGGGCAACTGGCCGGTGAGCGTCTTCTCGGCGGTTTCGGGCGTTTCCGAGATCGGTTTCAATCCCGATTTCTCGACGATTTTCGATACCACGACTCGGTTGATCGACGATTTTCCGACAACGAGCACCTTGGAAAAATTCGCCTCGATCGCGCCGGTCCAGGCTGCCGGTTTCGGATGTTTTTCGGAGTGGTCGTCACGGTTGGCGGGACACATCGGCGGGCAGGCACTCTGGTTCAATGCAGGGTTGAAACCTGAGGCACAATTGGGTGAGATCGCGGCCGGTGTCAAGCTGAAACGATCGAGGTCGAAAATATAGCAAGAAATTCCAGAATTCAGCGCAAGTCGTACCTCCTGGCGACGAAGGCAAATCGAAAAAATGCGATAGTCTCCCGGACGTGTAGCGCGCGGAAGACTATCGCCGAGACTGTTGACGTTACGTCAAGTATGACTCTGCTGGGTAACGATCACCGGGATCAAAAGGTCTCCCCAGTTGCCGTCGCCGCCATGGTGCCTGGCCGAACGCACCAGCTCCACCGAGACGCCGGCCTCGACTGCCTTCATGACCGACTGGTTTAGCCTGTGCAGATCGTTGGCGAGCATGCGGATCGTCGCCTGCTGGTCGACGCTCATCGCGCTCGATTGCTCTTCTGCCCTTTCCTTGACGCGGCTTATCGATGCCATCGCTCTTCTCCTCGATGTAGATGCCCTGCGGGCGTTTCCTCTGGTTGTTATCCGTTACTCGGCCGCCGGCCTGAATTGGGCGTGCTCGGTCGATTCATGCATGGCGGTGGTCGACGACTGGCCGCCGGTGATCGCCATCGACACGGCGTCGAAATAGCCGGTACCGACCTCGCGCTGGTGCTTGGTCGCCGTATAGCCGTGGGCCTCGGCCTCGAACTCGGCCTCCTGGAGTTCCGAATAGGCGGCCATCTGGCGATCCTTGTAGCCGCGCGCCAGCTCGAACATGCCGAAGTTCAACTGGTGGAAGCCGGCGAGCGTTATGAACTGGAACTTGTAGCCCATCGCGCCGAGCTCCTTCTGGAACTTCGCGATCGTCGCGTCGTCGAGGTTCTTCTTCCAGTTGAAGGACGGCGAGCAATTATAGGCGAGCAGCTTGCCCGGATGGTGCCTATGCACGCCCTCGGCGAATTTCCTGGCTTGCGCCAGATCTGGCTTCGAGGTCTCGCACCAGATCAGGTCGGCATGCGGCGCATAGGCCACGGCGCGCGCGATGCAAGGCTCGATGCCGTTCCTGACATTGTAGAAGCCCTCGACCGTGCGGCCCGAGTCGTAGTCGACGAAGGGCCGGTCGCGCTCGTCGATATCGGAGGTCAACAGCTTTGCCGCCTCGGCGTCCGTGCGCGCCACGACCAGCGTCGGCGTACCCATGACGTCGGCCGCAAGGCGCGCCGCGTTGAGGTTGCGGATATGCGCCGCGGTCGGGATCAGAACCTTGCCGCCGAGATGGCCGCACTTCTTTTCCGACGCCAGCTGGTCCTCATAGTGGACGCCCGCGGCGCCCGCCTCGATGAACGCCTTCATGATCTCGAAGGCGTTGAGCGGGCCGCCGAAGCCGGCTTCCGCGTCGGCCACGATCGGCGCGAACCAGGTCTCGACCGACAGCCCCTTGCCCTCGGACGTCTCGATCTGGTCGGCGCGCTGCAAAGTGCGATTGATGCGCTTGACCAGTTCCGGCGCCGCATTGGCCGGGTAAAGCGACTGGTCTGGGTACATCGCCGAGGCGGTGTTGGCATCGGCCGCCACCTGCCAGCCCGAGAGATAGATCGCCTTCAGGCCGGCCCGAACCTGCTGCATGGCCTGGTTGCCCGACATCGCGCCCAGCGCATTGACGAAATCCTCCTCGTGGATGAGCTTCCACAGCCGGTTCGCACCCATCTCGGCCAGCGTCTGGCGAATCTGCACGGAGCCGCGCAACCGCTTCACATCCTCCGGCGAGTAGGGGCGCTCGATGCCGTCGAAACGGCCTTCCGGCGCGGAAGGGACGAGGTTGTAAAAATCGGTCATTGGTCACTCCGGATCGTTTGGAAACTGCGTCAGCGCTGCATCGCAAAGGCATGTTCTGCGACGCCCTGCGTATGACATTCTTTACATTGCAGCGCGAAAGGCACCTAGAAAAACTGGCAACTCCCGCGGAAAATAAAGGAAAAGCTGTGTTGCCATTGACAGTTCACCTCTGTAAATTTGTCACGATTGTAAAAGCGGCGAAGCGCGCACCGCACTCGACGTTCATGTAAATTCTTGTCAAGGATGGCAGGGATGGCCGACCAGAAGATCTTCGCCGGGCCGCGGCTGCGCCGGCTGCGCAACGCCAGGAGCCTGACCCAGACGGCGATGGCCGAAGGGCTGGGCATCTCGCCTTCCTATCTCAACCTGATCGAGCGCAACCAGCGACCGCTGACGGTGCAGCTCATCCTCAAGCTTGCCTCCGTCTACAAGGTCGATCCGCATGAATTGCAGGGCGAGACAAAAGGCTCGATCGCGGCCTTGCGCGAAGCCTTCAGCGATCCGCTTCTTGCCGGCGAGCTGCCCGGCGATCAGGAACTGATCGACTTCGCCGAAACAGCGCCGAACGCTTCGGCGGCGATGGTGAAACTCTTTCGCGCCTATCGCGAGCAGGCCGAGCGCCTGTCCGATCTCAACCAGCTTCTGGCGAAGGAGGGCAGGGCAACCGCGCTGTCCGGCACCCGCATGCCTTCCGACGAAGTCCATGACGTGTTTGAGCGCCGGCCGAACCACTTCGCTTCGCTGGAAGAGGAGGCGGAGGCTTTCACATCGGTCCTTGACCCCGGTGATGATCTGTTCGGCGCGCTCAAAGCCTGGCTGAGGCGCGAGCACGGCATCGTCGTCAAGGTGCTGCCGGTCGCCACCATGCCCAACTGGCGCCGCCGCTACGATCGCCATTCGCAGCGTCTCTTCCTGTCCGAGCGGCTGTCGCCTTTCGACCAATTGCGCGAAGTCGCGATGGAGGCGAGCCTCATACGCATGTCGGTAGCCATCGCGGCTGAGATCCAGGCGCTGAAGCTCGGTACCGACGAGGCCCGCCGGCTCGCTCGCTTCGAGCTCGGCCGCTATGCCGCGCATGCGCTGATGATGCCCTATCAGGCTTTCCATGCCGCCGCCGTTCGCGGCCGTTACGACATCGACGTCCTGCGTTCCCGTTTCGGCGTTTCCTTCGAGCAGGCGGCCAATCGACTGACCATGCTGCAGCGGCCGGGCGCGGCGGGCGTGCCGTTCTTCATGCTGGAAGTCGACAATGCCGGCAACCGCTTCCGCAAGGCCGGCAGCCAGGGCTATCCGCAGAGCCGCTTCGGCGGCGGCTGCCCCAAGCTTCCCGCCCATGCGGCGTTCTCGCAGCCCGGCCAGATCCTCGTCGAAGCGGTCGAGATGCCGGACGGCGCCGAATTCCTCTGCATCGCCCGCACGCTGGAAGGTCCGCAGGGCGCCTTCTCCGAACGGCCGCGCCGCACCGCGCTCCTGCTCGGCTGCGATATCGGCTTTCGCGACGATATCGTCTATGGCGCGGCGCTGCCGGCCGCAGCCGCCGGCAAGCCCGGTCAAGGCTTCGCCACGCCGGTAGGCCCCGCCTGCAGGCTTTGCGAGCGCGTCGGCTGCCTGGCGCGCGCCGAGCCGCCGGTGACACGCCCGCTCGGCCTCGACGAGATGGTGACGGGCCTCAGCGCCTTCGATTTTCAAGGATGACATCTGCGGATGTGTCCTAAGTCTCGCCGGCTGCTGGATCACGCCGGGCCGGCGTCTTTGCGCTACGCGAGTGAGGCATAATTCTTTCTGGGGCACAGTTCTGTCGTCTAAGACACAAGTCTCGGTGTCCTTGCTGCATCGAACGCAACTCGCTGACAGTCATGTCCATGACCGATACCGCCTCACCCGGCGCCCCGTCCTCCACTGCCTTGCCGGCCGTCTCGCCGCGCGAGGAGCGGATCGGTATGCTCCTGGTCTTCCTTTCGGCGCTTATGTGGAGCTTCGGTGGCGCCATCGCCCGTTTCATCCATGTCGGCGACAGCTGGACCGTGGTGTTTTGGCGTTCGCTATGGGCCGTGGCCTTTTTGATCGCCTTCATGCTGTGGCGCGACGGCTGGCGCGGCACCCTGAAGCTCTTTCGGCACATGGGACTGCCCGGCCTTGGCGTCGCCTTCTGCTTCGCCACCGCCTCGACCAGCTTCGTGGTGGCGCTTGCCTACACCACGGTCGCCAACATCCTCCTGATGCAGGCCGGCGTGCCGCTGCTTGCGGCGCTCCTTGCCTGGCTGCTGTTTCGCGAACGGGTCGCCCCGGCCACCTGGATCGCGATCGCCGCCGTCATCGCCGGCGTCGCCATCATGGTTTCCGAATCCCTGGGCGGCGCCGTCTCGCCGATCGGCGACGGCCTGGCGCTGCTGATCGCGGTGATGTTTTCGCTCGCGACCGTGATCACCCGGCGCTTTGCCCATGTGCGCATGGTGCCGGCCACCTGTCTCGGTGCGCTGCTCGCCGGTGCGTTCGCCGCTTCCCAGGCCTCGGCATTCGCGGTGTCGGGGCGCGACATGGGCTTCCTCTTTGCCTTTGGTGTCATCAACCTTGGCGTCGGCCTCGCCTTTTTCGCCATGGGCGCGCGGCTGGTGCCGGCGGCGCTCGCGGCGCTGCTCGGCACCTTCGAGCCGATCCTTGGGCCGATCTGGGTCTGGCTTGTCCATTCCGAAGTGCCGTCGGTGCGCACCATCATCGGCGGTGCGGTCGTCGTCACGGCGCTGCTCGTCCACATCGGTCTGGAGTTCAAGCGACAGGCGCGGCCTGCACGTCCCGGCGTAACCGGCCTGCCGTCGCCCAATTGACGTTAATGCATGTCGCCCAAAAGTGCGCAGCGGTTTTGGGAGAGCGACATGCATCAAAACAAAGACTTAAAGCGCTTCGCCTAAATCCCTTTCAGCGTGACGCGCTTTAGTCAGCCTCCCCCATTGACAACCCAGTTGCCGGGCGGGCAGGCTGCGATCACGGCAACAACAACACAGGCGTATCTTGCCAAGTGACTCCGCCGGCCTGCTCGGGACCGGACTGCATCGTCATAGCTCTCAATACGCCACGGTGAATGCCGTTGACGCCGCCCGGGTGCCTCGCCTGGGAGGGTGGGACGCCTCGAACCTCGATGCCTTGATCGACCTTGGCGTGGGCAGTTCACGCTTGTCGCTCTCCGGAAAGCTCAATAGTCTGAAACCAACGCCGCGCCGCCATATCGCGACGAGCCGGCGAGGGAACACTCACCAAAGGAGAACACCATGATCCGCAAAGCGCTTTGGCTTTCGGCGACGTCGGCATTTCTGACACTTTTCACAATAAGCGGCCACGCCGAAGACCGCGTCGTCAACGTCTACAACTGGTCGGACTATATCGACAGCTCGATCATCGACGACTTCACCAAGAAGACCGGCATCAAGGTCGTCTACGACACCTTCGATTCCAACGAGATCCTGGAGACGAAACTGCTTGCCGGCGGCAGCGGTTATGACGTCGTCGTGCCGAGCGCCCATTTCCTGGCGCGTCAGATCCAGGCAGGCGTGTTCCAGAAGCTCGACAAGTCGAAGCTGCCCAACATCTCCAACATGTGGGATGTCGTTTCCGAGCGTACCGCCAAATACGATCCGGGCAACGAATATTCGGTCAACTACATGTGGGGCACAGTCGGCCTCGGCTACAACGTCAAGAAGGTTGAGGCCGCGCTCGGCACCGACAAGATCGACAGCTGGGACGTCTTTTTCAATCCGGACAAGCTGGCCAAGCTGAAGGATTGCGGCGTCTACGTGCTGGACTCTCCCACCGACATCATTCCGGCGGCGCTGAAATATCTCAGCCTCGACCCCAACAGCACCTCGCCCGATGACATTGCCAAGGCCGAGGAGGCCTTGCTGAAGGTCCGGCCCTATGTCCGCAAGTTCCATTCGTCCGAATACATCAACGCCTTGGCCAATGGCGACATCTGCCTGGCGATCGGCTGGTCGGGCGACGTCTTCCAGGCGCGCAACCGCGCCGAGGAAGCCAAGCAGGGCGTCGAAATTGCCTATTCTGTGCCCAAGGAAGGCGCCCAGATGTGGTTCGACCAGATGGCGATCCCCGCGGACGCCCAGCATGTCGCCGAGGCGCTCGAGTTCATCAACTACATGATGACGCCCGAAGTCATCGCCAAATCGTCGAATTACGTGCTCTACGCCAACGGCAACAAGGCTTCGCAGCAGTTCATCGACAAGGCGATCCTGGAGGATCCTGCGGTCTATCCGGACGAAGAGACGATGAAGAAGCTGTACACGGTTGCGCCATACGATCCCAAGACACAGCGCATCATCACGCGCACCTGGACCAAGATCGTCACCGGCCAGTAAGCATAGAGACACGACCCCGGCAGCCAACTGCCGGGGTCGTATTCTTTTGGGGAATTTAAGAAAGTAACGGAGTGGGGACCATGAAATCGCTTGGCAGCATCCGCAGGGATTTCTCGCCTTGGAACGACCCGAACGCCAAGCCTTATATCCAGTTTGACAAGGTGACCAAGAAGTTCGGCGATTTCACCGCCGTCAACAACCTGTCGCTGACCATCTTCGAGCGCGAATTCTTCGCCCTGCTCGGCGCTTCGGGCTGCGGCAAGTCGACCCTGCTCAGGATGCTCGCCGGCTTCGAGGAGCCGTCGGCGGGCCGCATCCTCCTCGACGGACAGGATTTGCGCGGCATCCCGCCCTACAAGCGGCCGGTCAACATGATGTTCCAGTCCTACGCGCTGTTCCCGCATATGACGGTGGAAAAGAACATCGCCTTCGGCCTCAAGCAGGAGGGCATGCCTGGACCCGATATCGAAAAGCGCGTGGCCGAGATGCTGAAGCTCGTCAAGCTCGAGCAGTTCGCCAAGCGCAAGCCGCACCAGCTCTCAGGCGGCCAGCGCCAGCGCGTGGCGCTTGCCCGCTCGGTCGCCAAGCGCCCGAAGGTTCTGCTCCTCGACGAGCCGCTCGGCGCTTTGGACAAGAAGCTGCGCGAGGAAACGCAGTTCGAGCTGATGGACCTGCAGCAGGAGCTCGGCCTCACCTTCGTCGTCGTCACCCACGATCAGGAGGAGGCCATGACCATGGCCGACCGCATCGCCATCATGGACAAGGGCGAGGTGATGCAGGTCGCGACGCCTGCCGAGATCTACGAGGCGCCGGCCTCGCGCTTCGTTGCGCATTTCGTGGGCAATGTGAACATGTTCGAAGGCAAGGTTGCCGAACATATGACAAGCACCACGCGCATCACCGGCGCGACAGGAGCGCAGATCGTCGTCGACAATGGCAGCAACGCCGCTGCCGGCTCCGATATCGTCTTCGCGATCCGGCCGGAGAAGATCAAGGTCTCCTCGAAAAAGCCGGCCGATGCCGTCAACGCGCTCGAAGGCGAGGTCTATGACGTCGCCTATCTCGGCGACATGACCGTCTATCATATCAAGCTTGACGACGGCCAGATGGTGCGGGCAAGCGCGTTGAACGCTTCACGCATCACCGAGGATCCGCTCACCTGGAACGATCGCGCCTGGGTTTCCTTCCGGCCCGATGCCGGCGTCGTGTTGACCAGGTAGGAGGCTGAGATGACGGACATCGCAGCGACCGCCGCCCCATCGACCGAAACCGCAACACTGCCGGCGAGGCTGGCGACAGGCTTCGTCAACCGCCTGGTCATCATCGTCCCCTATCTCTGGCTGCTGTTCTTCTTCCTTGTACCCTTCATCATCGTGTTCAAGATTTCGCTGTCGCAAACGGCGATCTCGATGCCCCCCTATACTCCGGTGCTCGGCTTCAAGGACGGCGTTTCGGGATTTTTCGCCGGCGTCCGCGAGCTCAACTTCAATAACTACACCTGGCTCACCCAGGACGCGCTCTATTTCAACGCCTATGTGACGAGCCTGGTCATCGCGGGAATCTCGACGATACTTACCCTGATCGTCGGCTATCCGATCGCCTATGGCATGGCGCGGGCGCCGGCCACGATCCGCCCGACCTTGCTGATGCTGGTGATCCTGCCCTTCTGGACCTCGTTCCTGATCCGCGTCTATGCCTGGATCGGCATCCTGAAACCCGAGGGCCTGCTCAACCAGGTTCTGCTCGCCACCGGCTTGATCAGCCAGCCGCTGGTAATCCTCAACACCTACACAGCCATCTTTATCGGCATCGTCTATTCCTACCTGCCTTTCATGGTGCTGCCGCTCTATTCCTCGCTGGAGAAGATGGACTATTCGCTGATCGAGGCCGCGCAGGACCTCGGCTGTCCGCCGACCGGCGCCTTCTGGAAGATCACCTTCCCGCTGTCGCTGCCAGGCGTTGTCGCCGGCTGCCTGCTGGTGTTCATCCCGGCCGTCGGCGAGTTCGTCATCCCCGACCTTCTCGGCGGCTCACAGACGCTGATGATCGGCAAGACGCTCTGGAACGAGTTCTTCTCCAACCGCGACTGGCCGGTCTCGTCGGCGGTGGCCGTCATCCTGCTGCTGGTGCTGACCATTCCGATCATGTTCTTCCAGCAGGCTCAGGCCAAGGCACAGGAGCAGGGCAGATGAACTCCACCTGGAGCCGCTTCAACATCGCCTCGATCGTGCTGGGCTTTGCCTTCCTCTATTTGCCGATCGTGCTTCTGATCGTCTTTTCCTTCAACGAATCCAAGCTCGTCACCGTCTGGGGCGGCTTTTCGACCAAATGGTACGTGTCGCTGTTCCACAATCAGGGCCTGATGGACGCCACCTGGGTGACGGCGCGCGTCGGCGTTATCTCCGCGACCGTCGCCACCGTGCTCGGCACGCTCGCCGCCATCACGCTGACGCGCTACACGCGCTTCAAGGGACGTGTGCTCTTCTCGGGCATGGTGTTCGCGCCGCTGGTCATGCCGGAAGTCATAACCGGCCTCTCGCTGCTCTTGCTCTTCGTCGCCGTCGGGCTCGACCGCGGTTTCGTCACGGTGACGCTCGCCCACATCACCTTCACCATGTGCTTCGTCGCCGTCGTCGTGCAGTCGCGGCTGGTCACGTTCGACCGTTCGCTGGAGGAGGCGGCGATGGATCTCGGCGCGCCGCCGGTGAAGACCTTCTTCCAGATCACCTTGCCGATCATCCTGCCGGCGATCATCTCGGGCTGGATGCTGGCGTTCACGCTCTCGCTGGACGATCTGGTCATCGCGAGCTTCACCTCGGGTCCCGGCGCCACCACGCTGCCGATGAAGATCTACAGCCAGGTGCGCCTCGGCGTGACGCCCGAGATCAACGCCGCCTGCACCATCCTGATCGCGGTGGTGGCGGTCGGCGTCATCATCGCCTCGATCGCCAATAAGCGGCGCGAGATCCAGCGCCAGCTCGACGAGCAGGCCGCGCAGCGCGGTTGAGCGTGACGAGAAGCGGGGACGCTTTGCGTCCCTCGCGTTTACTGGCCTGAAACGCCGGGAGCGATCGGCGATATGAACGGCGCGCTCCAGTTGCCGCCGACGAAGAACAGCGGCTGGCTCGGCGGCGCGGGAGCCGGACTGGCCGTCTGACTGTTGGCCTGCTGAGGCTGCTGCGCCGGCTGTCCGTTGGGCACCACTCCGCCCGAGAGCGCCAGCCCGCGTCCGACATAGGAGGCGATGCCGGACAGCCAGATCTTGTATTTCTGCGAATTGATCTCGGCCTTGTCCAGGCGCGCCACGCCCTTCGAAATGCTTGCCTTGATCTCGGCGCCGTCGATCGGCAGCGATCCATTGGCGACGTCGTCGAGCGCGAAGAAGCCGCCTTGCTGGTTGCGCTTGAGGAAGGCCGGCAGGTCGAGCCCGTTGATAGTGCCCGGACCGAACGTCGCCGAGAACGATCCGTCGGCGTTCTCGAAGATGGAATTCCAGGCCTTGCCCGGTCCCTTGAGGATGACCGATACGGTCCCGGTGCTGGCCGGCACCAGCCGCGTCATTCCCGCCGCCGTGGCAAAGGCTCCCGTGTCTACGTCCGATGCCAGGAGCCGCATCTCGACCTGCGTGCCTTCCGGCTTGCGGTCGAAGCGCAGGCTGCTCTGGATGTTGCCGTTGAAGGCCGACGCGTCGGATATGTCGAAAACGGCAAGACCGTTCTTGACCTGCGCGGTCGCCGCGACGTCGGCGAGCTGGACCGGCCCCGCCATGGCATGGGCCGCCGACAGCCTGAGGTCGAGATTGATGCGGTCGGCGAAACTGGTGTCGATATTGCCGGGGCCGGCCTCGCCGGTCGGCGCGATAGGCGTGAAAGCCGACAGGAAAGATCTGAGATCCAGCGTGTCGAAGGCGAGCGTGCCGGCAATCACCGGGCTCCCCTCGGCGACGGAGAAATCCAGCGCGCCCATGCCCGGATTGTTGTTGAGCGTGACCGTGGTGTTCTCGAATTTCGCGCGCCCTGCCGAGGCGTTCACCTTGCTGGCGATCGAGACCGCGCCGATCGCAGCACCCGGCGCGATCCCTGCCTGCGACCACTCCAGCACGCGCCGCAGCGACGGGGCGGCGAACTTCGCCTGGCCGTCCAGATAGGCGTTGTCGGACATCGAGGCCGTTCCGTCGAAGGAGAATGTCGCGGGCGCGGCCTTGAAGGAGAGGGTGACGGGTGCCGCTCCTCCGCCAAACAGCACCAGCGGTTTCGCCGAGGAGAAATCGAGCTGCATGCTTTCGCCGCGCCAGATTCCGCTCGCGGTCAGCGACGCCTCGCTGTTCATCGCTTCCCAGTTCACCTGGCCGCTCAGGCTGCTCAGGATTTCGATATCCTTGCCGTCAACCGAAGTCACCACGCGACCATCGCGGAATTCTACGGTGCCGAACGGATCGGATGGCAATTTGCCGAGATCCGGCTTCTGCGGGTTGGCGGTGACAACGCCGCGCGCGGTGTCGATCGAGCGCGTGATGCGCCCGCCGGTCGGAAGCGGCGGCAGATAGAAGCCGCTGGCGGTGCGCTGCACCCTGATAGTCGGGCGCACCAGCCTGGCGGTCGAGAAGGCGACGTTGCCCTGCAAGGCCGCCATGGCGGAGAGGTCGACTTCCACGCGATCGGCCTCGACCACTGGCGGCGCTTCGGTCTCGGTCCATTGCGACAGCGTCACGTCGCTGAGGATGGCCCGGAATTTCGGCCATACTTCAATGCGCGGTGAGCCGTCGATCGTGACCCTGAAGCCGCTCCAGGCACTCAATTCCCAGGCGATGCGGTCGCGCACGATGCGGGTCGAGGCAATCAGCGGCAGCGCCGCGACCGCGAGCGCGATGACGAGCACGGCAACGCCGATCGCCCACACCCCGCGCCGGATCAGAGATGATCGCATTTCGCCCCGTATGCTTTCGTTGCCAACAAAATCGCCCGACGGGTGTAACCGAGCGCCGACGCTTTTCAAGTCTTTATGGCCTTGCGATGGCATTTGCACAGCGGCCGCCATGGGCCGCCCGAACAAAATCTTGCTCTGCTGCGCCGCAATATGCATAAGCGGTCTGCACGATCCCGATCCGCAATCGCACGCCGTTTCTGGGACGATGGCATATGCGACGTTGGGCTTAACTGGCTCGAACGCGACGCTTTGGGAGGAGCGATCATGGCCGCCGACACACCTTTGTGGACCCCGACGCAGGAGCGGATCGACGCAGCGCCGATGACCGCGTTCATGAAGGCCGCGGGGGCAAAGACAGCGCGTTCTTTCTCCGGCTATGCCGAACTGCATCGCTGGTCGGTCGACGACCGCGAAGCCTTCTGGGACCTGGTCTGGGATTTCTGCGCGCTTGTCGGCGACAAGGGCGAACGGCGCCTCGTCGACGGCGAGCGGATGCCCGGCGCAGCTTTCTTTCCCGACGCCAGGCTCAATTTCGCCGAGAACCTTTTGCAGAAAACCGGCGCCGGCGAGGCGATCGTCTTTCGCGGCGAGGACAAGGTCGAGCGGCGGCTCTCCTGGAACGAGCTCCACGCGCTGACCTCGCGCCTGCAGCAGCTCTTCCTGTCGCTCGGCGTCAAGGCCGGCGACCGCGTCGCCGCCATGATGCCGAATATGCCCGAAACCATCGCCGCGATGCTGGCGGCAAGCTCGATCGGCGCGGTCTGGTCGTCATGCTCTCCCGATTTCGGCGAGCAGGGCGTGCTCGACCGCTTCGGCCAGATCGAGCCGATCGTCTTCATCGCGCCGGACGGCTATTGGTACAACGGCAAGGCGATCGAGGTGGCCGACAAGATCCGCGCTGTCGCGGACAAGCTGGCAAGCCTGAGCAAGGTGCTGATCGTCGACTATCTCGGCACCTCGAGCGATGTCGCGGCCACCATCGACAAGGCAGCCGCGCTCGAAGACGCGCTCTCGCCTTTTGCCGCAAAGCCCGTCGGCTTCGAGCGGCTGCCCTTCGCGCATCCGCTCTACATCCTGTTTTCCTCGGGCACGACCGGCATCCCGAAATGCATCGTGCATTCGGCGGGCGGCACGCTGATCCAGCACGTCAAGGAGCACCGGCTGCATGCCGGCCAGCTCGACGCCGATCGCCTGTTCTATTTCACCACCTGCGGCTGGATGATGTGGAACTGGCTGGTCTCGGGCCTCGCCTCCGGCGCGACGCTGCTGCTTTATGACGGCTCGCCTTTCTACCCCGACGGCAATGTGCTGTTCGATTTCGCCGATGCCGAGAAGATGACCTATTTCGGCACTTCGGCCAAATTCATCGATTCGGTTCGCAAGGCCGGTCTGAAGCCGATCGCGAGCCACGATCTGTCGCGCGTGCGCACCATCTCCTCGACCGGCTCGCCGCTGTCGCCGGAGGATTTCCGCTTCGTCTATGACGGCATCAAGAAGGACGTGCACCTGGCCTCGATCTCGGGCGGCACCGACATCGTTTCCTGCTTCGTGCTCGGCGTGCCGACCGAGCCGGTCTGGACCGGCGAGATCCAAGGCCCCGGCCTTGGCCTGGCGGTCGACGTCTGGAACGATGACGGCAAGCCTGTGAGGCAGGAGAAGGGCGAGCTTGTCTGCACCAAGGCCTTCCCGTCGATGCCGATCGGCTTCTGGAACGACCCCGAAGGCATGAAATATCACGCGGCCTATTTCGAGCGTTTCGATAATGTCTGGTGCCATGGCGACTTCGCCGAATGGACGGAACATGGCGGCATGATCATCCACGGCCGCTCCGATGCCACGCTCAATCCGGGCGGGGTCCGGATCGGCACGGCCGAGATCTACAACCAGGTCGAGCAGATGCCGGAAATCCTCGAGGCGCTCTGCATTGGCCAGGATTTCGACAATGATGTCCGTGTCGTGCTGTTCGTGCGGCTCGCCCCCGGCGTGACCCTGGACGAGGATCTGGAAAAGCGCATTCGCGCCAGGATCCGCACCGGCGCCAGCCCGCGCCACGTGCCGGCCAGGATCGTCGCCGTCGCCGACATCCCGCGCACCAAGTCCGGCAAGATCACCGAGCTCGCCGTACGCGACGTGGTCCACGGCCGTGCCGTGAAGAACAAGGAAGCGCTCGCCAATCCCGAGGCGCTGGAGCTGTTCCGCGACCTGCCGCAGCTGGCAAGCTGACCGATGTGGTTAACGAAATCTGTCCGGCGAATTTACCTAGATTTCACGGGTGGTACACATTCGTAAATTTTTTCGCGGCCAGGTAAGGACTTGTTAAGAGACGACGCTGATAGTCGCGTGTAACTTGAGGGAGAAATCCCGTTCCTCGTCCCCTGAGGTTCTGCTCAAGCCCCCGTTGTGACAGCATCCCATTTCTCAAGGCGTCCTCTTGGACGCCTTTTTCTTTGGCCGTCGCAGTCCTATGCAACGTTATTCGGCGAGCACGCGCGTGGAGGGGAAGCCGACCTCGACCAGGGTTCCTTCGCCTGGCGTCGAGGTGATGGCGAAGCGGGCGCGGTTCGCCTCCACCATGGCCTTGGTGAGGGGCAGGCCGAGGCCGGTGCCGTCGCCGCGTCCGCGCTTCAGCGCATTGATCTGCTTGAACGGTTTCAGCGCCTGCTCGATCTCGGCCTGGGTCATGCCGATGCCGGTGTCGCGCACGCGCATGACGACGTCGCCCGAGGCTTCGTAGGCGGTCGAGACGATCACCTGGCCGCCGGCCTGGGTGTAGCGAATGGCGTTGGACAGGATGTTGAGGGCGATCTGGCGCACGCTTCTCAGATCCGCCACCACTTCCGGCAGCCGCGAGGCGAAGCTGGAGCGGATGATGACGCGCTCGCGATTGGCCTGAGGCTGCATCATCGCCACCGTCTCGGCCAGCGTGTCGTTGAGCGACACCGCCTCGTAATCCATCTCCTGCTGGCCGGCCTCGATCTTGGAGATGTCGAGCAGGTCGTTGACGAGGTCGAGCACATGGTTGCCCGAGCGGTTGATGTCGCGCAGGTAGTCGCGATAGCGGTCGTTGGTGATCGGACCGAATTTCTCGTCTACCATCAGCTCGGAAAAACCGATGATGGCATTGAGCGGCGTGCGGATCTCGTGGCTGATGCGGGCCAGGAAATCCGTCTTCTGCGAGGAGGCGCGCTCGGCCACTGCGCGTGCCTGCGTCAGGTCTTCCTCGGCCCGCTTCCATTGCGTGATGTCGCGCACGACGGCGCAGAAGCCGCTGTCGTTAGGCAGCCTGCCGATGGTCATGAACAGCGGGATGAAACGCCCCTGCGCCTCGCGGCCGATGACCTCGCGGCCGTCATTGAGCACGCTCGCGACACCCGGCTCCGAAAGCCCGGCCAGATAGTCGCGCGCCGCGCGCTGGCTTTCTATGGCAAACAGCGAGGCAAAGGGCTTGCCCGCGACCTCGTCGCTGTCGAAACCGAACAGCGCTTCCGCCGGCCGGCTGATCGAGCGGATGTTGCCGTCGCGGCCGATCAGCACGACGCCGTCCGTAGCGGTATCGATGATGGTGCGCATCTCCGCAATGCGCGATTTCAGTTCCGGCACGTCCGGCTGCAGCGCCGGCTCGTCATTCGCGGCGGTGAAGTGCGCCGCATCGTCCTCGCCGGAACGCCGCACCACCAGCATCAGCGCCTTGCCGCCGCGCCACGGCACCGAGCGCAGCAGCGCGTCGATCGGGAATTCCAGGCCCTGGCGGGTCCTGAGCTTCAGCGAGTGGTCGCTTTCCTCCGCCGCGGTGTCCTCGGCGTAAGGGTCGGCAAAGAGCGCGCCCAGGCCGCCTGCATCCGCGAGGTCGTCCAGCGCATCATAGCCGGTGAGTTCGAGGAAGGCGTCATTGGCATAATGCAGCATGTCGCCCGAATGGATGAGCAGCGGCACCGGCAGCCTGGCGAGGATGGACGTGTCGGGTGCCTTGGCTTCCTCTCCGGTCGAAAACGCGGACGGCACAAAACCGGAAAGTTTAAGCGGCGGCACGTCGAGGCGTCGCCGCGCCGCGGCTGTCGCTTCCGGTTCTTCCGGCTGTTCTTCCGCGGCCTTGGCGGCATCTGTATCGGAGCCTGCCCAGTCCTCATTGTCCTGCGCATCGCGGAAGTCGTCGGCGGTCATGCTGTCGTCGGCCGTCGCATCGGAGGCGGGCTGCCCGGCCGCGACCGGCTGCGCCGCAGGCTCTTCGACGGGCCGCTGCGGCTTCGCGGCAGCAGGTTCGGCGGCCTCCCGGGCGCCCTCTGCTTGCTCGTTCTGGGAAACCGGCGCGACGCCGGCGTCTTCCATGGGTTTCTCGCCATCGGCAAAGTTGAGCAGCGAGCCGGAAACAGCCGAGGTCTCGGCCGGGCCGGCGTCGTCTACCTCGGCGGCGCCATCGATGCCGTCGAGCCGCGCCAGATCGTCCTGGTCTTCCGCCTCGGTCTCCGCTTCCGCGGCCTTCGCGTCGTCGGCTTCCGAGGGCGAGGACAAGGTCGCGCCCCGGGCGGAATCGTCGTGCTCCGCCGCATCGGGTGGAAGCGGCTGGCTTGCGTCGGCCCTTGTTCCGCTGGCCGCTTCCTTCACCGTTGCCGCATCCTCGCTGGCAACAGCGGCATCGGGCCGCTTGTCGGCTTCGGGGGCGCGTTCCTCGGCAGGGGCGGAACTGTCCTTGCGCAGCCGCTCGCCGATCTCGCGGAAGGCGCTGCGCTCGAGGATCGACAGGCCCTTGTGATTTGCCGGCGTGTCGCTTCCCGGTTGCTTGTCGTTGGCCGGCTGGCGATGCTCGGCCAGCCTTATCACCTTGTCGGCAAAGCGTCGCTCCGGCTTCGGCACTATGGTCAGCGCCGGCACTTCGCCCCGGAAGGGGTCTTCGGGCCTTGGCTTTTCCAGAGGCGCCTGCTCTGCCGGCTGATCGCCCGACGCGTCGGGCCCGCCGGAGGTGGCCCCGGCTGGCGCGGCATTCGGCACCAGAGCCATGCCCAGCGCTTCCGGATCGACCACGGCGTCGGCGCTGCGCGCGACGCCAAAGCCGCGAAAACCCTCGAAGGCGCGGCTGCGGCCATAGACGGGCAGGGCCGCCAGATCGACGGGGATCTTCAGACCCGTTCCGGCCACCGGCCACAGTACCGAGCGGCCGGACCAGGTATCGCGCCGGTCGAGCAGGCCGGCGATCTCGCCCGAGGCGTCGAGACCGAAAGTGGCGGCGACATCCTTGAAGCGGCGACCGATCACATCGGCGGCAGGCTGGCCGACGATGTCGGCGAATTCGGGCGACAGCGCGCTGAACCGACCTTCGGCGTCGGTGCGCCAGACGAAGCGCAATGGGGCCGCCGACCGGTCGATGTCGCGCGGCAGGCCCGGCTGGGCTGATTTGGTAGTTTCGCGTGCAGCGGCTTCGCCAGCATCTTGGCCTTCGGCTGCGGCGGCACCTTCCGGCTCGTCCTTCGCCGGCGCTGCCGGTTGAGCATGCCCGGCGCCATCGTCGCCGGCGTTGAAATACCAATGGTCGTGCTGGCCGGCGCCGGCGTCGGCGGCCTGATGGTCTGTCCGGGCAGGCCGCTGGCCGGCCAAGGTCCGGCCCTCCGCGTCGGGCTGTGCGTCGCCGTCGGGAGCCTCTGGCGCCGGCTCGTCCTCTTTGCCAGCCGCCACGGTAGGCACTGGGTTGTCCTGGGCAGGCTGAGACTCGGGCTCGATTGCCGCGCTTTCACCTTGCGACGGGGCGCTGACCGCCTCTGGCGCCGCAATTCCCTGATCGCCGGTCCGATCGCCTTGGCCGGCGGCCGCCCGATCGTCCTGGCCGCTATCGGAGCCGTCGAGCTGCGCCTCGTCGATCACCACCAGCAGATGCCGCGTGTCGGTGAGCCGCGCAAAACCGGCCGGGTAGGCGGTGTCGGTGCCCGGCACGAGGCGTTTGACGATGCGGTCGCCGCTGCTTGCCACATCCGCAACCAGGGCAGCCAACGTCCGCGGCTCGATGCCGAGCGCCGCAAAGCCGTCCGAGGATGCCTCGACCCCGCCTTGCGCGTCGACAAAGGCAATGAAATGTCCTGCCTCGGTAAAGCCGCCGATGGCGCGGCTGGCGATCTCGACGGCGCTGCGCGAAGTGGTCTGTGCCGCTGGCACCGCCAGCATGATTGCCGCCTCGCCGTCCGGCATCGTCACTGCGCTGGCCAGAAAGCCGACGGCGCGGCTTTCCATGCCGGTGGCCAGCCTCACCGTGACGGCGCGGTCGCTGCCGATGTCGGGAAAACCGCTGGTCGCCATGATCTGCCGGCGGGCGATCAGCGGCAGCCGCGCCGAGGCGCCGATGATGGCCTCGATATCCGGATAGCCGAAGGCCGACGCCCCCGGACCGTTCGCCCAGATCACCTGTTCGAGGCCGACCGACAAAATGGCCAAAGCATCGCCCGCGGCAAAGCGCTGGCGCACCGCGTCGAGCACGGCAACGTCGAGGAAGGAGTAGTTTTCAGGCGGCATGCGCTGGCCAACCCTCCGGAGCGGGCATTTTTCAGTTAACGCTTTGTTAATAAAAGCCCGCGGCCCGGAGGTCCACAAGCCTAAGCTTGCATCGGTCGAAATCTCTGGGCTCTTGGTTAACGGCTCTCGTGGCTGACGCAGGGGAAAGATTTTTATGGTGCGGTGCAGCAAAGATATTGCAATGCACAAAAAATCCGTTATATTGCCATCATACATGAACGAGACGGCTTTCTGTCAAAGCCGCTGCCGCGAAAGGTTGGAAAATGTCCAAGACCACTGCCAAATCCGCCGAGACCATCGAAAACGTCGAATTCCCGAGCTTTGATGCTTCCAAGGCCACCGACCAGATCCGCGCCTTCGCCGAGAAGGGCGTCGAGCAGTCGAAGGAAGCCTATGCCAAGCTGAAGACCGGCGCCGAGGAGACCCAGAAGGTTCTGGAGTCGACCTACGAGACCGCCAAGACCGTTTCCAGCGACGTTTCGCTGAAGACCATCGCCGCGCTGCGCGCCAATGCCGAGGCCAGCTTCTCGCACCTCGAAGCCCTGGTCGGCGCCAAGACCCTTTCGGAAGTCGTCGAGCTGCAGACCTCCTTCCTGCGCAAGCGCGTCGAAATGGCCGTCGAGCAGGCCAAGGAGTTCCAGACCGTTGCCACCAAGGCGGTCGAGGACGTCTCCAAGCCGGTCAAGAGCGCCTTCGAGAAGGCGATGAAGGACGTCAAGGCCGCCTGATTTCAGCGCACAACCTTGCGATGCATCAAAACGTCGCATTTCGTCAGACAAATAGTCGTGCGATACGTTGAGCAATCAGATACCCGGAAATGGAACCTCCTCCCTCCATTTCCGGGGTGACCAGCCAGCACCTCCTCCCGCTGGCTCGTAACAGGAAAAGGCCGGCACCTCCTCCCGCCGGCCTTTTCTTTTGCCTTGACGAAAGGCGAATGAGGAAACCAATCGTTTACCTTATCAAGGCCCTTGAATTAGAATCCGATAGCCCGTATTTGACGCATCGCCGAACGACAGAGCGGATCACGGAGAATGAAGCTTTCACCTCGATCCAGCTCAGGCAGGCAGGCCGTTGTAGCTCAGCTGGTTAGAGCGCCGGATTGTGGATCCGGAGGTCGCTGGTTCGATCCCAGCCAACGGTACCATCACTCTCGATGATCTGAACGTGCACCTTGAACCCTTCCATTCCTTCGGCTCCGCGGACCATGGGCAAGCTCTCTTGTCTCTAGGGCGAGATATATTGTCCCATGGACAAGGTGTCTTGCCGGTCGAGGCCGACTCGGCTCGAATGGAGCATGCATCCTTTGCAGGGATGCGGACGTTCATGACGACCAACCGGCTTTGCCGCTAGGGAAAAAAGCAGTATGAGTGAACATGCGATCGAGTTCTTGCGCGGATGGATTGGCGAGAAAGTCCAATGCCAGCATTTGCCGATCAAGATCGACAAGCAGGCCGAGACCCTTGCGAAGGAATGCTGCGCCAAGGCCGCCGAGGCAGGCATTCTGCTGGAGGACATCCAGGAAGAGGTCGGCGACATCCAGGAATTGATCGCGTCGCGCCTCGAGGAAGCCGTTGAAGAGGGCAGCAGCGAAGTCAACCCAGACAAACCGGAATAAACCCCGGTCCGCCACGGGCCGGCGGCGCCGTTTCTCAGCCGAATTTTTCCTCCAGCCATTCCTTCGGCAGCGCCGGCACGAAATTGCCGTCGCGCCCCGTCATATCCGCATTGGCAACCAATGCGTTGAGGATCGCTTCCTCCACGCCTTGCACGACCGCGTCGAAGAACGGGTCGATGTCGACGTCCGGGATGAATTCCGCGCGGGCGATGCGGCCTGAAGGCGCCAGCGCGGCCTCGGCATTGGCGGTCGAGAAGGCGAGAAAAATATCGCCAGAACTGTGATAGCCATAGCCCCCGGTCACGGCAATGCCGAGCGGCACGCGCCGGGCGAGCCGCTTCATCTGATGCGGCAGCAACGGCGCGTCGGTGGCGATGATGGCAATGATGGAACCCTTTTCGGCGCGCGGCGCGCCCTCGCGGATGGCCGGCTGGGCCAATTCGGGGCCGACACGCCGGCCGCGAATGGTGAAATTGTGCCTTTTGCCGAAATTCGCCTGCACGAAGACACCAAGCGTGTAGCGCCGGTCCCGCCATCCGACGATGCGCGAGGCGGTGCCGGATCCGGCCTTGAAGCCGAAGCTTATCATGCCGGTTCCGCCACCGACGCTGCCTTCCTCGATGGCGCCGCCGCTGGCGCTGTCGAGTGCTGCGGTCACATGGTCGACGCTTACATGATGGCCGTTGATGTCGTTGAGGAAGCCGTCATAGGTCTCTGCCGCCACTGGCAGGCCCCAGCCGCTATCGAGCGCAGCCGGCAAGACGCGATGCATCCAGCGCAAGGTGGCATCGCGGGTCACGCCGCAGGAATGCGTGTTGGTGATGGTGACCGGGAAATTGAAGGCGCCGGTTTCCTCGATGATATGCGTTCCGGTCAGCTCGCCATTGCCGTTCTGGCTGAACACGCCGCCGAACACCGGCGTCGCGAGTTCCCGAACCGGCCTGGGCAGGATCGCGGTCACGCCGGTGCGCACCGGACCGTTTCCGACCTGCAGCGGGCCGTCGCCTGAAATCAGCGTCGTGTAGCCCACCGACACGCCCGGCACGTCGGTGATGGCGTTGAAAGGGCCCGGCGTGCCGTCGAGCGCGATGCCGAACGAGCGCAGGCGCGGCTTGCCAGATGGCGTGCGAAGATGCGGGTCGTGGTCGCGCATGGAAACCTCAGAACAACGAACCCTGATTGCCCGGCTCCTTGGCCTTGGCGGGCGATTTCGCGGCCAGCTTCGGCCGCGCCCCGCCGGAGGTTGCGATGGCATCGGCAGTGCCGTCCGCGAATTCAAGCTGCAGCACCGCGCCCGGTGCCAGCTCCGCGACCCCTTTGACGACGGCGCCTTCGGCGTCCTTGACTAGCGCGAAGCCGCGCGCCAGCACGGCCTTGTGCGACAATGTTGAAAGCAGCCGGTCCGCCTGGGTAAGAGTCGCGCGCAGCCGGTCGAGGCGCCGCGCCGTCGCCTGCTCCCGCCTGCGCGACAGCGCTGCCAGCGTGTCGGCCTGTTGCTTCTGGCGCCGCACGATCGGCGCCGGCGACAGCCTTGCCGCCGTGCGTTTGAATCGCGCGCGCCTTTCGCGCACGATGGCGAAGAACGCGGCTCGCGCCCGGGCAATATCGCGACCCGTCAGCGTGCGCGCTTCATTGAGGCGCCGCGACAGGGTTGCCGGCGTCAGCCTTTGCCGCTCCAGTGTCGCCCGCTTGCGCTCGATATTCACCGTCAGCCCTCGGCCGAGGCGGCTGGTCGCATCGTCGAAACGGCGGCGCGGCAGCGCCAGCAACTGGTCGGGCGAGGGGAGCGCGCGCGCCGCCGCACGCACCGCCTGGCGCTTGCGTTCCAGATGCCGCGAGGCGCAGGCGTTGAGCCGCGCGGCAAGGCTGGCCAGGGTAGCCTCCAGATCCGCCCTGACCGGCACGGCAATCTCGGCCGCGCCCGTCGGCGTCGGCGCGCGCATGTCGGCAACAAAGTCGATCAGCGTCGTATCGGTCTCGTGCCCGACGGCCGAGATCACCGGGATGGCGGACGCCGCCACCGCCCGCGCCAGCCCTTCGTCGTTGAAGCCCCAGAGGTCCTCGAGGCTGCCGCCGCCGCGTGCCACGATCAACAGATCGGGTTGGCGGATGGGTCCGTCCCATGTCAGCGCATTGAAGCCGTTGACGGCCGCGGTCACCTCCCTGGCCGTCGTCTCGCCCTGGACCCTCACCGGCCACACCAGCACATGAAGCGGAAACCGGTCCTTGATGCGGTGGATGATGTCGCGGATCACCGAGCCGGTCGGCGAGGTGACGACGCCGATGACTTTGGGCATGAAAGGCAGCCGACGCTTGCGGCCGGCATCGAACAGGCCTTCGGCCTGCAGCCGGCGCTTGCGCTCTTCGAGCAGCGCCATCAGCGCGCCGGCGCCCGCCGGCTCCAGATTGTCGATAACGATCTGGTAGTTGGATTTGCCGGGATAGGTGGTCAGCTTGCCACTGGCGATCACCTCCATGCCTTCCTCGGGGCGGAACTTCAGCCGCGCCATGGTGGTCTTCCAGACCACCGCATCGATCCGCGCGCGGTCGTCCTTCAACGCGAAGTAAGCGTGGCCGGACGAATGCGGGCCGCGATAGCCGGAAATCTCGCCACGCACCCGCACATTGCCGAAGGCGTCTTCGACAGTGCGCTTCAGCGCGCCGGAAATCTCGCTCACCGTATATTCGGTGGCGTTGCTGCGTGATTCGGTTGCTGTTTCACTCATTGCGCGATTGGGGAACGCTTATCGGCCCGCGTCAAGCGCGGCGAAACCGCGCCAATATCATAACGCGATCTTAAGCCCGATTTGCTTTGACAGGCCCAGAAGAGCGGCCGGGGACCGATGAGCGCACGCCAAAACAGCAGCCCGTTGACCCGTCAGGTCACGCTGACCGTGCTGACGCTCGCCACTTTCGCTTTAGCCATCGTCGTGGGCTTCGGCTTCTACGCGGCCAGCCAGGCCGATGATGCCTCGCTCGTACGACAAAAGATGTTCATCGCCGATGGTTTGAAGGACCAGATTGCGTCTGTTCAGCGGGAGCAGGAAAGCGTTTCGGTCTGGGATGACGCGATCATCAATGTGAGGGCAGGCAACCAGACCTGGATCGAAGAGAATCTCAGTGTCTGGATGTACACCTATTATGGTCACAACCGGGTCTATATTCTCGACGCCGCCAATCATGCGATCCACGCCATGCGCGAGGGCAAGGTGGTCGACGCTTCCGCCTATGGCGAGGACCAGCCCACGCTTCTTCCGATCATCGAAAAACTGCGTCGCATGCTGGCTGGGCCGCCGCAGACCGATGCGTACGGCCAGCCTGCGAAGATGGTGGCCGAGGATCTGGTGTCCCTCGATGGCGCGCCAGCGATCGTCAGCGTCGCGCCGCTCCTGCCGAGCTCGGACAGGATCAGCCAGGCGCAAGGCACCGAATATCTGCATGTGTCGGTCGAATTCATCAATGACGCGGTGATCGGCAAGATCGCCGGAAAGTACCTGCTTGATGGCGCGCGGCTGGTGCCTTTGTCACAGCCGGCTGGCCCAGCCGCCGTGCCGCTGGTTGATTCGCGCGGCGTCATCCTCGGCTATATCGGCTGGGACCAGCTGCGGCCCGGCCTTGCTCTGGTGCGCGAGATCGCTCCTGCCTTGGCGATCGCGCTGCTGTTGGCGGGCGGCGTGCTGGTATTCCTGTTGAGCAGGTTGCGTCGGGCCTCGACGGCGCTGCAGACCAGCCAGGACCAGGCGCAATATCTCGCCTTCCACGACACGCTCACCGGCCTGCCCAACCGGGCGCTGTTCGAGGACCGCTTGCGGCGCACGCTGCTGTTCGCCAGCAGGGACAAGACGCACGTCGCGCTGCTCTACCTCGACCTCGACCGCTTCAAGCATATCAACGACACGCTCGGCCATCCGGCCGGTGACGAGCTCGTGCGCCAGACGGCGGCGCGGCTCAAGCATACGATCCGCGAAGTCGATACCGTCGCGCGGCTCGGCGGTGACGAATTCGCCGTCATCCTGCTTGACGTTCCCGACGTCGGAAGCGCCGAGGACATCGCCGAAAGGCTGCTCTTGAAGCTGCGTGAGCCGTTCCGGCTGATCGACGACCAAGTCTTCGTCAGCGCGAGCGTCGGCATCGCGCTGTCGTCTGGATCGGACATCGACGCGGACGAGCTGTTGCGCAAGGCCGACATCGCGCTTTACGAGGCCAAGAAGAACGGTCGTGGCCGCTGCGAGCTGTTTGCCGGCGACATGGACGATCTCTTGCTGCGCAAGCGCAAGGTCGAATCGGAACTCCGCAAGGCGCTGGAGGGCGAAGGTGGCATCAAGCTCGCCTATCAGCCGGTTTTCTCGGCCGACGGCCGCGCGATACTGGGGGCCGAAGCGCTGATCCGCTGGGGCCATGAAGTGCACGGCGCTTTGCCGGCGGCGCAATTCATCGCCATCGCCGAAGAGCGCGGCCTCATCGGCGATTTGGGCAAATGGGCGCTGGGCGAAGCCTGCCGCTTTGCCGCCGGGACGGAATTGCCCTGGATCGCGGTCAACATCTCCCCGATGCAGCTGCGTGACATCGGCTTTGCCGGACAGGTCGCCGATATCCTGAGCGAAACCGGGCTCGATCCCTGTCGCCTGCAGCTTGAGACCACCGAAAGCGTGCTGCTCGAGCACAATGATACGATCGGCACGGTGATTGCCGCGCTGCGTCAATCCGGCATCTGCATCGTGCTCGACGATTTCGGCACCGGCTATTCCTCGCTGAGCTATCTGCGCCGCCAGGCGATCGACAAGTTGAAGATCGACCGCTCTTTCGTGCATCTGCTCGACGAGGACGAAAGCGCGCGCGCAATCGTCAAGACACTGATCGAGCTGGCGCAGGCGCTCAAGGTCGAGGTGACCGCCGAAGGCGTCGAGACCGATGCCCAAAAGGCCTTGCTGGTCGGCATGGGCTGCCGCCAGTTGCAGGGCTATCTGCTGTCGCCGCCGCTGGAGCCCGGCCAATTGCTTGCGCTGCCGGGTGTTTCACCTGCCGACCGGGAACGTTCCGCCGCTCGCGCCTGACTCTACCAGCCAGGCATGATCTGGTTCGCCTTGACCCGCTTCATCTTGGCGAAGGCGAGGGCGGCGAAGTCGAAGCTTCCCGCCTCCTCGCCGAGCGGCACGGAAATGTTGTCGAGGCTTTCGGCAATGTGACGGGCCAAAGCGTCGACGATCTCCGGCTGCGAGGTCTGGCCGCGCATGATGCCGATGCGGCAGTCCGGCAACTGGCCGAAGCCGTCGGCCTCGCCGAGCACGCGCATGCCTGGCCGCAGCGCGCATTCCGGCAGCACCGAGACCGCCAGGCCGGAAAGCACGGCCGCGGTGATCACCGTGGCCGAGAAGCTGGAGAACAGCACGCGGTACTCGCGGTTCTGCCGGTCGAGCACGTCGACCGCCGCGCGCCGCCAGATGCAGTTCGGCCGGCCGAACGCCATCGGCAGGGTTTCCTGTTCGTGAGTGGCATGGTTGGCGGACGTCACCCACAAAAGCGGCTCGCGCCGTACCACTTCCGACTGGCCGCGCGTATCGTTATGCGTCACCAGCGCCAGGTCGAGATTGCCGCGCTTGATGTGCTCGACCAGCCCTGGCGTCGGCTCGCAGACGACCGTCAGTTCGACGCGCGGGTTGGAGCGCGAGAAACGCGCCATGATCTCGGGCAGGAAGCGATCGGCATAATCGTCCGGCGTGCCGATACGGATCGTGCCTTCGAGCCGCTGGTCGTCGAAGGCGGCCAAAGTCTCGCGGTTGAGATGGATCAGCCGCCGCGCGTAGGCAAGCAGCCTTTCGCCCTCCTCGGTCAGCTTGTTGGTGCGGCCGTCCTTTTCGAACAACGGCTTGCCGATCCGCTCCTCCAGCCGCCGCATCTGCATCGACACTGCCGACTGTGTCCGATGCACCTCCTCGGCCGCGCGGGTGAAGCTGCCGGTGTCGGCGATCGAGATGAAGGTTTGCAACTGATCGAGGTCGAGCGGCGCTTTCATCGGTCAAACCCATCATTGATGTTGATGCTACAGATTAAAAACATTCGTTGGATTAATCAATCTCGCGATGGCAAATTGGCATTGTCCACATGACAGCATGTGAATGGAAACCGGAACGGCGCTTCTCCCAAGGCGCCGATCGCCTGGTTTCGTCCGCTCGGCTCCTGGAAGGAGAGACTGACATGACCACGATTGAATTCGCTTCCGAGACCCCGCGCATCACCACGCGTCCGGCCGTTGCGACGCGCGTGCTCAATGCTCTCGCCAACGCCTATGTCGCCTGGAAAAACCGCCGTGCCTTCTATCGCCTGGGCGAGATGTCGGACGCCGAGCTTGCCGATATCGGCCTGACGCGCTCCGACCTTCATCTCGCCGTCGCCGTGCCCTTCGGGCGCGATCCGACGGTGAAGCTGCGCGCCATTGCCAGCGAGCGCGCCGACACGATCGAGGATCTTGCTCGTCGGGTGGCCTGAACGGCCGCATTGCCCGGATTTCCGGTCGCGTTGAACCTTTTCACGGCTCGGCGCGACCAAGTTTCATGCAGGCTCCCACACTCCCTGCCGGTTCCCCGCCGGCCAGCCTGCACATTGCCCGGTTCCTCCTCCAGGACCGGGCATTTTTCTTTTAGTTCGTCATTCTAGGGCGGAGCAAGGAGCGAAGCGACGCGCGCAGACCCTAGAATCCATGCCGTGACGTTGATGTGCTGCAACTGTGCAGAATTCTGCTCCGCTGCACCTTCGGCGAAGGTAACGGCATGGATCCTCGGGTCTACGCTCCGCTTCGCGTCGCTCCGCCCGTGGATGACGACCTCGCCGTCGGCGCGATACTCACCGCCGGTCCATGTCGCGCTTGAACTGGTCGAAGATCGTCCCGACGCTCTTCTCATATTCGTCGCGCTGCTGGGCACCGGTCTCGAACATCTTGCCGAAGATATCGTCGAACGGGTTTCGCGGCCGGCCGCTCGGATTGGTTTGCGGCTGTTGCGGCGCGCTCTGCTGCGGCTGCGGCGCCGGTTGTGCCCCAGGCATGCCGAAACCGCCGCCGCCCTGGCGCAGCATCTCCTCGAAGATCTTGCCCAGCGGGTTGTCGCCATAGGGACTTTGCGGCTGCTGTGGTTGAGTCTGCTGCGGCTGCTGCGTCGCGCCGCCGCCGAACATATCCTGCAGCACCTTCCCGAGCGGGTTTTCGCCGTACGGACTGGGGGCCTGCTGGGGCTGACTTTGCGGCAGCTGCGTGCCGCCGCCGAACATGTCCTGCAGCACCTTGCCGAGCGGGTTCTCGCCATAGGGCGCCGGCTGCGGTGCCGGCGTGAGGCCGCCTTGGCGCATCATCTGCTCGATGATCTCGCCAAGCGGATTGCCGCTGCCGCCGAAGCCGGCGGCCTGCATCTGCCCCCCACTCAATTGATTGTTGGTCTGTTTGAACAGCCCGCCCATCATCATCGAAGCCATGGCCGGCAGCATCTGCTGCAGCACCTGCTGGCTCAAGCCCGTCGCCTGCGCGGCTTGGGCTGCCACGGCGCGCGACAAATCCTTCGAGCCGAACAGATGGCCGAGTATGCCGTTGCCCTCATCGATGCCTTGCGGCGAAAAGGCCCTCGTGGCGTCCTCGAAATACTTGGCGTGCTGGCCGCTCGCCATAGCCGTCATGAATGCGCCCATCCCGTAGGGATCGGCGGTGTTGCGCTGCAGCCCTTGCGAAAATGCCGGCAGCAGCGCCTGCACCGCGGCCTGCGTCTGCTGCATCGAAAGCCCGTATTGCTGTGCCAGCGCCTGTATGCCGGCGCCGTTCTGGGCCTGGGCGAAAATGTCGAACAGGGAAGGCATTTGGGTTCTCCTCCGAGAATATCCTCATCGGAGAGCCTAGTTCGTTTCCATTACCGATTGAAGCGGCTTTTGGCGCCCAACCGCTCGGCGCATGCCGGACGGTTAATACGCATATTCCATGAACACCGGCTCGATCGAGCCGCCCCAGCGCGTGTGGTAGGCCGACAGCATCTCCTCGGCGCTGGTGGTGCCGCGCGCGACCACTTCGTCGAGCGTGTTGAGGAACGACGTCTCGTCATAGCCGTCGCGGTTCTTCTTGGCCCGGTTCTTCAGGCCCATGCGCGAGATGGCGAGCACGTCGCGGGCGACGTCGCGCAAGGTGGCGTTGCGGAACGGCGCGGCAATGCCAAGCTCCGGCACGGCGTTGCGCATCGCCAGCGCTTCTTCATAGGTCCAGCTCGAAGTCAGCGCTTCGGCGGCGTCAAGCGCCTGCTCGTCGTAAAGCAGCCCGACCCAGAAAGCGGGCAGGGCGCAGATGCGCCGCCACGGTCCACCGTCGGCGCCGCGCATTTCGAGGAAACGCTTCAGGCGCACGTCGGGGAACAGGGTCGAGAGATGATTTGCCCAGTCGCCCATCGTCGGCAGGCCGTCAGGGAGTTCATTGCGGGCAGCGCCCGCCATGAACTGGCGGAAGGTGTAGCGCGTCATGTCGTGATAGTGGCCGTCGCGAATGACGAAATACATCGGCACGTCGAGCGCCCATTCGACATAGTCGGCGAAGCCGAAATCGGGCGAGAAGCAGAATTCGAGCATGCCGGAGCGCTGGTTGTCGGTGTCGCGCCAGATGTCGCCGCGCCAGCTCTGCAGGCCGTTCGGCCTGCTCTCGGTGAAGGGCGAGTTGGCAAACAGCGCCGTCGACAGCGGCTGCAGCTTCAGCGACACCTGCATCTTGCGGCGCATGTCGGCTTCGCTCTCGAAGTCGAGATTCACCTGGATCGTGCAGGTGCGGTACATCATGTCGAGGCCCTTGGTGCCGACCTTCGGCATGTAGCGCGTCATGATCTCGTAGCGCGACTTCGGCATTTTCGGCGTATCGGCCAGCGACCATTTCGGGCTGCCGCCGAGGCCGAGGAAGCGGATGCCGAGCGGCTCGGCGATCTCGCGCACCTGCGCCAGATGCGCGTTGCCCTCGCGGCAGGTCTGGTGGATCGATTCCAACGGCGCGCCGGAAAGCTCGAACTGGCCGCCGGGCTCCAGCGAGATCGCGCCCTGGCCGGTCGGCTCGACCAGGCCGATGATACGGCCGGCATCCATGATCGGATCCCAGCCGAGTTTTTCGCGCATTCCCTCGAGGATGGCGCGGATGCCGCGCTCGCCGCCATAGGGCACCGGCGCGTTGCCGTCGACATAGAAGGGGAACTTCTCATGCTCGGTGCCGATGCGCCATTTGTCGCGCGGCTTGTTGCCGTCGGCCAGATAGCCGACAAGTTCGTCGACGCCTTCGATGAGCTGGGTATCGGTTGTGTCGCGCGCCATTAGAAAGCCCTCCGCAGCCATCAACTGGCCGCCGGGCGCTAGATGGACGAAATGTCAGTAGCCGATCAAGCGAAAAATCCTGAGCCACGGCTCAACTGGATTTGATCTGCATGGCTTACCTTCCCTTCTCCCCCTTGTGGGAGAAGGTGGATCGGCGCGTAGCGCCGAGACGGATGAGGGGTGTTCCAGCGGAGTGAGAGGCGGGTGTCTTCTGGAACACCCCTCATCAGTCGCCTTCGGCGACACCTTCTCGCAAAAGGGAAGAAGGCAAATCCTACCAGTCGCCGATCGTCGCCTGGATCACAGCCAATGCGGCCACCGCCGCGGTGTCGGCGCGCAGGATGCGCGGCCCGAGCGGGATGGCGGTGACGAAAGGCAAGGCCCTCAGCATCTTGCGCTCGTCCTCGGAAAATCCGCCCTCCGGACCGACCAGAAGCGCAAGTCTCTTCTCACTGACCGCTTGCAGGGCCGGCAGCGGATTGTTGGTCGAGGCATCCTCGTCGCAGAAGATCAGCCGCCGCTCCTTGTCCCAACCGGCGAGCAACCGCTCCAGCTTCTCCGCTTCGCGCATTTCCGGCACCGCCAGTATGCCGCATTGCTCGGCCGCCTCGACGACATTGGCGCGCAGCCGATCGATGCCGGGCTTCGCCACCTGCGTGTGCTGGGTGATGACCGGCTGCAGGGTGCCGGCGCCCATCTCGACAGCTTTCTGCACGAGGTAGTCGAGCCGGCCCTGCTTCAGCGGTGCAAAGCAATAGAGGAGATCGGGCAGCGGCGGCTGCGGCCGCTGCAGCGCGAGCACCTTCAGCCGGACCGCCTTCTTGGACTTTGCAGCGACCGACGCCGACCATTCGCCGTCGCGGCCGTTGAAAAGGAGGATTTCGGCGCCTTCGCCGAGCCGCAGCACATGGGCGAGATAATGGCTCTGCTGCTGTCCGGCGTCGAATTCGAGGCCGGGTCCGAGATCGTCAGGCACGAACAGCCGCTGCATTTTGTAGTTGGCGCGCATGGCCCAAGCAGGTTCCGCAAAAGTGTCTCGCGGTTTTGCGATCAGAACCTGCGAAAAACAAGGGAATCTAAGCAGATATTCGTGGGACATCCCACGATATCTGCTTGGGAACGAGCGAGGCCGGCTGCGGCATCAAATATCGGCGGTCGGATGCCAGACAGGCGCAAAGCCTTGCCGCAATACCGCAATGGTGGTCGCCGGCGTCAGCAGGCGCAGCGACCCTCCGGTGAGGCGATCGAAGGCGATGGGACTCGAATAGCCCGCGAACGACCATTTGCGTGCCTTGCCGCCGCGCAGCGCATAAGCAGCGTCGCCCTGCGCTACCACCGTTCCATCCGGCAAGCCTCCGAGCTCCGGCGCGGTCACGAGAGGCGGCCGTCCGCCGGAAGCCAGCCGCTCCTTGTGCAGCCGTTTGTCGACCATCGGCGCGCGCGGTTCTTCAATCCCGAACGCCTTACCGAAACGGCTGACGAAGTCGGTCGCCCGTTCACGCCGGCAGAAGAAGCAGGGCCGGTGGCCGGCGGCCAGCGCCGTCACCTCGTCGAGGAAGAACAATTCGGTCCAGCCGGCTTTTCCTCCTGGCCGGTTGCGGCCCATTGGCTCGCGCCGCACATTGCCGAATTCGCAGACGCAGATGATCCAGGCCGGCAAGGCCCAGCGCTTCCTCAGCAGCGTCTTCGTCTCGGGATCATGGATGATGCCGCGATTGCCGGTGAACAGGCCGCGTTCCGGCACGGCGTGAATGGCGCCGAAAGGGTCGACCCGGTTCTGCAGTGGCATAGCTTTCTCTCCGGCACGCATCTTGGCTGAAACACGGGCCGCATGATATCGCTCGCCCCAGCGTTTTTCATGTCAGCAGGTTTTCGATGCGGGTTTTGGTCGTCCAGAATTTCGACAATGAGGGCCTTGGCCAGATTGGCGCTGCCCTTGTGGAAGCCGGCGCCGATATCGACCTGCGCAAGCCCTATCGCGGCGATACGCTGCCCGGCGACAGCACCGGGCACGATGCCATCGTGGTGCTAGGCGGCGCCCAGAACGCGCTCGACGACGAGATCTGTCCCTATTTCCCCGCATTGCTCGACCTGGCACGCGATTTCGCCGACAAGGATCGCTCGGTTCTCGGCATCTGTCTCGGCAGTCAGCTTCTGGCGCGGGCCTTCGGCGGCACCAACCAGATCGGCGGCGCCACCGAGTTCGGCTGGCATAGGGTGTCGCTGACGCCGGCCGCCAAATCGGATCCGGTCATGGCGGCGCTGCCCGAGAAATTCCCGATCTTCGAATGGCATGACGACACGTTCGGCCTGCCGGAAAACGCCGTGCGGCTGGCCGGCAGCGCGGTCGCCGAAAACCAGGCCTTCCGCCTCGGCCGCGCCGTCTATGGCTTCCAGTTCCACTTCGAGGCGGATACGCCGATGGTGCGCGACTGGAGCACCTCCTTCGCCGCTATGATCGCCGAGCGTCATCCCGACTGGAACGATCGTCTCGACGACGAACTGGCCCGCAATGGTGCCGACGCCGATAGCGCCGGACTGGCGATAGCCCGCGCCTGGGTTGCGACGATCTGAACTCCACCCCGATCGGGCGAAGCGTGGCATAATTGGCACGCCTCAGCGCTTCCGTCTGGGGACAACATTCTTCTTTCTTGGTTTGTGTCCGGCCGCTCTTTTAAGAGGGCGCGCTTTGTATCGTCGATGCAACCGCCATGAACCTTTTGTGTGATCCAGCCGACACACCGGCGAAACAGAATCTGCTTAGAAGCGCGAAATCGTCGAAACATTGAGACGCATTTTATCGTTTCAACGCATTGGTAACCGCCTCGTGCCCAGATGCAGAAAGCTTAACCAGAGATGACGTCCGTGAAAGCAGCTCTCCTGTCTTTTGTCATGCTGTCTGCCATCGTGCTCTGCGGCCTGGGCATTTATGCCGCCGACGCAGCGACCAACCACCGCGCCGTCGACGGCTATGGCGTCACCGCCTCGCTGAACTAGGCCACAATCAAAATCGCAAGCAGGCCTGCGCCGGGATCGCGCCTAAAACGCTTTCCCCTGCATGGCGAGGATGCGTTTGTCGCCGCCATTGACGGCCAGCGCGCTTAGCGTTCCGGATTTCCAGGCGAGCGTGTCGACATTGACGCGGTTGGCCTTCACCTCGGCTTCCGGGACGGGCGTGTGCCCGTGCACGATCACCTTGGAAAAAAGCCCTGGATGGTCATGGAAGGCGTCACGGATCCAGATCAGATCCTGCTGGTTCTGACGGTCGAGCGGCACACCCGGTCTTATCCCGGCGTGGCAGAAGAAGAAGTCGCCGAAGGTCGCCGAAAGCGTCAGCGATTGCAGGAAATCGATATGGCTGTGCGGCACCGCTTTCACCAGGGCCATATGTCCCCGGGCGATGGCTTGCGCCTTGCCGTACCAGTGGGCGTCGCCAAGAAGATCGACGCCATAGGACTGCGCCGTCTGCACGCCGCCGTAATTCACGAACAGGCCGTCCGGCTCTGCCTCGGCCAGGAATTCGAGCATGCCGATGTCGTGGTTGCCGGCGAGCATGATGTTGCGCGGATCGCGCTTGCGCGTCTCGATCAGAAAATCGATGACGCTTCTGGAATCCGGTCCGCGGTCGACATAGTCGCCGAGATGGATGATGCGCCAGTCCGACCCGGGCGCATATTCCAGTTCGCTCTCGATGTGGCGATGCATGGCGGCGAGCAGGTCGTGGCGTCCGTGCACGTCGCCGATCGCGTAAAGCCGCATGCCGTCCGGACCGCGCGCGTCGAGATAATGGATGCCGGTCTCAGTCAAGGCGTACGTCTTCCCGTGTGGTCCACCACGGGAAACTAGGGCGGATCGGTGAATAAGGCCTAGCGCCGCAACTGGTCCTTGCCCATGTCGGTTACCAAACGCTTACCGCACAGCGCCAGCGTGATGTCCATTTCCTTGCGGATGATTTCGAGCGCCTTGGTGACGCCGTCCTTGCCCATCGCACCGAGGCCGTAGAGGAAGGGTCGGCCGATATAGGTGCCCTTGGCGCCGAGGCAGAGCGCCTTGAGCACGTCCTGGCCGGAGCGGATGCCGCCATCCATATGGATTTCGATCCTGTCGCCGACCGCATCGGCGATTTCTTCCAGCACCGAGATCGAGGACGGTGCGCCGTCGAGCTGCCGTCCGCCGTGATTGGAGACCACGATCGCATCGGCGCCAGTCTCAGCCGCCATCAGCGCGTCCTCCTTGTCGAGGATGCCTTTCAGGATGAGCTTGCCGCCCCAGCGCTCCTTGATCCAGGCGACGTCCTTCCACGACAGATGCGGATCGAACTGCTCGTTCGTCCAGGACGACAGCGAAGAGACGTCGCCGACACCCTTGGCGTGGCCGACGATGTTGCGGAAGGTGCGGCGCTTGGTACCCGCGATCCCCAGGCACCAGCGCGGCTTCAGCGCAAGGTCGACGATGTTGGCGAGCGTCATCTTGGGTGGCGCCGAGAGACCGTTGCGCACATCCTTGTGGCGCTGACCCAGGACCTGCAGATCGAGCGTCAGCACCAGCGCCGAGCATTTCGCCGCCTTGGCCCTGTCGATCAGATTAAGCACGAAGTCCTTGTCGCGCAGCACATAGAGCTGGAACCAGAACGGCTTTTTGGTCACCGAGGCGACATCTTCGATCGAGCAGATGCTCATGGTGGACAGCGTGAACGGCACGCCGAACGCTTCCGCCGCCTGCGCCGCCAGCATCTCGCCGTCGGCATGCTGCATGCCGGTAAGCCCGGTCGGCGCGAGCGCCACCGGCATCGCTACCTTCTCGCCGACCATGGTCGATTCCAGCGAACGGTTGCTCATGTCGACCAGCACGCGCTGGCGGAACCTTATCTTGCCGAAATCCTCTTCGTTGGCCCGGTAGGTGCTCTCCGTCCAGGCGCCGGAATCGGCATAGTCGAAGAACATCTTCGGCACCTTGCGGCGTGCCAGGTCCTTGAGGTCGGCGATGGTGAGGATTTCGCTCATGGTTGTCCCCGCTGCTTAGGAGCGTTTTCGTGTGGGTTCGATGTCGCCGGCGTCCGAGCGCTGTCTGAGGCGCAGCCTGGATACGCGCTGCCAGTCGCCACTGCGCTCGGCTTCAGCCATCGAGCGCTCGACGTAGGTGATGTGGTCCATCGCAGCCTTGCGCGCCGCGATTGGGTCTGCCGCTTTGATCGCGGCATGGATCGCCCGGTGCTGCTCAAGCAGCGCCTCGCGCGCGCCGGGCACGCCGAACACCAGAAGCCTGTTCTGGAACACGCCTTCCGACAGCAGCCGGTAGCAGGAACGCAGCGTGTGCAAAAGGATGATGTTGTGCGCGCATTCGCAGACGGCGTGGTGGAACTCGACGTCGATTTCCGCCTCATCGTCGAAATCGCCGGTCCGGTGCGCCTCGTCCATGCGTGCCATGATGCGGTCGAGCAGGGCGAGGTCCTCCGGCGTGGCGCGGCGCGCCGCGTATTCGGCCGCGACAGCCTCGATCTCGCGCCGGTATTCCAGATAGTCGGTCACCGCCTTGCGGTGCGTGGAAATGAGATCGGTCACCGGCTTGGTGAAGAGCTGGCCGATGACGTCGGCGACATGCGTGCCGCCGCCGGCCTTGGTCGTCAGCAGCCCGCGGCCTTCCAGCGCCTTCAGCGCGTCGCGCAGGATCGGCCGCGACACGTCGAACTGGCGCGCCAGCTCGCGCTCGCCGGGCAACCGGTCGCCGGTGCGCAGCACGCCTTCGAGGATCAGGCTCTCGATCTGCTGCACCACCTCGTCGGCGGTGCGCGAATGCTCGATCCTGGAGAAGATGTCGCTCAACGGAAGGGTGCCTGGAAGCGGGACGGATGTGGCGCAGATTAAAGCCTCTGTCGCCAACTGGTCAAATTATTTATCCAATTCGCCCAGCCCGTCGCATTGCCGGCCGCGTGCTAACCGGCCTGGACGGAGATATTTGCTGTTTACGCGTCCCGCCGATTGCCGCAAGACGGCAGGGTTTGCACGAAGGTCGAAACCAGGGGGACCAACCGTGTCCGACGAGATGTCCAGTCTCGAATTCCAACCGCGCGCCCAAGGCAGCGTGATGGGCTTTCCGGCGCATGAGGGACGGCCTGGCGCGCTGGGCGAGGTCCATGCCCGCCCGCACCCGCTGATCGAGAAACCGCGCGTACTCGTCCAGCTCTCCTTCATGACCGAGGGCGGCACCGCGGTCGATCATGCCGTGCTGTCGGAACTGTCGCGGCGGCTGGGCATCGCCGCGCCCGAGCGCAATGCCCGCCACCATGCGATGAAATGGGGCAAGGGCACGCTGCGCTGGGAGCGCCATACGGAATTCTCGACCTATCTCTGGGAAGGGCCGCTGGCCGAGAACGGCCGGGGGCAAGAGGATTCGCCCTTCGGCAATGGCTTCTCGCCGCCCGGCACCGTGATTTCCGGCATCCGTCTGGAAATCCGCAAATGGACGCAGGCGAGCGAAAGGCTGATCGCCGGCTTCGACCCGACCAGCCTGTGCTATTCGCTGGTCGAGCGGGGCGCTGCCGCCATCGTCACCGATTTCCGCCAGGACGGCGACGGCCTGACCCGCATGCTGGTGCTCGATCGCGGCCTGACGCCGGCCAGCACCGGGGCCCTGTCGCAGCGGCTGATCGACATCGAGACCTATCGGACGCTGGCCATGCTTGGCCTGCCGATGGCATTGACGCTGTCAGGCCGCGCCCGTCGCATCGAGGACCGCCTGGCGCAGACCACACTGGAAATGAAGGCGGTCGAGACCCGCGACAGCCAGACCTTGCTCGCCGACCTCACCGAACTCGCCGCCGAGCTCGAGGCCGACGCCGCGTCCAGCCTCTATCGCTTCGGCGCCAGCCGCGCCTATGACGGCATCGTCACCGCGAGGCTGGAAGCGCTGGATGAAGAGCCGGTGCAAGGCTACGACACCTGGGCGGGCTTTCTCTTGCGACGCATGGCGCCCGCCATGCGCACCTGCCGCTCGGTCGAGGAGCGCCAGGCCAACCTGTCGCGAAAACTCACCCGCGCCACGACGCTGCTGCGCACCTGGGTCGATGTCGATGTGGAGAAGCAGAACCGCGACCTGCTGGCCTCGATGAACAACCGCGCCCGGCTGCAACTGCGTCTGCAGCAGACCGTCGAAGGCCTGTCGGTCGCCGCCGTGTCCTATTATGTCGTCGGCCTCATCGGCTATGTCGCCAAGGGCGCCTCGGTCTTCGGTCACGCTTTCGCGCCCGAAGTGGTCACCGCGGCCTCCGTGCCGGTCGCCATCCTGCTCGTCTGGTGGGGCGTGCGCCGCGTGCGGAAGATGCATTCCGAGCCGGCAAAGCATCCGGGCGAGTAGCGGACAACCATCTTCATGCGCGGGTCTGTCCGCAGCGGCAGATTGCCGCTGCGGAAGCTTGGCGTCACGCTCGCCGCCGAATGCAAGCGAAGCAGCATTTACAACAAAACCGTCGGGCTGGTAAAAGATTTTGACCAGTCAAGAGCGGATGAGGCTGCCCGATGTCCGGCTTAGCCATGCCCAAGCCAGATGCCGAAACGATGCGCCGGCGCGCCGAGATCGTCGCCGACATGCGCATCATCGTGCCGGGCGAGGGCGTCGTCGACGCGGCCAATGAAATGCGCGCCTTCGAGAGCGACGGCCTCACCGCCTATCGGCAGTTGCCGCTGGTCGTGGTGCTGCCGGAAACGGTGGCCCAGGTCTCGCGCGTGCTGAAATACTGCAACGAGCGCAACATCCGCGTCGTGCCGCGCGGCTCAGGCACTTCGCTGTCCGGCGGCGCGCTGCCGCTCGAGGATGCGGTGCTGCTGGTTATGAGCCGCTTCAACCGCATTCTTCAAATCGACTATCCTAATCGCGTTGTCGTGGCCCAACCGGGCGTCACCAATCTCGGCATCACCACCGCCGTCGAGCAGGAGGGCTTTTATTACGCCCCCGATCCATCCTCTCAGATCGCCTGCTCGATCGGCGGCAATGTCGCCGAGAATTCCGGCGGTGTGCACTGCCTGAAATACGGGCTCACCGCCAACAATGTGCTGGGCATCGAGATGGTGCTGATGAACGGCGAGGTGGTGCGGCTCGGCGGCAGCCATCTCGATCAGGAAGGCTACGATCTGCTCGGCGTGATGACCGGCTCGGAAGGCCTCCTCGGCGTCGTCACCGAGGTGACGGTGCGCATCCTGAAGAAGCCGGAGACGGCGCGCGCTCTCTTGATCGGCTTTCCGACCAGCGAACAGGGCGGTCAATGCGTCGCCGACATCATCGGCGCCGGCATCATCCCCGGCGGCATGGAGATGATGGACCGCCCGGCGATCCACGCGGCCGAGGATTTCGTCCATGCCGGCTATCCGCTCGACGTCGAGGCGCTGCTCATCGTCGAGCTCGACGGACCGAGTGTCGAGGTCGACCACCTGATCGGCCTCGTCGAGGCGATCGCCTACAAGAACGGCTCGACCACCTGCCGCATCTCGCAGTCCGAGCAGGAGCGGTTGAGCTTCTGGGCCGGCCGAAAGGCGGCCTTCCCGGCGGTCGGCCGCATCTCGCCGGATTATTACTGCATGGACGGCACCATCCCGCGCAAGGAACTGCCCCGCGTGCTCGCCGGCATGCGTGATCTCTCCGAGAAATACGGCCTCGGCGTCGCCAATGTCTTCCACGCCGGCGACGGCAATCTGCACCCGCTTATCCTCTATGACGCCAACGTGCCGGGCGAGCTCGACAAGGCCGAAAGCTTCGGCGCCGACATTTTGCGCCTTTGCGTCCAGGTCGGCGGCGTCTTGACCGGCGAGCATGGCGTCGGCGTCGAGAAGCGCGACCTGATGCCGGAAATGTTCAACCAGGTCGACCTCGACCAGCAGATGCGGGTGAAATGCGCCTTCGACCCCAACCACCTGCTCAACCCCGGCAAGGTGTTTCCGCAACTGCGCCGCTGCGCGGAGCTTGGGAGGATGCATGTGCATCGGGGGCAGGTCGCGTTTCCGGATATTCCGAGGTTTTGATGAAGACTCAGGATCAAAGTTCCTCGCCCCCGCAAAGCGGGGGAGAGGTGGCTCGGGCAAAGCCCGAGACGGAGAGGGGGGCGGCCTATCAGCCAAGCCGCCGCTCGCCCGAGAAAATTGCCCGCGCCCGCGCGCTTCGTAGCGGCGACAACCATGCGGAAGCGATCCTCTGGAACGAACTGAAGGCAAGAAGGCTAGGCGGATACAAATTCGTTCGCCAGATGCCCATCGGTCCGTATTTCGCGGATTTTGCGTGCAGGAGCGAAAAGCTGATTGTGGAACTGGATGGCAGCCAGCACGCGGACAGTTCGTACGACAGGCGGCGGGATGAATTCATGCGGGGCGAGGGCTTCTCGGTTTTGCGGTTTTGGAGCTTCGATGTCTTGAAGAACAAGAGGAGCGTTTGCGAGACGATCTTTGCGGCGTTGGAAGGACGGCTTGCCGAAGACGTAGTTGCTGCCGACCTCAGGTTTGTTTTCGCAACCAGGAAGACGGGAGATAGCGCTCTATGATGGCCCCCTCTCCGTCTCGGGCTGCGCCCGAGCCACCTCTCCCCCGCGTTGCGGGGGCGAGGAACCCAAGCTTTCCAAGGTCGCAACGTCGGCGGTCGGTGTTTCCTCGCCTCCATGAAATGGGCGAGAGGTGTGCGCGTAGCGGACAGAGAGGGGGCAGCGCTGCCATATGCGATTGCCCTGGCCTCGCTGGGGCGAGGAAAGGCGCCCCCTCGTGACCACCTTCACCCCATCTTCTTCCGCCGAAACCCTCTCCACCATCCAATGGGCAGCCGCCGAGGAAACGCCGCTCGAAATCCTCGGCCATGGCTCGAAGCGCGGCATCGGCCGCCCATTGCAGACCGAACACACACTCGACTTGTCGCACCTCATCGGCGTAACCCTCTACGAACCGGCCGAGCTCGTGCTGTCGGCCCGTGCCGGCACGCCGCTCGCCGAGATCGAAAAATTGCTTGCCGAAAACGGCCAGCAATTCGCGTTCGAGCCGATGGACTACGGCCCGTTGCTCGGCGGCGAGCCGGGCCAAGGGGACAAGAACGGCACGATCGGCGGCGTGCTGGCTTCGAACCTGTCCGGCCCGCGCCGCCTCAAGGCAGGTGCAGCGCGCGACCACATTCTTGGCGTCGCCGCCGTCTCCGGACGCGGCGAAGCCTTCAAGTCCGGCGGGCGCGTGGTCAAGAACGTCACCGGCTACGATCTCTCCAAGCTGATGGCGAACAGCTGGGGCACGCTCGCCGTCTTGACCGACGTCACCTTCAAGGTCCTGCCGGCCGCGGAAACGGAAGTGACCTTGGCCATACGCGGCCTGCTCGACGATGCCGCCGTGGCCGCAATGGCGCTGGCGGTCGGCTCCAGCGCCGAGATTTCGAGCGCCGCGCACCTGCCGGAGCGCATCGCCGCGAAGGTTGCCGGCGGCAAGCATGGCAGCGATGCTGCCACGCTGTTGCGGGTCGAGGGATTTGGCCCGTCGGTCGTCTATCGCATCGAGGCCCTGAAGCGGCTGCTTGGCAAGGCCGGGCCGCTCGAGGAGATCGCCGGCGAGGCCTCGAAGGTGATCTGGCGCGACATCCGCGATTGCCGGCCCTTCGCCGATGGCGGCGCGCGGCCGGTCTGGCGCGTCTCGATGGCGCCATCCGCGGCGCATCACGTGGTGATGGCGCTGCGCATGCAGGCGGCGGTCGATGCCTTCTATGACTGGCAGGGCGGTCTGGTGTGGCTGTCGATGCGCGAGGACGATCCGGAGGCCGATCTGTTGCGCGGACTGATCCGCAAATATGGCGGCGGCCACGCGACGCTGGTGCGCGCATCCGCGCCGCATCGCGCGGCGCTGCCGGTGTTCGAGCCGCAGCCGCCGCATCTGGCCGCGCTTTCGGCGCGGCTCAAGGCCGAGTTCGACCCGAAGCAGATTCTCAACCCCGGCCGCATGGCCTAAAGCAATTCCAGGAAAAGTGTGAAACGGTTTTCCGTCCGGAATTGCATTTAACAGAGACGGCGATATGCAGACCAATTTCTCCGCCGCGCAGCTTGCCGATCCGCATGTCGCGGAATCGGAAAAGATCCTGCGCAAATGCGTGCATTGCGGCTTCTGCACCGCCACCTGCCCGACCTATGTGACGCTGGGCAACGAGCTCGATTCGCCGCGCGGCCGCATCTACCTCATCAAGGATATGCTGGAGAACGGCCGGCCCGCCGATAAGGAAATCGTCACCCATATCGACCGCTGCCTCTCCTGCCTCGCCTGCATGACGACATGCCCCTCGGGCGTGAACTACATGCATCTGGTCGACCATGCCCGCGCTCATATCCAGGAGACCTATAAGCGTCCGCTGATCGACCGGCTGATCCGTGCCGTGTTGGCTGCCGTGCTGCCTTACCCATCACGCTTTCGCGCCGCGCTGAAGTTTGCCGGGCTGGGCCGGCCGTTCATTGGATTATTCGAGAAATTGCCGGGGTTGAAGCCGGTCGCGGCGATGCTGAAGCTCGCGCCGTCCGCGATCCCGCCGGTGTCGCCGATGGCGAAACCGAGGACGCATGCTGGGCAGGGTGCAAAGCGAGGCCGCGTCGCCATCCTCACCGGCTGCGCGCAATCAGTGCTCGACCCGGCCATCAACGAAACCACCATCTCCCTGCTGACACGGCTCGGCGTCGAGGTCGTGGTGCCGGAAGGAGAGGGCTGCTGCGGCGCGCTCGTCCATCACATGGGCCGCGAGCATCAGGCCCTTGCCTCGGCCAGACAGAATGTCGACGCCTGGATGCGCGCCATTGAGCAGGGTGGGCTCGACGCTATTATCATCACCGCGTCCGGCTGCGGCACGACGATCAAGGATTATGGCTTCATGCTCCGCCTCGATCCCGCCTATGCCAAAAAGGCGGCGCGCGTCTCGGCATTGGCCAAAGACATCACCGAATATCTGGCAGCCCTCGACCTGCCCGAGCCGGTGCGCAAGCCGGGCACGGTCGTCGCCTATCATTCCGCCTGCTCGATGCAGCATGGCCAGAAGATTACGCGTCAGCCGAAGGAGCTTCTCGCCAAGGCGGGCTTCGTCGTGCGCGAGCCGCGCGAGGGACATCTGTGCTGCGGCTCGGCCGGCACCTACAACATCCTGCAGCCCGAAATCTCCGCCAAGTTGCGCGACCGCAAGGTGAAGAACATCGAGGCGACCGGGGCCGAAATCGTCGCTACCGGCAATATCGGCTGCATCACGCAGATTGCGTCCGCAGCGAAACTGCCGGTGGTGCATACGATAAAACTGCTCGACTGGGCCTATGGCGGCGAACCACCCCAAATGAGTTGATCGCAAGACGCTTGCTCGTAACAATAGCGGGATGACCGATTTGGAAATCCTGGAAATCGAAACTGTAGTTCGGCTGCTCTCGAAGACGCCGCGCCTGACCCTTCAGGCGCGCTATGAAGATTGCACGGCAATCACCGCGCGGCATCTCAAGGACGGATCCGAATTCCTTTTTGCACTGATCAAGGCAGCGATCGAATCCGGCGTTCACCAGGCCACTTTGATCGAGGATGCTGTTTCGTTTCTAGACGATGCTCATCTGATCCGCCTCGCATTTTTTCTGCAAGGGGAGGTGAAACGCGGGATCGATGTAGAACATCTCTTATCCCAGGTTATGCTGCAGGCACCAGAATTGTTCCCTGACAGCGCACTGGCCACCAGCTACGATTTTGCGGATTGGCAGACCCATGCCGATCCCCGCTCACCTCCAGCATGTCACCATTTTATCTTTGAAGGAGGCGCCCCGGACGGCCCGTCTTTTCCAACACGCCTCAATCATCCTACCTGGCATTTGCCGACGGCGGGGCAGCCATTCACGATCGGTGGTGCAGGAGCAGATCAGTGTCCTGCCTGCGGCGGAACGCTGGTGCATCTGATCACCTTGGACGACTTCTGCGTCCCGAATTTATCCCTTCCTCGGCTATGCATTGAGACGTGCCAAGGCTCGCTGGAGCCGACCTATTATGCGCACGATGCAGAGGGCAGGCCGACCCCGATTGCGCCGTTTCATTCCGATAATGATTTCACGCCCGAGCCGATGACAAGGAAGAGCATCGTCCGTCTGGCGCCCACGCCGCCGCGCTGGCTCAGACAGTCCTGGGGGACCAGCAATTCGCGGCAGAATCTGTTCCGGCTCGGCGGGCTGCCGTCATGGGTTCAGGGACCGCAGTCCCCACTGGTCCCTGGAACCGATCGGGAAATGAAATTCCTGCTGCAGTTCGATTCGCTCGCCGGCTTCTTCTGGGGCAGCGGTGGCATGCTCTACGTCTTCTGGGATGAAGAAAGCCGCATCACCTGCCACGTGCCGCAATACACCTGACGGCTATCGCCTACTCCGCCGCGAGTTGATCCGGCACGCCATAAGTCGCGCGATAGAGCGCGCGCTGGCGGTTCAGCGCCACCATCGTGTTGCGCAACAGGATCGCCACGGTGAGTGGGCCGACGCCGCCCGGCACCGGCGTGATCCAGGAGGCCACGTCCTTGACGCTGTCCGTGTCGACGTCGCCGACGATGCGGGTTTCGCCGTCGGATCCGACCTCGGAATTGATGCCGATGTCGATGACGGCAGCGCCCGGCTTCACCATGTCGGCCTTGATCAGCCTGGGCTTGCCGACGGCGACGAACAGCGCGTCCGCGCGCCGCGCATGCGCCGCCACCGATCGCGTCATGTGATGGCAGACCGTCACCGTCGCGCCTTCGCTCATCAGCAGGAAGGCAATCGGTTTGCCGACGATCTCGGAATGGCCGACGACGACCACTTCGAGCCCCTGGAGCTCGAGGCCGGTTTCCTTGAGCAGCTCAACCGAGGCAGCCGCGGTGCAGGGCGCCAGGTCGAGCTGGTTGTAGACGATGTTGCCGATCGAGGCCGGATGCATGCCCTCGACGTCCTTCAGCGGATGCACCGCCGCCTGCAGCGTCTTGATCGGGATATGCGCCGGCACCGGCCGCTGGATGATGATTCCGGTGACGCGCGGGTCGGCGTTGAGGCCGTGGATCGCAGCTTCAAGTTCGCCGGCGGTGATGTCGGCGGCAAAGCGCCGCTCCTCGAAGGAGATGCCGGCAAGGGCTGCCTTGGCGCGCTGGTTGCGCACATAGACATCGACCGCTGCGGTATCGCCGACGGTGATCGAGACAAGCTTCGGCGGGAAACCTTCGGCCGTGGCGATCGCTGCGTCCTCGCGCACCGAAGCGATGATGCGCTGGGCGACCGGGCCGCCTTTCAGGTAGCGGCTGTCGTCGGTCCGGGTCATGGCTGGCACCTCTGCCTTCTGAGGCAATTCAAGGAAAGGCGCACTGCCCTCCGGAATTGCGTGACTATCAAGATTTGTGCACTGCAATAGCAGAGGAGCGCCGGGAAATCAGCCCCGGAAACGAAATGCCCTGCTTTCGGGGCGACTTGCCACCTCATGCATGGAAAAAACAAAAAACGAAAAAGGCAGCGCGGTTTCCCTGCGCTGCCTTTTCGCGACTGGCCGTATCCCCACACGGCCCGTCCCCCATAAACCCCTTCGCTGGTTAAAGCACATCCCGCAGGATGGCACTATGACTTGGCTGCAACAGCATCAGACAAAAAGTGCTGCGCCGTCTAACCAGCTGATTCGCTGCGATTATATCACCTCGACCGTGGTCCCGACATTCACGCGCTCGTAGAGGTCGACGACATCTTCGTTGCGCATGCGGATGCAGCCGGAAGAAACCGCGCCGCCGATCGTCCAGGGCTGGTTGGTGCCGTGGATGCGGTATTCGGTGGTGCCGAGATAGAGCGCGCGCGCGCCGAGCGGGTTCTCGATGCCGCCGGCAAGATAGGTCGGCAGGTAACGGCCCTTGGCCGCCTCTCGCTTGATCATCTCCGCGGGCGGGCGCCAGTCCGGCCAGACCTTCTTGTCGGTGATCTTGTGGGTGCCCGACCATTCGAAGCCGGGCTTGCCGGTGCCAACGCCGTAGCGCCGCGCCTTGCCGTTCTTCTCGATCAGGAAGAGGAAGTTCTGGTGCGTATCGATGACGATGGTGCCGGGCTTCGCCGGCCCGTCATAGGCGACTTCCTGAGGCAGGTAGATCGGATTGATCTGCGGCCGCATCACTACGCGCTTGGCCGGCTGCTGCACGGCCGCCGTGCGCTGCTGGTCGGGCTGCGCCTGGAAGAGGCGCCTCAGCGGCTGCTGCGTTGCCTGCCGCGTCGGGCGCACGATGCCCGGCGCGTGGCCAAGCTGCAGCACCCAGGGAGCCGAAAGGTCGGGGCTTACCATCACCGGCGGCACATCGGCATAGCGGTCATTGGCAAGGGAAGTCGTGGCGCCGGCGGCAAGAATGGCCACCGCGCCGAGCAGGGAACAAAACGCTGTCTTCATGGGAACGCACCTTGATCGAACTCATCCGGGGCGGCGAGGGCGCCGTCGGTTTCGCGATCCTTGGCGCGGAGCGGCAAGCAAAACATGAATCGGAATGCGTAAAATGCCGCTTTGTCAGTAAACCTTTTGGTGTGGTTACCGGCCGGTTCAGGAATCTGGTAAAGCCGCGGTAAAAGCGGCGCTGAAGCGCATTAACGAATGGATCTGCTGACGATGGCGATTGAAAATACCGGCATTCTCGATGGCCCGGACGGCAGGGCGCGCTGCTTCTGGCACGGCAATTTGCCGGACTATCTTCATTACCACGATCACGAATGGGGCCGGCCAGTGACGGATGATCGCCGGCTGTTCGAAAAGATCTGCCTCGAAGGCTTCCAATCGGGCTTGTCGTGGCTGACCATCCTGCGCAAGCGCGAGAATTTCCGCGAGGCCTTCGCCGGTTTCGACTTCGACAAGGTGGCGGCGTTCACCGACGCGGATGTCGAGCGCCTGCTCGGCAATGCCGGCATCATCCGCCACCGCGGCAAGATCGTTTCGACCATCAACAACGCCAAACGCGCCCGCGAGATGGTCGACGAGTTCGGCTCGCTTGCCGCCTGGTTCTGGAAGTTCGAGCCGGGTCCGGGCGAGCGGCCCGAAATCGTCGACCTGGCGCATCTGCGCGCCAACCCGACGACGGCGGTGTCGGTCAGGATATCCAAGGAATTGAAGAAGCGCGGCTGGAGCTTTGTCGGCCCGACCACGGTCTATGCCTTCATGCAGGCGATGGGCCTGGTCAACGACCATCTCGAAGGCTGCTACTGCCGGGCAGAGGTGGAGAAAGAGCGCAAGACGTTCAAGCGGCCGAAGTAGGGGTGCTTTCTTCCTTCTCCCCTTGCGGGAGAAGGTGGCCGCGAAGCGGCCGGATGAGGGGTGTTCCAGGGAATGCCAGCGTCTCACTCCGCCGGAAGAGACGGCAAGATTGCCAGCGTCTCACTTCGTTGGAGCACCCCTCATCCGTCTCGGCGCTAACGCGCCGATCCACCTTCTCCCACAGGGGGAGAAGGAAAAGAGGCGCGCTACTTCTCGAACCTGCCCTTATGGCCGCTGCCGTTGATGTCCCAGACCAGACTGGAGCCGGACACCGTCAGCACCAGTCCGCTGAAGCCGCTGTCGTCGGGCGTATGATGCGTGGAGGCGGAGCTGCGGCCTGCCGGTATGACCTCGACAGTCGAGCCCTTCCGCACCCAGCAGCCCTTGCCGTACTGGTCGTTGGCGCCATAGGCGAGCGCGAATTCGAAGCTGCCGTCGTTCTTCAGCAGCAGTTCTGAACCGACCTCCATGACGCCGTTCAGGTAATAATGGCCGGCAAGACGGGCATCACCCGCCTGGCAGGCATTGGCGGCAACGGGCATGCTACAGAAAAGCGCGCCGGCAAGCGCGTACGCGAATTGCAGATGCATGATGATCCCCCGATCGTTAAGTGAAAGTCAGACGCTGCCGGCGCCGGCCAGGAACAGTCCGGCAATGATCGCCGCCACCGCCGCGAAGGCCGGATAGATCACCAGCAGACCGGTCACCAGCGCGTCGCGCACGGTGGGCTTGCGCGCCTCGGCCGCGACCTCGAATGGCCCGGCCGGCTGCTGGGCCGGCTTGAGCATAAAGCCGCCGGCAGGGCGCAGCCTGGCCGATGTGCCGCTCTCGATAATGTCGTTAGCTGTCGTCATGGCCCCGGACCCCTCGTTTCGACGCGCTTTAATGGTCGCCGATTGTGTCGGCAGCATGCCGCGCCGACGGCGGAATTGTTTCGTTTTTCGCGTGGTTTGTTTCAGTTTTTCCTTCTTCCCTTGTGGGAGAAGGTGGCCGCGAAGCGGCCGGATGAGGGGTGCTCTAGGGAATGCCGAGGCCTCACTCCGCTGGAACACCCCTCACCCGTCTCGGCGCTAACGCGCCGATCCACCTTCTCCCATAAGGGGAAGGCGAGGCGCTAACCCTTGCCGCTCCAAGCGGCATCGTTTAGGAAACGCGCGCCCATTGACCAGAAAGACCGATCCCATGGCCGACAAATCGGAAAAGACGAAAGCGCGGCTGCCGCGCGGATTTGCCGACCGCAGCGCCGAGGATATTCGTGCCGTCGAGAAGATGATGGCGACTATCCGCTCGGTCTACGAGCTCTACGGTTTCGAGCCGGCCGACCAGCCGATGATCGAATACACCGATGCTCTCGGCAAATTCCTGCCCGATCAGGACCGGCCGAACGAAGGCGTGTTCTCCTTCCAGGATGATGACGACCAGTGGCTGTCGCTGCGTTACGACCTGACCGCCCCGACGGCGCGCTTCGTCGCCGAGAATTTTGACAAGCTGCCAAAACCCTATCGCAGCTACCGCTCCGGCTGGGTGTTCCGCAACGAGAAGCCTGGTCCCGGCCGCTTCCGCCAGTTCATGCAGTTCGACGCCGACACGATCGGCACGCCGGGCGTCGCCGCCGACGCCGAGATGGCGATGATGATGGCTGACGTGATGGAAGCGCTCGGCATCAAGCGCGGCGACTACGTCATTCGCGTCAACAACCGCAAGGTGTTGGACGGCGTGCTGGAAGCGATTGGCCTTGGCGGCGACGAGAACATTGGGCGCCGACTGCAAGTGCTGCGAGCCATCGACAAGCTAGACAAGTTTGGACCACAGGGGGTGAAACTCTTGCTGGGCAAGGGTCGTTGGGATGGCGGCAAGGAAGGCGAAGGTGATTTCACCAAGGGAGCCGGCCTTGACGATGTCCAAGTTGAGGCCGTCCTTTTCGCTACCGCAAAGCCTGATCGAGCCAGCGAGGGCCACCAAGATTCGGCTATTCGAGCGAGCCAATTCTTCAATGACGGTCTGGCTGAATTGTCGACTATCGAAGCTTTGGTCAGGGCCGCTGGCTATGGCGAAGACCGCATCGTGATGGATCGCTCCGTCGTGCGCGGCCTCGAATACTACACCGGCCCGGTCTTCGAGGCCGAGTTGCTGGCCGAGATCCCCAATGACGAAGGCCAAATCGTGCGCTTCGGCTCGGTCGGCGGGGGCGGGCGCTATGACGGGCTGGTCTCGCGCTTCCGCGGCGAGCCGGTGCCGGCGACCGGCTTCTCCATTGGCGTTTCGCGGCTAATGACGGCGCTGAAGAACCTCGGCAAGCTCGACGCCTCCGATGTCATCGCGCCGGTCGTGGTGCTGGTCATGGACAAGGACACCGAAAGCCTCGGCCGCTACCAGAAGATGGTTGCCGACCTGCGCGCCGCCGGCATCCGCTCCGAAATGTATCTCGGCGGCGCCGGCATGAAGGCGCAGCTGAAATATGCCGACCGTCGCGGCAGCCCGGTCGCTATCATCCAGGGCGGCGACGAGCGCGCCAAAGGCGAGGTGCAGATCAAGGACCTGATCGAAGGCGCGCGCCTGTCGGCCGAGATCGCCGACAATGTCGAATGGCGCGCGGCAAGGCCGGCGCAGGTGACGGTGGCGGAGAGCGAGCTGGTTGGCGAGGTGAAGAAGATCCTGGCGGCGCAGGCTGAGGAGCGCGCACGTGGCCGATAGGGCGCCGACCTCCCCTTCTCCCCTTGTGGGAGAAGGTGGCCGAGCGAAGCTCGGTCGGATGAGGGGTGTTCCAGGGAACGCCGGCGTCTCATTCCTTCCAACACCCCTCATCCGTCTCGGCGCTGCGCGCCGATCCACCTTCTCCCACAAGGGGAGAAGAGGAAGGGGCGCCGCATGACCACCCGTCCCGCCATCGCCGCCGACATCGTCGCACTTTTCGCCACCCGCGACACCCACGCCGTGGAAGTCGCCGTGCTGCAGCCTGCCGACCCGTTCCTCGACATGGCCGGCGAGGATCTGCGCCGCCGCATCTTTCTCACCGAGAGCGAGACCGGCAAGACGCTGTGCCTGCGGCCCGAATTCACCATTCCGGTCTGCCTCGATCACATCTCCAGCCAGGCCGGCACGCCGCGCCGCTATTCTTATCTCGGCGAAGTGTTCCGCCAGCGCCGCGACGGCGGCAACGAGTTCTTCCAGGCCGGCATCGAGGATCTCGGCGACCGCGACACGGCCGCCGCCGATGCCCGCTCGCTGGCCGACGCGCATGCGCTGCTGTCGCTGGTGCTGCCTGGCTGGAAGCTCGCCGTCACGCTTGGTGACCAGACCTTGTTTGAGGCCGTGCTGGCGGCGCTCGGCCTGCCGCGCGGCTGGCGCATGCGCCTTGCCCGCGCCTTCGGCTCGGCGCCGATGCTGGAGGCCGCCCTTGCCGATCTCGCCAATCCGCCGCGCAACAGTCAGCTTTCCGGTCCGGTCGCGCTGCTGGTGCTCGACGGCGATGCGGAAGGCCTTGCCGCGCATATTGCCGACGGCATGGAGGAAGCCGGGCTGTCGGCGTCATCCGGCCGCGCGCCTGCCGACATTGCGCGCCGGCTGATCGAGAAAGCGCAACTGCGCAGCGTGCGGCTGTCCGACGAGGCCTTCTCGGCGTTGAAGGGCTTTCTCGAGATCGACGTCGCGCTCAGCGACGCGACCGCGGCGCTGGAAAAATTCGCCGCCGATGCGGGCCTGTCGCTGGGACCGGCGCTGGCGAATTTCGCCGCTCGCGCCAAAGCGATCGAGGCGCATGGGCTGTCGGCGGCAGAAATCCGCTATGACGCCGCCTTCGGCCGTCCACTCGACTACTACACCGGCCTCGTCTTCGAGATCGCGGTCCAGGATGGCGATCGGCCGCTGGCCGGCGGCGGTCGCTACGACCGGCTGCTGACGCTGCTGGGAGCAAAAAAGCCGATTCCAGGGGTCGGCTTCTCGGTTTGGCTCGATCGCATCGAAGCCTTGCGGGAGAATGCCAAATGATCACGCTGGCGATCCCGTCGAAGGGCCGTCTCAAGGAGCAGTCGCTCGAAGTGCTGGCCAAGGCCGGCCTGGCCGTGAGCCTGCCTGAAGACGACCGCAAGTACCGCGCCCGCATCGACGGTCTCGACAATGTCGAGGTGGCTTTCCTGTCCGCGTCCGAGATCGCCGGCGAGATCGGCCAGGGCGCGGTCGATCTCGGCATCACCGGCGAGGACCTTTTGCGCGAGAACCTCGCCGACTGGGAAGCGTGCGCGGAGATCGTCGCCCGCCTCGGCTTCGGCCATGCCGATGTCGTGGTGGCGGTGCCCGACATCTGGCTGGACGTCGACAGCATGGCCGACCTCGATGATGTTGCCGCCGATTTCCGCCAGCGCCATGGCCGGAGGCTCAGGATCGCCACCAAGTACTGGCGGCTGACGCAGCAGTTCTTTTCGCTCAAGCATGGCATCCAGGTCTACCGCATCGTCGAAAGCCTCGGCGCCACCGAAGGCGCGCCGGCCGCGGGGCTGGCCGACGTCATCGTCGACATCACCACCACCGGCTCAACGCTTCGCGCCAACCACCTCAAGGTGCTGGGCGACGGTGTGATCCTGAAGTCGCAGGCTTGTCTCGTTGCTTCGAAGAAGCAGCGCGATGCGGCCGACGAAGCGATCCTGCGCGACATCGCCGCGAAGATGAGCGTCCTGCCTCCTCCCTGAGCGCCCTCAAGCAGAGGGGGACCATTGACGGATTTCCACCGTCCCCATCGGCTGATAGGCTGGCTTATCCCGGGAGGAGAACGGCGATGGCGATCAAACTCGACGAGCTCATGAACGCCACCAATCTGCGCAAGACGCGCAACAGCTTCGTTGCCCCGGTTGGCGACAAGGCGCATGTGTCGGGCGACCGGTCGGTGCCGCTGCTCGACAAGACCATTCCGGAATTGTTTTCCGATACGGTGAGCAGATACGCGACGCTCGACGCCGCCGTCTTCGTCGGCCAGGACAAGCGTTTCACCTGGAGCGAGCTGTCGGACGCGGTCGACGCTTTGGCTGCCGGTTTCCTGGCGCTCGGCCTCGAAAAAGGCGACCGCGTCGGCATCTGGTCGCCGAACCGCTGGGAATGGCTGGTGACGCAGTTCGCCACCGCCCGCATCGGCCTGATTCTGGTTAACATCAACCCGGCCTACCGGCTGACCGAGCTCGAATACGCATTGAACAAAGTCAGCTGCAAGGCATTGGTCACCGCCGCGCAGTTCAAGACCTCCGACTATCTCGGCATGATCGAGACATTGGCGCCTGAATTAGCCAGGGCCGAGCCTGGCAAGCTCAAGGCGAAAAAACTGCCGGCGCTCAGGATCGTCATCCGCATGGGCGACGACAATTCACCCGGCATGTTCAATTTCGGCGATGTTCTGGCCATGGCCGGTCGTGACGAGCATGACAGCCTCGACCGCATCTCCGAAGGGCTGAAGCCCGGCGAGGCCATCAACATCCAGTTCACCTCAGGCACGACCGGCGCGCCGAAAGGCGCGACGCTGACGCATTCCAACATCGTCAACAACGGCAATTTCGTCACCTCGGCCATAAAACTCACCACCGAAGACCGGCTCTGCATTCCGGTGCCGCTCTATCACTGCTTCGGCATGTCGATGGGCACGATGGGCTGCGTGTCGAAAGGCGCGACCATGGTCTTCCCGGGCGAAGGTTTTGACGCCGGCGCAACGCTGAAGGCGGTGGCGCAGGAGCGCTGCACTGGGCTATACGGCGTGCCGACCATGTTCGTCGCCATGCTCGACCATGCGGATTTCTCCAGCTTCGATCTCTCCAGCCTGCGCACCGGCATCATGGCCGGCTCGCCTTGCCCGATCGAGGTGATGAAGAAGGTGGTGTCCCTGATGCATATGTCTGAGGTGACCATCGCCTACGGCATGACCGAGACCAGCCCGGTCTCCTTCCAGAGCAGCGTCGACGATCCGCTGGAAAAGCGCGTCTCCACCGTCGGCCGCATCCACCCGCATGTCGAGGTCAAGGCGATCGGCGCCGACGGTGGCACCGTCGCGGTCGGCGAGCCGGGCGAGCTCTGCACGCGCGGCTATTCGGTGATGAAGGGCTATTGGAACGACGCCGAAAAGACCCGCGAGGCGATCGACGCCGACGGCTGGATGCATACCGGCGACCTCGCCACGATCGACGCCGAGGGCTATTGCAACATCGTCGGCCGGGTCAAGGACATGGTCATCCGCGGCGGCGAGAACGTCTATCCGCGCGAGGTCGAGGAATTCCTCTATCGCCATCCCAAGATCAAGGAAGTGCAGGTCTTCGGCATCCCGGACGACAAATATGGCGAGGAGCTCTGCGCCTGGATCGTGCTGAAGCCCGACCAGATCGCCACCGCCGAGGAGATCAAGGCCTTCTGCGCCGGCCAGATCGCGCATTACAAGGTGCCGCGCTACATCCGCTTCCGCGCCGAGCTGCCGATGACGGTGACCGGCAAGCCGCAGAAGTTCCTGATGCGCGAGGCGATGGTGGAGGAGCTCGGGCTGGTGGCGCAGAAGACGGCGTGAAACGGCATCTATGGACAACGAGTTTCCAAATTTCGCGGCGCTGAGAGCCGCCAAAATTGAAAACGTGGATTATCGCATCGTCGTCCGGCGGGGCGCGCGAACCGGAAGTGCCATCGTCATGGCCCCGCATGGCGGTAAGATCGAGCCTCGCACCTCCCTGATCACCGAGACGATAGCAGGGGCCGATCTCGATATGTATTGCTTTGAAGGGCTCATGCCGGAAAGCAACCGGGAGCTGCACATAACGTCCAGGAACTTTGACGAGGCAACCGCGCTCGAACTGTTGCGGACGAAGTCCACTGTCGTCGCCATCCACGGCCGTCAGGATCGCGACGATTTTTCGACAGTCTATCTGGGCGGCAAGGACGCCGCGTTGGTTTCAGAGATAGCCGGGCGTCTGCAGGGGGCCGGTTTCCAGACAAAAAGAGACAATCATCCCTTTCCCGGTATCCAGGATTCGAACATCGTCAACCGCGGGCTGACGGGGAAGGGAGCGCAGCTGGAAGTGCCCTTCTCGCTGCGCCGCCGACTGGGCAACGAGCCGGAGCTTCTGGAAAAATTCTGTGGGGCGGTTCGCAAGGCCATCGAGACATTCGACGCCATAAACGGCGCCCGGTCCCCGGTCATGTTTTGAATGCTGCAACGATGCCCGTGATGCTCCCCAGGCGCTTTTCCGCTAAGCTCGCGTAAACGCCTGGCATTCGGGGGCTTTGATGTCTGGTTATGCGCGATCGGTGACGTCCTACACGATGCCGTTGGTGGCGCTGGCAATGGCTTTCGCGGTCAGGGCCAGCGGCCTTTCGGTCGACGAAGGGTCGCTGAATACCAGGATCCTCATTGGGGTGCTGTCGAGCGCCATCATGTTCACCACCATTTTCGTCGTGCTCGACCACGCCGAGGCAGTCGCCTCGCGCGTGGGCGAGCCCTATGGAACTTTGGTGCTGACATTTGCGGTGACGGCAATCGAAGTGTCGATCATCGTCTCCATGATGCTGCATGGAGAAAACAACCCGACGCTGGCGCGCGAGTCCGTTTTCTCGACGGTGATGATCACCTCCACCGGCGTCGTCGGCATCTGTCTCACGCTTGGCGGCTGGCGCTACCGCAAGCAGGCGATCCTGCGGCAAGGAACCAGCGCATACCTGTCGGTTCTGATCGCGCTGACCGTGATGACGCTTATTCTTCCGACCTACACCCAAGCCACGGATCCCGGCACGTTTTCGGCGGCTCAGCTTGGTTTTGTCAGCGTCCTTTCGGTGCTGCTCTATGCGAGCTTCGTATTCGCCCAAACCGTCCGACACCGGGAGGACTTCGTCCAGGGGCAGGCGCACGACGCTCCGACGCGAACTGCAACCCACGGAAGCATCTCCGTCAGCGCGCTCCTGCTGCTGAGCGGGCTCGTCGGCATTGTCCTGCTCGCCGAGCAGGTCGCCGCGAGCGTGGAGGATGCGCTCGCCGCCTATAAGGTGACCCAGGCCGACAGCATCGTAGGGGCAATGATTGCGGCACTGGTTTTGATGCCGGAGGCGATCTCGGCGATCCGCGCTTCCTTCAAGAATGAGCTGCAGCGCAGCCTGAACGTCGCGATGGGCTCGGCCTGCGCCACGATCGGTTTGACGATACCGGCGGTCGCGGCGGCCAGCCTGCTGACGGGCAGGGGCCTGACCTTGGGGCTTCCGGCGTCCGATGCCGTGCTTCTGGTGCTGGCGCTTTTCATATGCAGCGTGAGCTTCAGCACCGAACGAACGACGTTCCTGACCGGCATGGTGCATGTCGTGGTGTTTTTTACCTATGTGTTTCTGATCTTTGTGCCGTGAAGTGCCGGCCGGCGGGCGCAGGGATGGAGATGCGTCGAAGCGCGCTTCACACCCCCAGCACTGCCCGATCCAGCCCACGTATGATCCGCGCCAGTTCCACGCACTCGTCCTGGCGCACCTTGTTCTTGCGCCAGGCCATGCAGATCATGCGCTGCGGCATCGGCTCCTGGAACGGCACGATCCTTAGATCCGGCATGACGCCGGCAGCACTTGCCGCCATTTCCGGCACCAGCGTGACGCCGAGCCCATGCGCCACCATCTGCAGGAGCGTCGTCAGGCTGGTCGCGCCGTAGCTTGCCATCGCCACCGGCCGCACATTGCCGCAGACGGCCAGCGCCTGCTCGCGCAGGCAGTGGCCTTCCTCCAGAAGCATCAGCCGCTCCAGCGCCGGGCTCTCGGGCGGCACCGGCGGCGAGGCGAAGGCCGGATCGCCGGCGGGAACGGCGAGGAAGAAGCGGTCTGGAAAAAGCGTTTCGGTTACGATCGCCGGCTGATCGAGCGGCAAGGCCGCGATGAAGGCGTCGAGCCGGCCGGTGGCCGCGTCCTCGACCAGCGACGCGGTTACCGCCTCGCGCAGTTCGAGCTGGAGGGCAGGATAGTGCTTTTTCAGCTCCGGCAGCACATGCGGCAGGAGATAGGGCGCGACCGTCGGGATCATGCCCAGCCGGAAGCGTCCTTCCATGGTCGGGCGGCCGCGCCGGGCAGTCGTCTCGACGTCACGTATGTCCGCCAGAATGCGCTCGATACGCGGCTGCAGGGCAAGCGCCTCGTCGGTCATGCGCACCGTCTTGCCGCCGCGTTCGAACAACAGACAGTTCAGCCGCTCTTCCATCTCGGCGATCTGCGCGGAAAGGGCCGGCTGGCTGACGCCGGCGAGTTTCGCGGCGCGGCCGAAATGCAGCGTCTGCGCCAGCGCGTCGAAATACTGCATTTGCCGGACAGTGAGGCCAATCATAAGAAAATCCTATCAAACGAAACAGGAAAGGCAATTTGTCTTTATCGGTAGGCCGGCCTAGTCTGGAATCGTTCCAGGTTGGCGCGGCCAGTGGCTGCCCCCGAAATTTCGGGAAAATCAACCTCGGCAAAATTCAACCACGGCAAAACCTCGGCAGAATCGGGAGACTAAGATGGACGCGAAAACCGACGACAACAGCGCTGGCAAATGCCCGGTGGCGCATGGATCCGCACGGACCAACCGCGACTGGTGGCCGAATCAGCTCGATCTTGCCGTTCTCCACCAGCAGTCGAACCTCTCGGACCCGATGGACGAAGATTTCGACTACGCCAAGGAGTTCGCAAGCCTCGACCTTGATGCGGTGATAGCAGACCTGCACAAGGTCATGACGGATTCGCAGGACTGGTGGCCGGCCGACTTCGGCCATTATGGGCCGCTCTTCATCCGCATGGCCTGGCACAGTGCCGGCACCTATCGCATCGGCGACGGCCGCGGCGGCGCCGGTTCGGGTCAGCAGCGTTTCGCGCCGCTGAACAGCTGGCCGGACAACGCCAATCTCGACAAGGCGCGCCGGCTGCTGTGGCCGGTCAAGCAGAAATATGGCCGCAAGATTTCCTGGGCCGACCTTCTGATCCTCACCGGCAACGTCGCGCTGGAATCGATGGGCTTCAAGACCTTCGGCTTTGCCGGCGGCCGCGCCGATGTGTGGGAGCCGGAGCAGGACGTGGACTGGGGCTCCGAGACCAAGTGGCTTGGCGACGAGCGCTATTCGGGCGACCGTGAGCTTCGCGGCCATCTCGGCGCCGTGCAAATGGGCCTCATCTACGTCAACCCGGAAGGCCCGAACGGCAAGCCGGATCCTGTCGCGGCCGCGCGCGACATCCGCGAGACCTTCGGCCGCATGGCGATGAACGACGAGGAAACCGTCGCGCTGATCGCCGGCGGCCACAGCTTCGGCAAGACGCACGGCGCCGGCGACGCCTCGCTGGTGGGCGCCGAGCCGGAGGGCGCCGGCATCGAGGCGCAAGGCCTCGGCTGGTCGAGCAAATATGCCTCCGGCATTGCTGGCGACGCCATCACCTCGGGCCTCGAGGTCACCTGGACGACGACGCCGACCAAATGGAGCAACAATTTCTTCGACAATCTCTTCAACTATGAATGGGAGCTGACGAAGAGCCCGGCTGGCGCGCATCAATGGACGCCGAAAGGCGGCGCCGGCGCCGGCACCGTTCCGGACGCGCACGATCCCTCCAAGCGTCACGCGCCGGCCATGCTCACCACCGACCTCGCGCTGCGTTTCGACCCGGCCTATGAGAAGATCTCGCGCCGCCTCCACCAGAACCCGGACCAGTTCGCCGACGCCTTCGCCCGCGCCTGGTTCAAGCTCACTCATCGCGACATGGGCCCAGTGGTGCGCTATCTCGGTCCGCTCGTGCCGAAGGAAGAGCTGATCTGGCAGGATCCGATCCCGGCCATCGACCACGAGCTGGTGAGCGAGGCCGACATCGCTGCGCTCAAGGCCAAGATCCTGGCCTCCGGCCTGTCGGTGTCCGAGCTGGTCTCGACCGCCTGGGCCTCGGCCTCGACCTTCCGCGGCTCGGACAAGCGCGGCGGCGCCAATGGCGGCCGCATCCGTCTGGCGCCGCAGAAGGACTGGGAGGTCAACGAGCCGGCTCAGCTCGCCAAGGTGCTGGCCAAGCTGGAAGCCATCCAGAAGGAGTTCAACACCGCGCAGGCCGGCGGCAAGAAGGTCTCGCTCGCCGACCTCATCGTGCTTGGCGGCGTCGCCGCGGTCGAGAAGGCGGCGAAGGACGGCGGCACGGAAGTCAAGGTACCCTTCACGCCGGGCCGCATGGACGCTTCGCAGGAGCAGACGGACGTCGCCTCCTTCGCCGCGCTGGAGCCGAAGGTAGACGGCTTCCGCAACTATGCCCGCGGCAGGTTGCCGATGTCGGTCGAAGCGATGCTGGTCGACCGCGCCCAGTTGCTGACGCTGACCGCGCCGGAGATGACGGTACTTGTCGGCGGCTTGCGCGTGCTCGGTGCCAATGCCGGCGGTTCCAAGCATGGCGTCTTCACCGACAGGCCTGGCCAGCTCACCAACGACTTCTTCGTCAACCTGCTCTCGATGGCGACCGTTTGGGATCCGGCGGCCGGGTCAGAGCCGGGCTCGGACGAGGTTTACGAAGCGCGCGACCGCAAGACCAAGGAGGTCAAGTGGACCGGCACCCGCGCCGACCTGATCTTCGGCTCGCACGCGCAGCTGCGTGCGCTCTCCGAAGTCTACGCCTCGGCCGACGCCACGGCCAAGTTCGTCAAGGATTTCGTCAAGGCGTGGACGAAGGTGATGAACGCCGACCGCTTCGACATCGCGAGATAAGGTCGTACCTCCCAAGCAAAAAAGGCGCGGGTCATGCCCGCGCCTTTTACTTTATCGAACTGCGGTCAGTCTTTTTCGAAGACGCCGGCCTTGGCGACGACGCCGGCAATCGCGCCGCCGACCAGCGGCGCGACGATGAACAGCCAGAGCTGGCTGAGCGCAGCGCCGCCCGAAAACAGCGCCGGGCCGATCGAGCGCGCCGGATTGACCGAGGTGCCGGTCACCGGGATCATGGCGAAGTGGATGCCCGCCAGCGTCAGTCCGATGGCCAGGCCGGCAAAGGCGGTGGTGTGCTTGGCGTTGGTGACGCCGAGGATCACGGTGACGAAGGTGAAGGTGCCGATCAGCTCCCACAGGAAGGCTGAGCTCATGCCCCATTTCGTTTCGTCCCAGCCATTGGCGCCGAAGCCGCCGGTGTGGCCGCCGACCTGGCCGGAAACGATGATCCACAGCGCCAGCGAGGCGATGATGGCGCCAATGATCTGCGCGATCCAGTAGGGGACGACATCCTTGGCCGGCATCCGCCCCGCCAGGAACACGCCGAGCGTCACCGCCGGATTGAGATGCGCGCCCGAGATCGGGCCGATCGCATAGGCCGCGGCGATCAGGCCGATGCCGAACGCCAGGCCGATGCCTTCCTGTCCGAGCGGCAGCGCGCCGCCGAAGCCGCCCGTGACCACGGAGGCGGTGCCGATGAACACCAACAAAAACGTGCCGAGAACTTCTGCCAGATAAGTCTTCATTGCCCTCTCCTCATAGGATCCGTCGAAACCGCGTTTCCTGCGTCGCGAATCACTACCGGAAGAGTATTCCTGCCGGAAACACTTGAAAAGCTTGGAGGTTAAGCCGGTTTGCTTTCTTGCAGGCGTCAATCAACAACATTAGAAGTCTTTCATGTTCTGATCGATTGTTCTTGTTTCCTGACTCGGGCTCCCACCAACGGAAAAATCGTTCGGCCAAATGGGCCGGTCTTGAAACGCCATTTCATCGGCAAACCGAACGGAACTGTTTCAATCCTGGCCGGAAAGGCTTTATGAGCGGGCTGGAACCGATTTGTAACAGCTACGGAAAACGGGGATGCGACTGGGCGGAAGGCTGGCGGCGGCCATAGAGGTTCTTGAAGACATCGGCCGGCGCCACCGGCCGGTGGCCGACGCCCTGCGCGACTGGGGCCTGTCGCATCGCTTCGCCGGCGGCGGCGATCGCGCCGCGATCGGCAACATCGTCTATGACGCGCTGCGCCGCAAACGCTCAGCCGGCTGGCTGTTCGGAGAGGACACGCCGCGCGCCATCGGCTTCGGCGCGCTTTTGCTGGAGTGGGGGCAGACGGCGCAGTCGCTCAACGATGCGCTGGACGGCGACAAATTCGCGCCGCCGCTGCTCAGCGCGTCCGAGTTGAAAGCGGCTGCCGAGCGCAGGCTTGGCGAGGCCCCCGATGTGGTACGGGCCGATATCCCGGACTGGTGCGCGCCGCTGCTCGAGCAAGCCTATGGCGACGCCTGGGTCAAGGAAGGCGCCGCCCTGGCGCAGCGCCCGCCGCTGGACCTGAGGGTCAACACGCTCCAGGCCGATCGCGCCAAGGTGCTGGCCGAGCTCCAGGGCACGGGTGCCGCGCCAACGGCGATCGCGCCGCACGGCATCCGCATCCCGCCGATCGACGGCGATGGCAGGCATCCGAACGTGCAGGCCGAGCCCGCCTTCCAGAAAGGCTGGTTCGAAGTGCAGGACGAGGGCTCGCAGCTTGCCGCGGCGCTCGCGGGGGCTGCGCCCGGCATGCAGGTGCTCGACTATTGCGCCGGCGCCGGCGGCAAGACCCTGGCGCTGTCGGCCGAGATGGACAATCGCGGCCAACTCTTTGCCCATGACGCGGAAAAGGTGCGGCTGGCGCCGATCTTCGAGCGCATCCGCCGCTCACACAACCGCAACGTCCAGGTCGTCAGCAAGCCCGCGGAGCTTGCGTCGCTCACCAACCATATGGACATCGTGCTGATCGACGCGCCCTGCACCGGCAGCGGTACCTGGCGGCGGCGGCCCGACGCCAAATGGCGTTTGACGGAAAGGCAGCTCGATGCCCGCAAGGCAGAGCAGCAGGCGATCCTCGACACCGCGCAAGCCTTCGTCAAGCCGGGCGGCCTGCTGGTCTACATCACCTGTTCGGTGTTCGATGCCGAAAACGGCGATCAGGTCGCCGCGTTCCGCGCGCGCCATGAAGGCTTCGCGCCGGTCGATCATCGCCAGCTCTGGGACAGCCGCTTCCCGGGCCATGAAGGGGCCGCGCGCATTGCCGATACCGGCGGTATCTCGCTGTCGCCGGCGCTCAGCGGCACCGACGGGTTCTATCTCCACGCCTTGCGCAGGACTGTCTCTTGAAGACAGCCCGCTTTTGCTGCGTTGCAGCATAAAAGATTGCCTGTCTTGCCTGGCTCTGCAATAAACTTCGCCAGCAATGTGAGGCAAAGCGCTATGGCGGCAGCCAAGATCGTACCCGCTCCGGATTTCGAGGAACGCGTCAGGGCGTCCTTTGCCCGCCAGGAGGCGATGGCGACAATCGGCGCCGAGCTGACGCTGGTGACGCCCGGCATCATCGAGATCGAGATGCCGTATTCCGCCTCGCTGACCCAGCAGCACGGTTTCCTGCATGCCGGCGTCATCTCCACCGCGTTGGACTCCGCCTGCGGTTACGCGGCCTTTTCGCTGATGCCGGAGAATTCCGGCGTGCTGACCATCGAGTTCAAGGTGAACCTGCTCGCGCCGGGCAGGGGCGAGCGGTTCCTGTTCCGCGGCTCCGTGACCAAACCCGGCCGCACCATCATCGTCGCCGACGGCCAGGCCTACGCCTTCGCTGCCGACGGCGAGGCCAAGCTGATCGCCACCATGACCGGCACGATGATGACGGTGGTCGGCCGCGACGGGATAGAGGGGTGAGGAGCGGTCCGCGCAGCGGACGAAAAGCTCCCAAATGGGCTTTTCGAGCGACGAACGCCCGGAGCCATAGCGAAGGGCCGGCAGGCGGCGAGGCACGTTGTCCCTTTCGCGTCGTCGTAGCAAATAGGGGTAAAGCTTCATGACTGTCGAAGTGTCACGCCTGTCGCAAAAATCCGTTCTCTTCGTCATGGCGGCTGAGGCCGAATACGGCCCGCATCTGAAGAACCTGTTCACGCCGCTGATGACCGGGGTCGGTCCGGTCGAGGCCGGGGTCAGGCTGGGCGCCGAGCTCGCGGCGTTGAAGGCTGAAGGAGCGCTTCCGGACCTGGTCGTCTCGCTGGGCTCGGCCGGCAGCCGCAGGCTGGAGCAGACCGAGGTCTATCAGGCCGTTTCGGTGAGCTATCGCGACATGGATGCTTCGCCGCTCGGCTTCGAGAAGGGCGCGACGCCTTTCCTCGAACTGCCGGTGTCGGTGCCGCTGCCCTTCGTCATTCCAGGCATCAAGACCGCCACGCTCTCGACCGGCGGCGCGATCGTCTCCGGCGTTGCCTATGACGCCATCGATGCCGACATGGTCGACATGGAGACCTTCGCCTGCCTGCGTGCCTGCCAGCTGTTCGGTTTGCCGCTGATTGGGCTCCGCGGCATTTCCGACGGCGCGGCCGATCTCAGGCACGTCAACGACTGGACGGAATATCTGCACGTCATCGACGAGAAGCTCGCCGCGGCCGTCGTCCTGCTGGAACAGGCGATCGGCGGCGGCCTGCTTGGTGGCTGACTGCCGGTTGGATCAGGCAGCAAGGCGTTGCGGATCGCCGAAATCGATGCGTGAAATGCGTCCACGGGAGGCGCCTGTCGCATCGATATAGTCGATTGCCCCCGCTGTATGATCGAGTTTCCACCCGCCAGCGGGGCCGTTTTTCCATTCGACCTTGTAGCCGTCGTCAAGCAGCGTCCAGGTCCCGTGAAAGCGCGTGCCATCCGGCAGGAGCATGTGCGCCCGATCGTCGGTTTCATAGTGGATGAAGGCGCTCTTGCCGTCCATGTCGATGACATGCGTGGTTCCGACCATGATAATGGCCAGCGTGTCCCTGTTCAGTATCGTCATTGTTCCTGTCCGCGGGGTTGCGTTTCTCGAATGGCCTCGACGCCAAGAATATCGTCAAGTATCTTGACTATACGGAGTTCGAACTAAATGGTCAAGGAGCTTGACGAAAAAACTGACGGGTTGCCCGATCACGTGGGTTGGCGGCTGTGGCAGGCGAGCCGTGCCTGGCAGGCAGAATTCGCCGCTGCCATGCGGGCCGCCGGCCACGCTTGGTTCAGCGAAGCGCGCGCCGGGCTGCTTGGACACATCCCGCGCAACGGCACGCGCCAGTCGGCATTGATCGAGCGCGCGGCGACCTCCAAGCAAGCGGTTCAGCAATTGCTCGACGGGCTGGAGGCGGAAGGCGTGCTGGAGCGATTGCCCGATCCACGGGACGGGCGCGGCAAGCTCGTGCGCTATACGCGCAAAGGCCTGGATGCCTTGCGCGACGGCGATCGCATCAAGCTTCAGATCGAACGCAGCTATATCGACCGCATCGGCGAGCAGCGGTTCGCGGCGCTGATGGACGCCTTGCGCTCACTTGACGCCGAGCAGGGCGATGCATCGGGAGAAGCACCAGCATCGAAGTGAACGGCGCGACCGCGCGCAACCCATTGCGCCGACTCGTTTCTTTCTCTAAAGGCTCGCCATGACGACGACAGCCAATCATCCCGACACCGTTCTGATTGTCGATTTCGGCAGCCAGTTCACGCAACTCATCGCCCGCCGCATCCGCGAGGCCGGCGTCTTTTCCGAGATCGTGCCGTTCCAATCGGCCGAAGCGGCCTTCAAGCGCATCAAGCCGAAAGCGGTGATCCTGTCGGGCGGCCCGGCCTCGACCACCGACATCGGCAGCCCGCGCGCGCCGCAGGTGGTCTTCGACGCCGGCGTGCCGGTGCTCGGCATCTGCTACGGCCAGATGGCGCTCTGCGTGCAGATGGGCGGCGTCGCCGAAAGCTCCAATCATCGCGAGTTCGGTCGCGCCTTCGTCGAGATCGAGAAGGAGAGCCCGCTGTTCGAAGGCCTGTGGGCGCCCGGTCAGCGCCACCAGGTGTGGATGAGTCACGGCGACCGGGTCATCGAGTTGCCGCCGGGCTTCAAGGTGCTCGGCAAGTCGGAAAGCTCGCCCTTCGCCATCTTCGGCGATATCGAGCGCAAGATGTACGGCATCATGTTCCACCCGGAAGTGGTGCACACGCCGGACGGCGCGAGGCTACTCCGGAACTTCGTCCACAACATCGCCGGCATCGAAGGCGACTGGACGATGCGCGCCTATCGCGAGCACGCTGTGGAATTGATCCGCAAGCAGGTCGGCAAGGGCAAGGTCATCTGCGCGCTTTCGGGCGGCGTCGACTCCTCCGTCGCCGCACTTTTGATCCACGAAGCGATCGGCGACCAGCTGACCTGCATCCTCGTCGACCACGGTTTGATGCGCAAGGACGAGGCTAAGGGCGTCGTGGAGATGTTCCGCCAGCACTACAACCTGCCGCTGATCCTGGTGGACGCGTCCGACCGTTTCATCTCGGCGCTGGAAGGCGAGGCTGACCCCGAAAAGAAGCGCAAGACCATCGGCCGCTTGTTCATCGAGGTGTTCGAGGAAGAAGCGAAGAAGCTCGGCGGCGCCGATTTCCTGGCCCAGGGCACGCTTTATCCCGACGTCATCGAGAGCGTCTCCTTCTCCGGCGGCCCGTCGGTGACGATCAAATCGCATCACAATGTCGGCGGCCTGCCCGAACGCATGAACATGAAGCTGGTCGAGCCGCTGCGCGAACTGTTCAAGGACGAGGTGAGGGCGCTCGGCAAGGAGCTCGGCCTCCCCGAAAGCTTCATCGGCCGCCATCCCTTCCCCGGCCCAGGTCTTGCCATCCGTTGCCCGGGCGGCATCACGCGCGAAAAACTGGAGATCCTGCGCGAGGCCGACGCCATCTATCTCGACGAGATCCGCAAAGCCGGCCTCTACGACGCCATCTGGCAGGCCTTCGCCGTGCTGCTGCCGGTGCAGACGGTGGGCGTCATGGGAGACGGCCGGACCTACGAATTCGTCTGCGCGCTGCGCGCCGTGACCTCGGTCGACGGCATGACGGCGGACTTCTACCACTACGACATGAACTTCCTCGCCGCCGCCGCCACCCGCATTATCAACGAGGTCAAGGGCATCAATCGGGTGGTGTATGACGTGACGTCGAAGCCGCCCGGGACGATCGAGTGGGAGTGACAGGGATCGCCATGCAGTAGCATGGGATAGGAGGATGTATAAGCGATTGGAGACCAGCGACAGATAAAAATCGAGCGACGCGGCTCCGCAGGCGGTAGAAGCCCAGGTCGTGTCCTCATCAGCCGACTGTCAGACTATTGGCCGCCAATGCCAAGGAACCACATTCCCATCGGCCAGTTCACTTTCTATGGTGAAAGGAGCACGGGCCATGGCATCCGTCCGATACATTGTGACAGACGTTGACAGTTCGGTCGCGTTTTATCGCGATAACCTCGAGTTCGAGGTTGACATGCACAACCCTGGCAAGTTCGCAGCGCTCATTCGCGATGATCTCACGCTTTACCTTAGCGCTCCGGGGGCAGGCAGTGGAGGAACTGCTGGCGGCAAACCAGAACCTGGCGGATGGAATCGATTCATGATCGTCACGAAGGACATAGATGTCGTCGTCGGCCGGTTGAACGATGCAGGCGTCAAATTCAAAGGAGAAATCAGCGAGGCGGGAGCTGGTCGCGCCAGACTTCTGGAAGATCCGTCGGGCAATCTGGTTGAGCTGTTTGAATTCAAGAAGAAATGAATGGGCGCGCAGATCGTCAACAACGACGTTCATGTTCATGCGCTTCGCAAGTCCGAGCGAATGTAGCTGAGGGATCTGCCCGGCTGGCATTGAAGTGCGTGGCCGCACTTGATGCCACAGTTGCTGAAACCAAGCAGACAAGCAATCCGAGCGCTCGCGCTGCGCGACCGCCCCATAGCGCCACGAGATCCGCTCGCGGCCGGTGATTCCTAGCGACCGGCCCATTCCCGCCCGCCCTCAGAATCGGAAGGCGCAGTCGAGGAACATTCTTCTCCCCGCGCTATTCGGGAGAAGTTTCTCGGGACAACGACATGTCGATACTGGGCTGGATTCTCGGCCGGCGCCTGGCAAATCAGGAACAGTCGCAACGCAAGATCGGCGTGTTCGAGGGCGTGCCGGCAATGGGCCTCGATGGGCTGGGTTCGTCGGCCTATGGGCCAGAAGCGGCGCTTACGATTCTGATTCCGCTCGGCGCGGCGGGTCTCGGCTATATCGGTCCGATCATGGGCGCCATAGTCGGTTTGCTTGCGGTCCTTTATCTTTCCTACCGCCAGACCATCGCCGCTTACCCCGGCAATGGCGGCGCTTATATCGTCTCGCGCGAAAATCTTGGCCGCAATGCCAGCCTGCTCGCCGCCGCCGCGCTGATGGTCGACTACGTGCTCAATGTCGCCGTAGGCATCTCTGCCGGCGTCGGCGCGCTGGTGTCGGCGCTGCCTTCGCTGCATGCCTACACGCTTTGGCTCTGCCTCGGGATCCTGCTTTTGGTAACCGTCGTCAACCTGCGCGGCACGCTCGATGCCGGCCGGTTGTTTGCCCTGCCGACCTATCTGTTCGTTGCGAGCTTCCTGGCGATCCTGGCGATCGGCGTCTCGAAGACGCTTGCCTCCGGCGGTCAGCCGGTGCCGGCAATTCCACCGCCGCCCCTGCAGCAGCCGTCCGAAACGGCAAGCCTGCTCCTCTTGATGCACGCCTTTGCCAGCGGCTGCACGGCGATGACCGGCGTAGAGGCGGTCAGCAACGGCATGACCGCATTCAAGGATCCGCCCGTCAGGCACGGCCGGCGCACGCTGGCGGCGATCTGTCTGATCCTTGGACTGCTGCTCGGCGGCATCGCCTTCCTGTCGGCACGCTACCGCATCGGTGCGATGGATCAGGAGAAGGATGGCTATCAGAGCGTGCTGTCGCAGCTTGCGCATGCCGTCGTTGGCGACGGGGTCTTCTACTATGTCGCCATCGGTAGCCTGCTTTGCGTGCTGGCGCTTTCGGCCAATACAAGCTTCGTCGATTTCCCCCGCCTTTGCCGCATGGTGGCGGAAGACGGGTATCTTCCCAAGCCCTTCGCCATGGTTGGCCGCCGGCTCGTTTTCTCCATCGGCATCCTTTACCTCGCCTCGTCGACAGGACTGCTGCTGGTCGTGTTCGGCGGCATCACCGACCATCTGATCCCGCTTTTCGCCATCGGCGCCTTTCTGACCTTCACGCTGTCGCAGACCGGGATGGTGATGCACTGGGTAAGGGCGCTTCGCACGACCAAGGATACGAGCCGGACGGGCAACCGGATGCATCTGGCGATCAACGCGTTCGGCGGCATAGTCACCGCGCTGGCGCTCATCGTGATTGTCGTCGCCAAATTCAGGGAAGGCGCCTGGATCACGGTGATCGTCATCCCGGTTGTGATCCTCCTGCTGCGGCTGGTGAGGCGCTATTACGACCAGCTCGAGGCAAGTCTGCGCGAGCCCGGGAAAGTCGATTTGAGCAGCACCGAGCCCCCTGTCGTTCTTGTCGTGACCCAGCAATGGAACAGGATGGCGGACAAGGCGCTCAGCTTTGCCTTTCACCTGTCCGAAGATGTCATCGCCGTCCATGTGGCGCGGCTGTCGGGTGAAGAGAGCGACGAAGAGCGCGCAATTCGCGGGAGGTGGTCGCAGGATGTGGAAGCGCCGGCGAGGGCGGCTGGCCTGCGCCCGCCACGCCTGCTTCTCCTCAATGCCGACTACCGGCTGATGTACGAGCCGTTATTGAAGGAGATCAAGGCGCTGCGCGGCGAGTTCGACGGCCGCACCATTGCAGTGCTGCTCCCAGAGGTCGTGCCGCCCAATTGGTGGCAATATATGCTGCATACGCAGCGCGCTCGCCGATTGCACGCCAAACTGCTCGAGTTCGGCGGATCGGACATCGTGATCATTTCCATGCCTTGGTATATCGAGGAACCGAAGATCGAGGCGGCTCGTTGAATGTTGCCGCTCCCTTCGATCACGCCACCTCACCAAAAGTTTGGCCGAGCGATGGAAAACAGGAACGTTCCGATTTCTCAAACATTCTCCCTAGTCTGCACTGCGTAATTCCTACTTGCTGGGGCCGGAACATTGTCATTCAGAGAGCATAATCTGCCGAACCCCAGCACCGAGGAGATCTCCATCGTCAACCTCATTCCTGCCTTGCGGGCTTTTGCGCGGACCTTCTGTCGCGTGCCCGACGATGCCGACGATCTTGTGCAGGAAACGTTGACCAAGGGGCTCTCCAACCTGGACAAATTCGAGCCCGGCACGCGCCTGAAGTCCTGGCTCTTCACCATCATGCGCAACACGCACTACACGCGTGTCAAAGCGGCGGCCAGGGAGGCCCCCGGGCTGCTCGACTGCGCCTCCAGCCGGCCGATTTCGGAACCGTCCCAGGATTGGTCCGTGCAAAGCAGGGAAGTGCATCAAGCCATCCAGAAGCTGCCGTCCCATCAGCGTGAGGTCTTGATGCTGATCGGCGTACTGGGCGTAAGCTACGAAGAAACCGCGCAAATATGCGGTTGCGCTGTCGGCACCGTCAAAAGCCGCCTCAACCGCGCCCGTGCCGGCGTTCTGGAATTCCTCGGAGAAAGCTCGCCGCAAGCGCTGATCGAGCCACGACGTCAACTTTCGGACAATCATTGGGATACAGAGGGCGCGAGGCGCTAAATCCTACCGGCGCTGGGCTGCTGTCATGACTTTAGCCTCTCTCATCAACGAGGCCCAATTCAGGCCGAGCAGAGAAACAAGTTCGAGCGCTTGCGCTTCGGTGATGCCCGTCTGCGCGACCAGCCGCCGAACGAGTTCGTCCACTTCCGGAGTTCTGCCAGCCATCGGGATGATCCCCAATCGGCTACAACGATTAACTTATGTTAAGGTTCCACCGATCACGCTACAGCGGGCGATATCGATGGCTTCCCGTCTCCAAGGAATGCCGCATCCTTGCTGGTGACATCTTCAACCGCGCTCACCCGTCATGTCGCCTTTGCGCTTTTCGATCAGAGCGTTCTGCAGTTCGAGAGCAAGCCTTGTCAGCCGGTCAGGGACCTCCTCCCGCTCGATAGCGTTCAGCAGCGATGCGATCTCCTGGTCCAAGCTCTGGATTACCTGGGCGCAAAGGTCGCGCTGACTCCTGTGAGACATGGCATTCTCTTAACAAACAGAGGCCCCTTCAAATCTCACAGAGGCATAGCCGACCGGCCTATGCAAGGCGCCTGCCGCAGGCTGTAGGGTTTCCGGTCCGTTGTCCCCGGATTTTGCGGCAAGAGGTGATCTGGAAACATCAGCTCAATCCTTGGGAAGGCGGTTCGCAGCGTGATCCTGATACTGATCGGATTTGATCCGGTTGCCGTCCAGACCTCGTTGCTCGGTGTGCTGCTTCTTGTCCCGGTTGGACAGCACGTCGTTCTCGCCGACCATGTCCTTTGCAAGCGTCGTCTTGGCTCCGGTTCCGGAACCCTTGCCCTGGCTGCCGCGGCCCATCTGTTTCTTACCGCCGGATGCCATCTGCTTCTCCCTGTTCTGCTGGCCTGGAACTGTTCGGTGACCGAACTGCCGCCGGTGCGTTATGTTCCGCCGTCACGACGGACAAGAAAGACCATGCCGTCCCAACTGCCGAACGGCATTTCGCCGTCGACCACGAGGTCCATGCCGCATGCATGAGAAAGACGGCTGATGTCGCCAGAATCGATACCCGGCGATGTCCGATAGGAATAGTTGAGGATCGCTGCCATTCCTCCCCGCCGCAGCACGCGCGCGATCTCGATGAAATGCCGCTCGGCAACCCCGGCGAGCACCAGGTAAGGAAAACTGTCCAGGGCCAGCACGCCATCAAAGCTTGCCTCGGCGAAATCACCGAGATCAAGGCCTGAGGTCAGGTGAAATTCCACATTGGCAAGGCCGGCGCATCGCCGGCGCGCGATTTCGATCATTCGCGACGAGATATCGATGCCGACGACATATCCTGCGTGGGTGCCGAGCGCATGTTCGAGACGCCCGATGCCGCAGCCGATGTCGAGTATGTGCTTATGGGCACCAACGAAGCCCTGCTGTTCCAGCCATGCGACAATCTCGGCGGTGGTGGTCGACAGCCTGTGCTCGTCGCCAAGCGAGGACAACTGGACGCTGGCCGCGGGAGATATGGCGGCCGCCCGATCGAAGCTGCCGGCCAGCCTTTTGACGGTCATGGCGGCCGGTTCGCTATCCGGCCGGTCATGCGACACGCAGGCAGCCGCTCTGCGGACCTTGTCGAAGGCGTCCGCCTTGCCACGAAGCATCGTGGCGACCTCCTCCAGCCAGCATCGCCGGGGAGCATGGCTTGGACGCATATCCAGCGCGATATCCGCCAGTTGCGCCGCGCTGGTCGTCTTCTCGGTATAAACGGCCAATCTGGCCAGCGCGTTGTCGACGGAAAGGCCGTCCGTCATGCAATCCTCGAGCAGGCGCCTGGCAATCGCGCCGGGTTGCCTCGCGACGTTCACGGCGATGCGCTCCTGGTCCAGACCTTCTGCGCCGTCCAGCGGTCCTTCGCGCCCCAGCCATATTTGTAACCTTCCCTGCCGCGCAGGAAATCGAACTCCAGCGCGCCCTCGCTGGCGGCTCCGGTGATGGCATGCCCGATCAGAATCGCGCCGGGGCTTTCGTCGGCATAGGCCGGATCGAAACCGCCAAGATAGGCATAGGCCCGGTCGCGGTGATGAAAACCGTAATAGGCGCCGACGACGGCATCGTCGATCTGGATCGTCAAGCATCGCGCCATGCCGTTATCGGCAAGCCGCGGCAGGGCCCGGCGATGAAATTCCACAGCCGTGTCGGACAGGACGCCACCGCCATGGCGGGTCCAGCGCGCGCCATGCAGTCGGATGAGCCTGTCGAGAAATGTCTGCGGATCGGATTCGCCGCGGCTGACAATGACGGCTCCTTTTCGCCGGGCAGCTCTCTCGGCGCGGCGCAACTGACGCCTCCGTCTCGCCGGAACCGAGCGGGCCAGAGTCCGATCGCCGTCGAGCAACAGCACAGGACAGGCCGCGTGCGCCATCGATCGGCGCTCTTCGGCATTCGGCAGCTCAAGGCTCAGCGATATGGCGTCGGCCGAGAGATCGGGCAGGATCCACTGCGACCATTCCAGCGACAGCGCCGCTTCGGCTATGGCGGCCTCAGTCTCCGCCTTCAGTTCCGGCGCGCACAAAATGTCGAGATAGTCGCTCAGCGAAATTCCGATGGGGAGCATTCGCTGACCGCCGTCATGCCTTTCGATATAGAGCGGCGCCAGTCCGGCGAGTTCGTCTCCGCTCCACACGGCAATTGCGGTGAGATCGCCTGGCGCGAATGTACGCCACCAGGGAATGAGCCAGGCAGGAGACTGGAACGGCGTGGCCGAGATGCTCCGTCCCCAGAGCTGCCACCAGCACGGCTCGAGGTCCTCGAACGTCCCTGGATCGCGAATGATCTCGGTGCGCAGACCGCCCATCAGGCGGTCCCCAGCAAGGCGCGGCGGGTGCCAAGCTTCGCCAGCGATTCGTAAGCATCCATGTAGGATGTGACCATGCGCTCAAGCGAGAAGCGGCGGCGCGCCTCGGCCCGGCAGGTCTCATGGTCCAGCGCTCCAGAATGGACGATGGCCTTAGCCATCTCCTCGACGTCATTGACCAAAAATCCGGTTCTGCCATGCTGGACGACGTCGGGAAGGGCGCCATTCGGGAAAGCGACGACCGGCGTGCCGCAGGCAAGCGCCTCCATTGCGACAAGCGAGCTTGTTTCGGCGGCAAGGCTGGGGACGACCAGGCAGCGGGCGGCGTTGAGCAGCCGCCGTTTGGCGCGAAACCCCAGCGGCCCGAGAAAACGCCGCTGCCGATCGAGACGAGGACGGACCTCGTCGGCGAAATAGCGCAAATGTGTGTCATAGGGATAGACCTGGCCGGCGATCGCCAGGGGAGTGCCGGCGCGCTTGGCTGCCTCGATTGCGAGATGGATGCCCTTTTCGGGACAGACGCGGCTGAGCACCAAAGCGAAATCGCGCCGCAGCCGGGACTCGTTCAGCGCATCGATATCGACGCCGTTTGGAATAGGCTTCGCAAGCCTCGACCCTGCCGGCGCTGTCCGGTGCTGCGCCTCTGAGACCGCGTGCAGCCACAGGTCCTCGCGCGACGGCCCAAGCACTTCGGAGGGATACCAGCCCAGCGGCAGGTGCAACGTCACCAGGGTTGGGCCGTCGGTGGGCAGATAGGCATCGAAGTCGATGCCGTGGAGGTGAACGACGTCGATAGGCCAGCGCGCCCGGGCGGCCGCGATCGCGTCGCGATGCGCCTGCTGGGCCCGGTCCTTCGCCGCCTTGTCGAGCACGCCTGCTTCGGCCGGCGTTTCCACCAGGACGCCGGCCGTCTTTGACCCGTGGCAGGCGACGACAACCGACTGGTGGCCTTTCTCAACCAGCGCCCGGTCCAGCGCCGACAGCACCTGCTCGGCGCCGCCGACCGCATCCGGCCCGACAGGCGCTAGGGGGTAGGCGACGTTGAGGACAGTCAGTGTCATCGCCGATCGAGCCGGGATTCAGCATGCCGCCGACACGCGCCGCGTTCGTGTCATGTCGTCGCTGATCGCAGGAGCGTAGCGGCGGATCATCGCGGCGCAGAATTCGGCGAATTCCTCGGGCACCTGCGGCGGACTTGTGTGGTGGGGCTGAAGACCCCGATGTTCAGGCGTGAAGCAGAAGGTCACCGTGACGTTGAAGTCGGCGAGCGCTTCCATCTGGCGATCGAACCAGCCCAGCGCGTTCGGCCGGAAGCTGTCCGCCCAAGACAGGCCAGTGCGCAGGTGCGTCACGCCCAGTCGGTGCATCCAGGCTACGGCATCATCCAGCCGATGGTCCTCGAAATGGAACCACTGTACCAGGCCCATTTGCGGGGTGTGGCGCACGAACTCCTCGAGTGCCGGCTTGGGCGTGCCGTCCTCGCGCAGCAGGCCCATGTAGAAGTGCCTGTAATAGGACGAGCCTTCCGCCTCGCGATGGCGCGTCGTCGCCTCCCATGAACGCGGCAGGTCATAGAGGCTGTACCACTGCACCCGCGGCGCGATGCCAAGCAGCAGCTCGGCCGTGCGGCGCAGACCCCAGAGCTGGATCTCCTCGGCGCCGAAGGTCGACACGCCGACTTCGCTGACCCAGATCGGCAGATCGGTGATGGCGGCGATCTCGCCGAGCTTCTGCGGCCATTCGTCGATTTGCCAGAGATTCCAGTCGAGCGGGAAGCCATGAACCGCGACGGCGTCGACATGGTCGAGCACGCCGAAATCCTTCATGCGTGTCATGAAGCCGGCATCGATCGGCGAAATACCGCCCAGCACCTTCGTGACGGCCGGGTTTTCCCGGTCGATCGCATCGGCGGCCAGGATTGCCATCGAGGCAAAACGGCTCCAGTCCGGATCGAGCTCGGGATCCCAATGCGATTTGTTGTTGGGCTCGTTCCAGATCATCGCGGCTTCAATCATCGGCCTCTCCTTTCGCGGGATAGACGGCGGCGCCGTCGGCCGGATTGCCCGCCGCACGGCAGAAATAGACCTCGTCCTCAGGGTGCAGCACGATTTCGAAGCCGGCGCTGCGCAGCATCGCTTCGGTGCAGGCACGGTTTGGAATCCACCAGTTGGTTGGGTCGTCCGCATAGCGATGCTCGATGAAGTGCAGTTTCGGAAATTCAGGTCGATCGAAGAGGTCGCGTGTCCAGAAATGGTAGTTCTGTTCGAGCGGCAGGACGTCCCCGCTGCCCCTCTGCATCGACTGGAAGATCATCAGGTCGCCTGCGACATGCGCGCGGATCAGGTCGAGCGCCAGCAGCGGATGGCGCAGGTGGTAGAGCACACCCATGAACAGCACGATGTCGAAGCGTTCGCCAAGCGCCCCGACGTCGTAGACGGACATTTCCCGGAATTCGATATCGCAGCCGGCGATCTCGGCGGCGAAGCGCGCCTGGGCGAGGTAGGCCTGGTCGAAATCGATGCCGAGCACGCGATCGGCGCCGCGCTTCTTCATCTCGATCGAATAGAAGCCGGCGTTGCAGCCGATATCGAGCACGGACATGCCCGAAAGGTCAGTCGGAATGGCATCCGCGAATTTGCGCCATTTGATCAGTGGATAATTGCCGAGGAAATGATCCGGCGCGGTTTCCACGCCCGCAAGCTCCATATTGTGGAACCACGGTCCCAGCGCGTCGATGCGGCGGCGTATTTCCGTGCTGGAATGCAGCATGGCTAAGCTCCTTCGCCTGGAAGGGTTGGCACCGTTGAGAGATCTTGCGATGCGAACATCGGCGGGGTCTCATCTTCAACGACATCGTTGCTTTCGAGCAGCCTGAGCGCCGTGCGATATCCGTCGAAAGTGCCGACGTCGACATAGGCCGTTCCGGCCTTGACGCCGTAAGCCTCGCCTCCGGCTGCGAGATAAGCGTTTATCAGCGTGCCGAAATACTCGTCGAAGCCGTCGCGCTGGCGCCACAGTGCCGCGAGCTGGTGGAAGATACGGCCAGGCATCTTGAAGGCGCCCCAGACCCAGTTTGTTGCGGCATCAGCTTGCTTGACCTGGATTTGCTCGACACGTCCGCCCTGATCCAGGACGACGGCGTCGAACAGTTCCGGGCGATCGACCGGAAACATCAGAAAGGACAGCCGGTCGTCGGCCAGGCGGCAGAAGCCGTCCTCGGGGAACCAGATCGTGTCCGGCAGGCCGATCAGGACCGTTTCTTCCGGCGTGACCAGCGGCTCGGCACGGAAGATCGCATCGCACAGTCCGATCGGGGAGGGCTGCGCGACGAAGATTGCAGCGGCGGTGTCATAGCCGGCGGCGTAGTATTCGAGGATATCCGACTTGCCGGAACCGATGATGAAGCAGATGCGGTCGACGCCGTTTCGGACCATCCGCCGCACCAGATATTCGCTCACCGCGCAAGGGCGCTCGGTCTGCCCGTCCAGCCGGCTGCCGACCGGCAACAGCTCCTTGGAAAAACCCAGCGGCTGAATGCGGCTGCCGCGGCCCGCGGCAGGCACGATCCCCAACATCAGACGGCTTCCTCCATTGCTCCATCTGCCATGGACGCGGCGGCGTTCAAGATGCGATCGAGTTCGGCGGCGCGGTGCGCGGACGTGTGCTCGTCGAGGACGCGTTCACGGGCGCGGCGGCCAAGCGCCTCGATTTCGTTGTCCGACAGGCCAAGCGCGGCGACGACATCGCCGGTAGCGTGTGCCAACAGAATCTCGCTGCCGGGCGTGAAGAAGCTGTCGAGGCCGGCCCAATCGTCGGAGATGATCGCGGCGCCGCAGGCGGCTGCCTCGAACAGCCGGCCTGACGGGCACCAGCCCTTGCGCGCCATCGCTTCGCGGGTGACGTTCAGCGTCAGGCGCGAGGAGGAAAAGAAGGCGGGGTGATCCGCGGGCGGCAGGTGCCTGACGAAGAAGATATTGCCGCTCCATGGAAAGTCCGCTGGATATTGTGCGCCGCCGATGATGAAGCGGCGGTTCGGCAGTTGGGCCGCTGGAGCTACGAGCAGTCTTTCCACGGCCGCCTGCCGGTCCTCGGCATAGGTTCCGAGATAGGAGAGATCGCCGGCGAACTCGGACCGTGGCGGGGCCGGCCGGTGCCGGTTGGGGTCGACATGTCCGTAGAGCGGCAGGACATGGCGCACGCCGAGAATACCCTTCAGCGCATCGATCGCCGGTCCTCCGGTATAGCTCAGGATCAGGTCGAAATCGCGCAGGCCATCCGGCTCGAAATAGGCCGGATAGTCACCTTGCTCGATTCTCGCCAGCGTTACCGGTGTATCGAGATCGTAGAACACCTTCAGCCCGCGACAGCTCTCGTTGGCGAGCCGCGAGGCCCTCACGGCGTCCGGACAATAAGAGGTGACTATGACCACGTCGGCCTGCCGTATCGCGGCCTCAGCCTCATGGCGGATACTCTCCCAGTCCGAGTAGAGAATGATGTTGCAGGCATCGAGCCGGTCGAGGTCCCTGGCACCGGCGTAATAGGGCGTGTCGCGCTCGAAGAAGCTGATCGACCAGCCAAATGGGGCCAGAGCGCCTATCAGCCCGCGCCAGAGCGTGGCATGGCCGTTGCCCCATGAGGACGTGACGGTGAGACCGAATATGACCATGCGCATCGCCAGCCGCTCCGTCAGGGGAGTTCGTTGAGGCGGATGAGCTTGGAACCCCAGTCGCCATGAACGACTGTGGTGATCGAGGCCGGCGCAATATCGAAGCGGAAGCAGTCGCCGAGCTGCAGGCCGAGAATCGCGCAGACGGCTGCCTTGATGACGTCGGCATGGCTGATAAGGGCGATGCACTGACCCTGCCCATTCTCGCGCAACGCATCCATCAGGCCGACGATCCTGTGTTGGACATCCAGCATCGTCTCGCCGCTCGGCGTGCGGGCGCTCTGGCGCTGGTCATTCCAAAGCCGCCAGCTTGCGTCGCCGTTCAGTTCTTCGAAGGTCTTGCCGGACCACTCGCCGAAGTCGATCTCATCGAGTTCTTTGCAGATCGCGATCTTCTCGACCTCGCAGGCGATCGCGATCGGCTTTGCGGTCTCCAGCGTGCGTTCGCGCGGACTGCTCAAGATGGCAGCGAGCGGCTCGCGCGCCATGCGGCGCGCGAGATGCAGCGCCTGCGCCTGTCCGGCCTCGCCGAGGCGAACGCCATCGAGCCGCCCGGCCAAGTAGCACCCGACATGATCATGAGCCGCGTGGCGGATGAGAAAGAAAGTCGTGGTCATTCGGCGGCATCGAGCAACGGCTCGTCCCCGCCGGCGATGAAGGCCAATGTGCGCAGGCGCGCCTCGGCGTCGGTGAACTGCTGGGGCGGCGACTTCATGAAGTAGCTGCTGGGGCCTGTGAGCGCGCCGGCAATGCCACGGTCGAGGGCCAGCTTTGCGCAGCGGACGGCGTCTATGACCACGCCCGCGGAATTGGGCGAATCCCAGACCTCCAGCTTGAGCTCGGCATTGAGCGGCACGCCGCCGAAGGTGGTGCCTTCGACCCGTATATAGGCCCATTTGCGGTCAGTCAGCCACGGGACATGGTCACTGGGGCCGACATGGATGTTGCCGGCCTCGAGCGGGACGTCGATCTGGCTGGTGACGGATTGCGTCTTGGAAATCTTTTTCGATTCCAACCGCTCGCGCTCAAGCATGTTGAGGAAGTCGGTGTTGCCGCCGAAGTTGAGCTGATAGGTGCGATCGATGCGCACGCCGCGCTCCCGGAAGAGATTGGCGAGCAGCCGGTGCACGATTGTTGCGCCGACCTGGCTCTTGATATCGTCGCCGACGAGGGGAAGGCCGCGCTCCTCGAAGCGCTGGCGCCATTCCGGCCGCGAGGCGATGAAGACAGGAATGCAATTGACGAAGGCGCAGCCGGCCTCAAGCGCGCATTCGGCATAGAAGCGCGTCGCCTGTTCGGAGCCGACCGGAAGATAGGATATCAGCACCTCGACCCCGCTCCCCCGCAGCCGGCCGGTTACGTCTGCTACCGGTTCATCCGACTCTTCGATCTCGTCTCGGAGATATTTGCCGATGCCGTCGAGTGTTGGGCCGCGCTCCACACGGACGCCGGTCGGCGCGACATCAGCAAAACGGAAGGTGTTGTTGGGCGCGGTGTAGATCGCTTCCGCCACATCGCGCCCAACCTTGTTTTTCGCGACATCGAAGGCGCAGACGACCTCAATGTCGTCGACATGATAGCCGCCGAGGTCGGCATGCATCAGCCCGGGGATCGGCTCGTTGCCGTTGGCGTGGCGATAGTAGGAGAGACCTTGCACAAGAGATGACGCGCAATTGCCCACGCCAACGATGCCGATGCGAACTTTCTTCGATGTCACGAACCGCTGCCTCTTTGCTGAAGGTAAGTTCCTCGCGCCGAACCGGGAGCGACCTCGAATGTTCCTTCGCGCCGTGAAAAATTGCTGAGCCGGATCTCGGATCAAAGAGGCGCCGCTTCGCGTTGGCGGCCAGACAGCGGGATAGGAGCCGCATGATCGTCTTCGGCGACCACAAGCGAACGCGCAGCGCACAACAGCTCAGGGAAGCTGACTTGGCCGCAGCGGCAGCAATCGGCGATCTGCCCGCCGGTATCGAACGTCACGCCGCCGTGGTCGATCTTTTCGTCAGTGCCTCCGAACTTGTGCAAGGCCTTGCCGATGCGGAATTCGACACCAGGGGTGCCGATTGCAATTCGTCGACACAGAAGCTGGGGTCGGAAATTCTCGTCGAGTTGTCGGAGGAAGTGCTGCGATCCTGGCAACAAGGATTTGTCCGGAGCGGAGCGCTCGACCCGTTGCTGCTTGCGAAGCTTGCCACCATCGATTGTAGCAGCGAAATAATCACCGGCCCGGCCGAAGGCTACGCGCTTTATGCGCTATATCCGGAAACCTATCTGCTTGCGGCGCTGCAGTCGGGCCTCGACGCAAACACCTGCGTCATCGGGATCCGCAGCATCGGTCTAGGTCTCGCGGCGATGGTCGCCGCCGCGCTGCATGCGCCGCCGCCCATCAGTGTGAGGCCGATCGGGCACCCGTTTAGCCGCCACATATGCGCCGCGCCCGAACTCCTCGGCGGCTGGCGCGACAGACCTCATGCCAAATTTGCCATCGTTGATGAAGGTCCGGGGCTCTCCGGCAGCTCCTTTCATGCTGTCGTTGCCTGGCTGCGCCGGCAGGGCATCGACCAGGAGCGCATTCATTTGTTCCCGAGCCACCGCGGCGGGCCGGGCGTGCAAGCTTCGGCAGACATGCAGGCTATTTGGAGCCACTGCTCGCGCCATGTCGCGGATTTCGAAGCGGCCTTCGATGGATGCGTCGCGCCGAACCTTCGCCACTGGGTGGCGAACCTGCTCGGCAAGGTCGATGTCGAACTCTGCGAGATTTCCGGCGGCGAATGGCGCAAGCATATTTCCACGCCACCGGAGCATTGGCCTCCGGTGTTTGCCGGCTTTGAGCGGCGAAAATTCATGGCACTGGCGGGCACGGAGCGTTGGTTGGTCAAGTTCGCCGGTCTCGGCGGGACCGGCCAGCACAAGCTGCACACGGCGAGGTGGGTGCACAGGGCCGGTTTTGGAACGCAGCCCGCCGGACTCTGCCACGGCTTCCTGATCGAGCGTTGGACAGATGCGGACAGGCTGGATCGGACAGAGCTGGCCAGGGACCTGCTGGTCGAATGGCTTGGACGCTATCTCGGCTGGCGCGCTGCCGAGTTGCCGACCGAAGAGGCCGGCGCGTCGCTGGATGGGCTTGCGGACATGACCGTGCAAAACTGCAGGGAAGCCTTGGGGGAAGGGCCGGCCGAAGCATTAAGGGGTTGGTTCGCCCGCCACTCCTCACATCCCTTCCTGCGGAGGATCGAGATCGACGGACGCCTGCACCCGTGGGAATTTCTGGTTCGGCCGGAGGGAACCCTGCTCAAGACGGACGCCGTCGATCATTGCCGCTCGCACGACATTGTCGGCTGTCAGGACATAGCCTGGGACATTGCAGGCGCGACGGTGGAATATGAGCTTTCCGCCGCCGAGCTTTCGCGGCTCATCCAAGGCATTGAGGCACAAGTGTCGCGTGCCGTCGATCATTCTTTGGTGGATTACATGGAGCCCTGCTATCTCGCCTTCCAGCTTGGGCTATGGACGATGGCCGGACAGTCGACACACGGCGATGAGCGGGTAAGGGCCACGCGCGCCGCCGACCGCTACGAAACCGGGCTTTCGCGTTTTATCGAGCGCGCGAGGAGCTGATCAGTCCAGCCTGCGCAGCATGTCCGCTTCCTGCTCCAGAATTGTGGCCACTTCCTCGCGCTGCAGATGTGTCATCATGAGGCTGACGCAACATTCGAGATAGGTGATGGAGGCTCGCCGCAGGAACGCGGCGGTTTCGGCGGCCGCCATCTGGTCGATGTCCTTGATTGATCGCTTCGGCTGCACAGTTCTTCTCCATGACGGTTGTCATGTCCAACCGCAATCCCGGTCGGTTGTTCCGCTACCGCGAAAGAAGCCACGCCTCAGAGCTGAAGGTTCCGTACTTTTCCGGCCTCAGTCCTGTTGACCGGAGCGATGGGCTCCATCGCGAGGTCGTCGAGGCTCGAGAAAAAGACGATGGTTTGCAGCAGGCCTTGCCTGAGAGGCACCTTGGGCGACCAGCCGAGAAGCGCCCTTGCGCGGCCTATGTCGGGCCGCCGGCGGCGCGGGTCGTCCTGCGGCAAGGGCAGGAATTTCACGGGCGATTTGGTGCCGGTCAGTTCCCGAACCAGCCTTGCCAGTTCAAGGATCGAAAACTCGCCGGGATTGCCCAGATTGACCGGCTGTCGCGGATTGGGATCGACATCCATAAGGCGCCGCAATCCTTCGATCATGTCGCTGACATAGCAGAATGACCGGGTTTGCCGGCCGTCGCCGAATATCGTCAGCGGCCGTTTCTCGATCGCTTGCATGACCAGGTTGGACACGATGCGGCCGTCGGCCGGGTCCATTCTGGGACCATAGGTGTTGAAGATGCGGGCGATGCGAATATCGGCCATCTCGGCCCGCAGATAATCGAAGCAGAGCGTCTCCGCGGTGCGCTTGCCTTCATCATAACAGGCGCGCGGTCCTGTGCAGTTGACGTGGCCGACATAGTCCTCGCGCTGTGGGTGCTGTTCCGGATCGCCATAGACTTCGCTGGTCGACGCCTGCAGGAAGCGGGCGCCGTTGCTTGCGGCGAGCTCGAGCAGATTGAGCGTTCCGATCACACAGGTGCGCGTGGTGTGGACCGGATCGGCCTGGTAGCGGGGCGGCGATGCCGCGCAGGCCAGGTTGAAAACGCGGTCGACAGTCTCGCCGAGTTCCAGCGGGACGCAAACGTCCTGCTCGATCAGCCGGAACCGGGCTTGGCCGATCAGCGAGCTGACATTCTCCATTCGGCCGGTAAGAAAGTTGTCGACGCATATGACGCGATACCCTTCGTGAAGCAAGGCCTCGCATAAATGCGAACCGAGGAAACCGGCACCGCCGGCGACAAGCGCCGTCTGTGTCTGCTGAACCCTTCTTGATCGCCGCATCTGCAAAGTCTCCTGTCTGCTATTCATGCTGCACTTTCCACGTTCAGATCGATCGCCGCGCGCGCATGGACAGATTGGGTCAAAGCCTGAACGAATTCACGCGCCCGAGCGCCGCCGGTGTGGCTTGCAAGCACCGCCTCGCGTGCCGAACGGGCCATATCGAGTCTGGCCCGCTCCGATTTGGCTGTGAGGATTTCCTGCACGTCGCCGGCACTGGCTGCGGTCTCGATCGTCGATTCCGGGAAGAAGCTATCGAGACCGGGCCAGCGGTCGCTGATGATCGGTGTGCCGCAGGCAGCGGCCTCGAAGAGCCGCACGCTGGGCGACCATCCTGCCGCGATCATCGACGCGCGCGTGAGGTTCAGCGTGTAACGCTGGCGGCTGTAGAAGGCGGCATGTTCGGCGGGCGGCAGGTGCTCGATCCGCTCGACATTGTCCGGCCAGGCGATATCGGACGGATATTGCGAGCCGGCGACGACGAAGCGACGCTCCGGCAGGCGCCGCGCCGGCTCCAGCAGCAGCGTTTCGAGGGCGAGCTGCCGGTCGGCGCTGTATGTTCCAAGATAGCCGAGATCCCATTCGATCGCGTCTCTGGTGCGATGGTGCCGCTTTGGATCGACCGAGCAGTAGAGCGGCTCCGTTCGGCGGGCGCCGAACTCCGATCTGAGGCGCTGCAACGTCGGTCCGCCGGTGAAGGAGAAGTAGACGTCGAAATAGGGGATCTGCCTGCGGGCAAGGTAATCGCAATCGTCCTCGGCAACCCGCGCCAGCGTCACCGGCGTGTCGATGTCGTAAAAGCAGAACTGTCCAGTGCACAGCGAAGCGAGGTCGTCGATGATGGCCCTGCCTTCCGGCACGAAGGAGCCTATCACCACCGCGTCGGCCCGCTGCAACTCCTGCCGGTGATTGCGGGGCAGCTCGGAGACTGTCTGGTAGTAGCGCAAGTCGCAGAAATCGGGGTCGCGCAGGTCCCGGTGATGCGCGTACCAGGGCACGTCGCGTTCGAGGAAGGTGACGCGATGGCCGAGCTCGTTGAGCGCGCGCAGCAGTCCCCGGAAAGTCGTCGCGTGGCCGTTGCCCCAGGATGAGGACAACGAAAGTCCGAGGAAAACGATGTCGAGCGGTTTCGTCATTCCGCGGCCTCCATTGCCCGGCGCTCGAAATGCGCCTTGAAGATGTCGTCCACCAGCTGGGCTCGCAGCGTGTAGGTATGCTCGGCCAGAACGCGCCGCCGCGCTGCGGCGCCGATCGCCTTCGCCCGTTTCGGGGTCAGCGTGCGCACGATCTCGGCGACGTCGGCACCGTCCCGCGCGACCAGGATCTCTTCGCCTGGGGTCAGGAACAACTCGACGCCGAGCCACGCATCGGTGATTAGGCATGCGCCCGCGCCCGCCGCTTCGAAGACACGTGTCGCGGGCGAGAACCCGTTGGCCGCCATGCTGTCGCGGCTGATGTTGAGCACCGCCTTCGGCGTCACGTTGAAGGCGTTGTGATCGCGCGTACCGACATGGCCGAGCCACGAAACGTTCGCCGGCAAGGGCTTGTCGCCCCAGCCGGATCCACCGAGCCGGAAGCGTTGGCTGCCAAGCACACGGGCCGGATCGAGGAAGAAGGCGTCGACGCGCGCCTCGCGGTCGGGCAGCCGATTGCCGAGGAAAGCCAGGTCGCAGGCAAAGCGCGGATTCGCGGCGACCGGATGATGTGTCTCAGGATCGAGCGCGTTGTAGATCGGCACGCATTCCGCGGCGCCGAGCGCGCGATAGTCCCAAACCACGGGATCGCCGCCGCCATAGGTCAGCACAAGGCCGATCCTCGTCAACGCCTCATGCAGCGGGTGTTCGGCATGATTGCGCAGCTCGCTTAGGGTCGCCGGCGCATCGACGTCCCAGAACACGGTCAGCGCATCCGGGCGAGCGTTGTCGAGAACCGCATGCAGCAGCGCCTCGTCCTCGAAACCGACGCCGCTTGCCTTGACCACGACGTCTGCCTGCGCGGCGCGCGAGGCGACCTGCATCAGCGCATGCGCTGTCGGCTCGTAGACGACGACGCTGCACCAGTCCGGCGCCTCGATATCGCGATGCTTCTGGCGATCGTATACATCGGGCTCATAGAAGACAATGTCATAGCCGCGCTTCGACAACGCCTTGAGCAAGCCCCGATAATAGGTGGCCGCGCCGTTCCAGTAGGACGACAGAAGGCTCGATCCGTAAAAGGCGATCTTCATGCGACGGCCTCCCTTGCAGGTTTGATTTCAGCGACCTCGCGATTGCCGCATGCGGCGAGGATGTCGAACAACTCGTCGACGCGGTGCCGGCATGTGTGGCGCGCAAGGATGGTTTCCCGGCCGGACGCGGCCAGCGCCTCCGCACGCTGGCTGTCGTTCAGCACGTCGCGAAGGTGACCCCGCATCTCGGCGCCGTTCCGGGCGAACAGGAAATCCGTGCCGGCACGGAACAGTCCTTCGACATCCGACCATGGCGCCGAGACCAGCGGAATGCCGCAGGCCATCGCCTCGAACATGCGTATGGTCGGAATGCCGGGCAGGCTCTCCCGATAAGGCCGGCGGGGGATGTGCATGGTGACGCGATGCCTGGCGAAGCTCTTCGGCACGTCGGCATTGGCAATCCAGCCATCATAGCGCAGCCCTGCCTCGGCAAGCGCGGCTCGGGCATCGGTAGGATAGCGCACGCCGTGCACGGTTCCCGACAGCGCGAGAGCGCTCGCCGGCTCGATCAGGAACTCGGCGATCTCGGCGCTGCGTTCGTCGTCGCCCCAATTGCCGATCCAGACGAGGTCGGAGACGGGCTCGACATCCGGGCACGGCTTGAACAGCCGGTCGTCCGCCGCCTCATGCCAGGTGAAGACCCGTTTGCCCCAGCCGGCGCGAAGATAGCTCTCGCGCAGCACCTCGCCGAAGACCAGCACTCCGTCATAATGCTCGAGCTGAAGTGCCGCTATCGCCTGCGTCGCCGATACGGCGCGGTGATGAGTGTCGTGGAACAGGAGCGTGAAATTGCCATAGGCTCGCGCCTGTCCGATGCGCGCGACAAGATCCTTGTCCGTCCATTCGTGGACGATCACGACATCCGCGTCGGCGAGCCAGGCTTCGTGCGCGAAGCCGGGCCCATAGGTCAGCGCCATCAGCTCCGGGAAATCCTTGCGGAAACGCTCGATGGCGAAAGGGCCTTGCTCGGCAAGCAGATTCGATCGGCTCCAGCCGTCGGCGGGCTCCAGCGCGACCGCCTCATGTCCGCGCGCGACGAGCTCGCGCATGATGCCGCGCTGGAAATGCGCGTTGCCGTGATTCCAGTCGGAAACGGCGGAGTGGGTGTAAAACAGGAAGCGCATGGTCAAAGCCCTGCCATGGCCGTCGCCGCCCGATCGTAGACCTCTCGCATCCGCGCCGTCTGGGCGCTGAGCGAGAATTTACGCGCCCGTCGGGCGGCGCGCTGACCGAAATGGCGCCGCAAGCTTTCGTCACGTGAGAGCATGGCGATGCAGCCGGCAAGCGCGTGGGGATCGCGCGCGTCGAAGAACGTCGCTGCTCCGTCCCAGATCTCGCGGTAGGTGGCGATGTCCGCCAACACCAGGGGGGTGCCCGCAGAGGCTGCCTCCAGGGCGGCCAGCCCGAAAGGCTCGTAGATGGACGGCGAGACAAACATGCTGGCCCGCGCCATCAATTGCCGAACCTCGCAATGGCTGATCGAGCCGAGCGAGATGCAATTGTCAAAGAACAGGCGCTGTCCGTCCGGGCCTTCCGTTTCGCCTGCGGCGAAAACGGGAGGGCCGCACAAGGCAGCCGCGGCGTCGAGCGCCAACCCGTTTTTACCCTCATCCCACCAGCGGCCGGCAGCGAGAACGAAGGACTCGCGATGCGCGCCTGCCGAGCCTGGGAGCGCGCCATTGTGGACGACGCTCAAGCCGGCGATCGGACCGTAGCAGGCTCCGAGCATGGCGGCATGGCTTCGGCTCGGCGCGACAATGGCTTCGGCGCGGTCGAATCCGGCCCGGTTGCGCTCTCGTTGCCAAGCCCAATCGCCCTCGGGCGCTTGCGCCCGCACTGCATGCAGCCATGTGACCACGCAGGAATGCGATACCGCGACGATCGGACAAGTCAGCTCAAGACCGGCTGCGTGCGCCGGCGCATTGAGATGTACGAGATTGATTGCATAGTCCGACGCAAGCTCCTGCAATTCGCTGGGCAACCGGTCGAGATCTTTCGTGTCGCGCGTCATCCAGTCCGGCGGGCATTTCAGCCAAACCAGAGTGGCGAAGGACCGCGCCTCCCGGGCCTGTTCGGGGGAAGGTTCGGGTCCCAGCCCGGCAAGCACGATGCTGTCGCCGCTGGCCGCCAGCTCCCGCGCCAGATCGAGCGAATAGCGCCAGACTCCGCCGACGGCGTCGGTCGTCATCAGAATGCGCCGCGGACGATGGGTCAGTGATTGCAGCATGAGGACTCCAACTCAGCCAGCGCATGCGGACGCTGGTCCTGGATGTCGCTGAAGGATCGGAAGGAGGCGAGGTAGTGCTCATGCGCTCGCTCCCAGGCAATATCGTCGGGTTCGCCCCAGAGTTCGCGGTAGCTGGGCGAGCTCGGATAGGGATAGAGCGGCACGGGCTCGTTCGCCCAAACGCCGTGATCGATGAGGTGCTTGCGCCAATAGTCCACCAGCGCCGGGTCGTCCTCGACCACGCCGATCAGATTGGCCTGAACGAAAGGCACGTGGCGACGGGCATCGACCAAAAGCGCGGCCAGATCCTCCGTGTCGAGCCGGCATCGCTTGGCGAGCATCGCACGGCCCTCGACGGTCAGGCTTTCAAGGCCGGCTTCGATCGAGACGCAGCCGGCCTCGCCGAGCAGCTTGAGCAGGTCCGGCTTCCACAGGTCGATGCGGGTCTGGACACCGAACTGGATATCGCGGTCGACCAGCGCTTCCAGCAACGCCTTCTGCGGCAGGAAGATTTCATCGATGAAATAGATGTAGCCGACCCCTTGAGCGATCAAACCGTCGATCTCGGCTATGACGGCATCGTGCTTCCTGCGCCGATACGCATCGCGGAAATCGATCTTGGCGCAGAAGCTGCAATTATAGGGGCAGCCGCGCGACGCTTCCACCTCGGCGCCGGCGCCCTTCTGGTGGGCATCGAACCTGTGGTGGTGGTGGCCATGCGCGGCGATCCAGTCGGACGGCCAGGCGAGCGCAGGATGATCGACGAACGGGCTGGCATGCACCCCGCCATTGCACACTGGAAAGTCGTCCTGGAGCCGGGCCGTATGCGCAACCTTGCTCCAGTCGCTCTGCCGTGCAAGCTCCGTCACGACCTCCTCGCATTCACCGCGCACGACGACATCGACGCCGAGCTTGCGCAGGGTCGGCGCCGGCGTCGCCGAGCCATGCGGTCCGACCGCCACCGTGCGTCCGCCGCGCCCGGCGAGATGATTGAGGAATTCCGCCGGCACGCGCAGCTCGGGCGGCGCGCAGCGCCAGAACAGATAGGTCGGCGCGGTTGTCACGACGGTCATGTCCGGTGCGAAAGCCGCAACGCTTTCCGCAAGGGCGGCGTTGTCCAGCCCTTGCAGCAAGCCGTCCAGCATCAGCACGTCGTGCCCTTCGGCTTCCAGCATCGCCTTCGAGTAGCCGAGCTCCAGCGGCAGATGCGGCTGGCGGCAGCCGAAATAGATGCTGTGCTCGTATGTCCAATGAGGATTGACCAGCGCTACCTTCATGCGACGTACCTCGTGGCTTCGGGGTGCGGTTGGAGCCGATGCCGCAGCAGCCAGCTGGCGAGATCGCTGACGCCTTCGCGCCATGGGACACGCGCCTGCCAGCCGATCGCTGCTTGCAGCTTGCGCGTGTCGGCGACGAAGAAGGGTTGGTCGCCAACGCGCTCGCGGTCGTGGCGAAGCGCGACGTCGCTGCCCGTCATATCGGCGATCTCCGCCAGCAGCACGCGCAGGCTGACCGCATTGCTCGGGCCGCCGCCCAGGTTGAACGCCTGGCCCTTGAGGGCCTCAATCCTGGCCAACACGCCGCGATAGGCGGCTACGGCATCGGACACATGCAGGATGTCGCGCACCTGCCTGCCGTCGCCGTAAACGGTAATCGGCCGGCCGGACAAGACGCTGAGAAGAAAATGCGCGACCCAGCCCTGGTCCTCGGTGCCGAACTGGCGCGGCCCGTAGATGCAGCTCATGCGCAGCACCGCTGTCGGCAGTCCGTAGGATTTGGAATAGTCGAGCACATACTGATCGGCCGCGCCCTTCGAGCAGCCATAGGGCGTGCAGAAATCAAGGCCTACCTTCTCATCGACCCCGCTCGCACGCACCTTCTCGTCGAGCGGCTCGTAGTGATCATCGGCTTGCCGCACCGCGATCTGGGGCAGGCTGCCATAGACCTTGTTGGTGCTGGCGAAGACTACCGGGGCGCCGGTGCTGCGAGCGGTCTCCAGCACGTTGAACGTGCCTTTGAGGTTGATGTCGAAATCCTGCGCGGGATCGGTCAGGCTGGTCGTCACGGCGGTCTGGGCGGCGAGGTGAAAGATCGCCTTTGCCGGCGCCAGCGCCGCTGCCAGTGCGCCGGCATCGCGTATGTCGACGATTTTGGCGCTCAGCCGGTCGCCATGCTTTTGCGCCAGCCAGTCGAGATTCTGCTCGACGCCCGGGCGGCTGAGATTGTCGACGACCAGCACGGCCTCGCCATCGGATAGCAGGCTGTCGGCCAGGTTGGAGCCGATGAAGCCGCTGCCGCCAATGACGGCTATCGGTGCCTTGCGCGGATGCCGGTGGCCCTGGGTCATGAGACCAATCCCCGCTCTTCCAGCTCGCGCCGCATGTCGGCGCCCCGGTCGATAACGACGCTGTTGCGAACCCATGCCGCGAATTCGCCGAGCGAATCTTCCAGTCGATGCTTCGGCTCAAAGCCGAGCAATTCGCGCGCCTTGGCAATGTCGGCGAAGCAGTTGCGTATATCGCCGGAGCGCGCCTTGCCGAGAATTTCGGCGGGGCGCTTCGGAACGCCCATGGCCTTGGCAAGCAGCCGGGCCACCTCGCTGATCGAATAGGCGCGGCCGCTGCCGATGTTGATGGCGTGGCCGGCTGCCTGGCGCTGCTCCAGCGCCAGACGGAACGCGGTGGCGACATCGCGCACATGGACGAAATCGCGCTTCTGCTCGCCGTCCTCGAAGATCGTCGGCTGTTTGCCATTGGCGAGGCGCGAAGCGAAATTGGCGAGGACCCCGGTATAGGGATTGGAAAGCGCCTGTCCGGCGCCGAACACGTTGAACAGGCGCAGTGCAACGGCATCGACGCCGTAGGCCTGGCCGAAGATCAGCACCGCGCGTTCCTGCGCATATTTGGTCAGCGCGTAGATCGAGGCGAGATCGGGCCGCTTCTCCTCGTCCGTCGGAAGAGGCGACAGTGCTTGGCCGGTCGCCGATACCAAATCCCAGCGGCCCTCCTTTATATCGGCAGGCTTTCGGCGCGCATTGTCGATCCGCTCGCCGTCCGGAGTCTGATAGAGGCCTTCGCCATAGATGCTCATGGAGGACGCCACGACGATCCGCTCGACCGGATGCTTGATCAATGTCTCCAGCAGCACCGCGGTGCCGAGATCGTTCGCGCCGACATAGCGGGCGATCTCGTACATGGACTGGCCGACGCCAACCTCGGCCGCCAGATGGATCACGGCATCGGCGTCGGAAACCGCTTCGGCGACAGCGTCGCGGTCGCGCACGTCGCCCTTGATCAGTTCGGCCCCCGCAGGGAGGTTGATGGCTTCGGCGCCGTGCACCTGATCGACAAGCGCATCGAGCAGGCGCACCTGATAACCATGGTCGGTGAGTTCCTGGGCGACGTGGCGGCCGATGAAGCCGCAACCTCCCGTAACCAATACACGTTTCACGATGACTCCCTTGTGGACTTGGCTTCGGCGCCCCGAACTGCGCGGCAAAAGGTTTGTTCCCTGCTTCAACAAAGTTCCCGTCGCAGGAGGTGCCGCAGCTTCGACAGGGAGCCGTTCCACCATCTGGAACATTGCCTGTTGGCTGCCGTTAGGACCGCTCATCGGTCCCCGCTGCAGAAAGGAAAGTCCATGTCCGAGGCCAAGACGACCACCAATCACGACGAAATCCGCAAGTGGGTAGAAGAACGGAATGGCCAGCCGGCTGTCGTTCGCACGAAAGGCAAGGGCGGCATTCTGCGCATCGACTTCGGCGAGCCCGAAGACACGCTCGAGCCAATCGAATGGGACGAATTCTTCCGCATCTTCGACGAGAACGATCTCGCCTTCCTGCATCAGGATAAAGCCGGCAGCGGTGGAACGAGCCGCTTCAACAAATTCGTCGAGCGCAGCCAGAAAGGTTGAGAGGCCGAAAACCTGGCGCCGTTGGAGGGGAGGAGGCCCTATAATGGCGCGCGGCAGGCGGGGTCAGGCTGCCGCATTTATTCCGCTGAGCTCAATCGAGCGGCTGTCCGTCGGCCTGGGCGTCGCTCCAAGATCGTGGCCATCCCCGGCGCGGGGTTCCCGAATGGCGTCGGCAGTGGGAACCGCGTGGGCGCTCCGGCTGTTGGATCAGCAAGGAGCAATGGCTATGGGACTCTTTTCCGACCTGAACAAGAAGCTGACCGAAAACCTGTACGCCCATGGCAGTTATCTGAGCGACCCGAGCGCCGACCTGCCGCGGCGGGTGGAGGAGACGGTCGACCTTCTGATGCCCTTCGTGCGGCCGGAGGCCCGCGAAACGGTGAAGCTGCAGATCCTCGGCATCATCCACGAGCATATCTATGACGAGGACTGACTGCGGCGACTGCTCGATCCGCCGGAGACGCTAGAGCAATTACAGGAAAAGTGTGAGCGGTTTTCCGTCCGGAATTGCGTAAAAAACAAAGAGATAGGGCGTTTCGCCGTTTCCGTGAAACGGTGAAACGCACTAGCCGAGGGACGCTTTCAGCCATTATCCCGAACGCCGGGATCTGCCTTGCTTTTCGGCTTCGCGGAGCAGCCGCACGATGGCGTCCACCGGAGACGGGTTCGTGGTCGGCTGCGCTTTCCAGCGCCATAGATGACGAAACAAACTTCTCAAGCGCGGCATCGCAATTACCTCCTTGCGCTATCAAACCTGGGACGGGGAACGATGTTCCTTTCATACCTGGCGGAAGATCGCGGCGAGCAGAAACACAACCGCGGCCAGGACGACCAGCGCCACGATCACCAGCACCGGGCCGTTCCTGCGCGGCTGCAGGCCGGGCGCGTTCTCTGGCGGCCGCATCGCGTTGGCAAAGCTTGCCTGGTTGGTGAAGCTCGGTTCGCGCGGCCCTGCCGGCTTGGCGGAAGTCGGGACATCGCCGGCCTCGGCATCCGTCTCCTGCGGCGCCGCCGCAGGGTCGAACCCAGGGGTCTTGTCCTGCGTCCTGCCGGCCTGGATTTCGCCGCGGGCTTCGGCGGGCGTGCGTTGGTTGGGTGACATTCGGCGCCTCCTTTGTTTCCAAACCTGTTTCCGGCCCCGCTGTTCCAACCGCGTCTTTAAGACGGATATCGATCAGGGCGCTGCCTTCGAGTTCATCGCTAGCGTTGCGGGATGTCGGGCGCTGCTATCCAAGTCGATTCGTGAACTCCGGCGGAACTTTCAGGAGCAGGCGAGCTTTGTATCCTCGACACGGAGACGAAGAGGCAGGAATGCAAGTTCTCGACACAGCGATACATGCCGGTCCTGGAGACGTGACGGTCGAATTTCTCGGCGAGGGCGGGGAAAAGATCGCTGTCACCATGGTTGTGTCCGACCCGTTGCCCGGCGATGCCGCGCTTGTCGATCGCGCCAAAGAGCTGATGGTTCAGTGTGCTGCATTCGGCGGCCGGTCTGCGCAAGGCCAGGACGGGTCCGTGGATGCCGTCCGACCCGCCGTCGAGAGGCCAACCGACGTGGGCCAGGATCTCTACACATTCGAATATCGTGACGGTGGCAGTTTGAGGCGGCTAGAAGGGGTGGAATTGCCCAACCTCGAAGCTGTTCATGATGAAGCGTTGCGCTCCGCGATCGATCTTCTCGACGATCCGGCTGCCGAAGCTCGGCGGGAGGGCTGGGCGGTTCGGGTTCGCGGCGGCGACGGCGATGTAATCTTGTCGGTCGATTTCGATGAGGCAAGGCGGGAAAAGGCCGCCGCATTGTGATGGAGGCAAGTCTGTGAAGGATCGGACGATAAAGACCTTTATGCCCCTGCACGCGATTGCCGCCGCACGGGGAGATGGGCTGAGGCCGGAATTTCTTCGCCTGTTCGAGGCCCGCGCGGCCTTGTCAGACCTCGACGTGATCCAGCTCAGCCGGGGCGAGGACGCAGGCTTGGACCAAGCCGGCCCGAATCCTATCGGCAGCCGCGCAGCCGTTTGCGGGCAAAACGTCGTGCGCTTCCCTCGCCGGCGGAGTACAACAAGTGTGCCAGGAGGAGGTAAGCGTGTCAGAGGAGGTCGTTATGGGAGCGCCCTTGGCACTGATCATTGAAGATGAATATCTGATCGCTTGCGACGTGGCGGATGGCTTAAGGGCACTCGGCTTCGAGGTGGCTTGCGTGGCCTCGGAACGGGCAGCCGCGACCTGGCTGGACGACAACCAACCGGATTTGGCCATCATCGACATCCAATTGCTCGACGGCCAAAGGGGGGCCGCCGCCGCTCGCCTCAAGGAGGCGGGTGTGCCCTTTGTCGTGCATTCGGGCTACGATCCGGCCTTCCAGTCGCCTGTCTTCCATGGCGCGCCTTTTCTGCCGAAGCCTGCGCCGATCCGGCATCTGGTCGAGCTTGCGAGCCGGTTGATAGGCGATCGCACCATGTCGTAGGCCAGGCTTTCTCAGTCCGGCGCATCGCTCTTGCGGAACCGCGACACCGCTTCGATCAACAGGTTGTAATCGACCGGCTTCGACAGCTTGGGCTTGTCGCGAAACTGGTCGGGAAAGACAGTGATGCTGTCGTAGCCGGTGAGGAAAATGAAAGGGACACCGCCGAGCGTGAGATGCTCGGCCAGCGGAAAGCTTTGCTCGCCTCGAAGGTTCACATCCAGCACGGCTCCGTCCAGAGCAACGCCCTCGATTTGTGCAAGCGCCTGTCTGACCGTAGGTGCCGGGCCGATCACTGTGCATCCTGCTTGGGTCAACTGGTCGGTGAGGTCCTCCGCAAGCATAAACACGTCCTCGACCACAAGGACATTCAGGCCGGACAAGAGCATGTTGTGTCCACTCCTCATCGCTCAGCGGCAAATGTCAGCGACCCGTGCCTGACGCCAGCGGAATTTCTATGTCGCATTCAAGTCCGGAGCGTTCGAACCTCAGATCGACCTTCCCTCCCAGCTCGTACTCCAAACTTTGCTGGATGAAGGTCGTTCCGAAATTCCTCCTTAGCGGCTCTTCGACGACAGGTCCGTCGATTTCCCTCCAGCGGATTGACAGAATGCCCGGTTTGTCGGTGTTCCAGGCTACTTCGACGCGACCGTCCTCTGTCGATAGGGCTCCGTATTTCGCGGCATTGCTGGCAAGCTCGAAGAATACCATGCCGAGTGTCGCGGCCGCGCTCGCGCCCAGCTGCAAAGGGCTTCCGAGGATGATGATATTCTGGCGCTCCTTGCTGCTGTAAGGCGACAGGACTGCCCGCAGCAACTGCTCGAGATCGGCATCCGTCCAGTTGTAGGAAGACAGCACGTCGTGCGTTCGACCCATTGCCTGCAGCCGCTGCTGGAAGGACGTGAAAAAATCGCCCATCGAACTGGATGTGCGAACCATGCGGGACGTCAGCGCGGTGACCGTGGCCAGGATATTCTTCACGCGGTGCTGCAATTCGTGCAGCAGCCTTTCCTGGCTGCGCTCGGCCTCCTTGTGACTGGATATGTCGACCAGCGCCGCAATGGCGCCGCGGACCTTGCCCTTTTCGTCGAACAGCGGGTTGGCCGACATCATAACGTCGATTGCGGTACCGTCCTCATGCTGGATCCTCGCTTCATAGCCCGGAATTGCCCTGCCGGTGCGCATTGTCTTGAGCAGCGGCTGGTCATCGGTGCCTACCTTGGTTCCATTGAAAGTCAGCGGCAGGATCGCGGGCACGGATATCAGCTTGGTGCCGGTAGCGGGCCGACCCAACAGCTCCGCCGCGCGCCGGTTGGCGCGGATCTCCACGCCGGCGCCATCCTCGGCGATGAAGATGCCGATCGGCACGAGATCGAGCAGGGCTCCCAGGCTTTCGCCGCGGTTGCGCAGGTCATGCGAGAGCGCGCCGATCCTTTTCTCGGCCTGCGTGATCTGGGTGATGTCGACGAAGGTGACGACGACGCCCGCTATGATATTGTCGACTGTCCGGTAGGGCAGCACCCTCATGATATAGCTCTGGCCGTTGTCCATGCCCTCGACCTGCCGCTCGATCGTGCCAAGCCTTTGCAGCACCTGTTCCATGTCGGCCTGCAAGCCGTCGGCAGTGAAGCGCGGACGGACATGCGCCAGCGGCCGTCCGACATCGCTTTCCACCAGCCGGAACAGGTCGCGCGCGGTCGGCGTGAAGTTCTTGATGCAGAGGTCGCGGTCGAGGAAGATGGTGGCGATTTGCGTGCTTTCGAGCAGGTTCGCCATGTCGTTGTTGGCGCGGGTGAGCTCGTCGACGCGCAGACTAAGCTCGGCATTGACGGTGTGCAACTCCTCGTTGATCGACTGGAGCTCCTCTTTCGAGGTCTCCAATTCCTCGTTGGACGACTGCAGCTCCTCGTTGATCGAGGAAAGCTCCTCGTTCGAGGATTTCAGCTCCTCATTGGAGGATTCGAGCTCCTCCGTCGTGATCTGCAGACGCTCCTTGGTTTCCCTCAGCTCCCTTTCGAGCTGACTGACATTGGCGCTTTCGACATCGTCGGTTGTGTGGACGGCCTCGTCCTCGGCTTCCGGCTTGATCCCGCCGACATCCCGGAAGACCAGCATAAAGAGCGGGTCGGAAGAACCATCGCCCGGAAGCGGCTGCACAGCCAGGCTGATCGTCTGACGCCCGCCATTGGTGCCGATGCTGATCTTGTTCTGGACCGCCACCTGTCCGGTGCTTACGGCCTTGTGGAGCGCGGCCCTCAGATCCATGCGCAACCCGCGACGCGCCATGGAGAAGACGTTGTGGCTGGGGGCGCCGGCAGCGAGCTCCAGATATTTGCCCGTGCCGCCTGAGCTGTGCATCATCTCGCCGGCGGCATTCACGATCACATAGGCCGGCGAATAGCGCTCGACGAGCAAACGCTCCGCGGTTTCCTGCAGGGTTCCGGCCGTTGCCCGCCGGCGCGCACTTGGATCCGTCGATCTCGCCGCGGTAGCGAGCGGGAATTCCGGCAACCGATGTGCGGTGGCCCCGTTGCGCCTCTGGAAGATGCGGCTTGTCTTATCCACCGTCGAGAACAGCTGTGGATGGCGCGTGACGTTCTCCGAGGAACCGAGAAGGAGATAGCCATTGTTGCGCAATGCGTAGTGAAAGATCGGGACGATCTTTTCCTGCAGTTCCGGGCCCATGTAGATCAAAAGGTTGCGGCACGCGATCAGGTCGAGCTTCGAAAAGGGCGGATCGCGCAAGAGATTGTGCACCGAAAACAGGCAGATCTCCCGCAGGTCGGCGGAAATGCGATACGTACCGTCCTCGCGCGAGAAGAACTCCTTCAGCCGCTTCGGCGTTATGTCCGGCGCGATCGTCGCCGAGTAGCGGCCGGCACGCGCTACTTCCAGCGCGCGCTCGTCGATGTCGGTGGCGAAGATCTGCAAGTTGGGCGAGGCGGCGCCGCGCGGCGCGTTCTCCTTCAAGAGCATGGCGATCGAATAGGCTTCCTCGCCTGTGGCGCAGCCCGGCACCCATACCCTGATCGTCTCGCTGGGTTTGCGGTTCTCGAACAGCCGGGGAATGACCACACGCTCGAGAGCGTCGAAAGCCTGCGGGTCGCGGAAGAAGCTGGTGACGCCGATCAGCAGGTCCTGGAACAAAAGATCGACCTGCTGCGGGTCCTCGCGTAGCCGCTGGTAGAAGACGGTGGGATCGTCGATCTGCAGCACCAGCATGCGGCGCTGGATGCGCCGCAAAATGGTGTTGTCCTTATAGCCGCTGAAATCATGTCCTGTGCGCGAGCGAAGCAGGGCGGCGATGCGCGAAAGCTGTTCGGTCACTTCGCGCTTGCGCCGGTCCCGCTCGGTTTCGGTGCGGCTCGCGTGGGTGAAATAGCTGACCAGCTTGCCGGCCATCTCCTCAGCCGGAAGCACCATGTCGACCAGGCCGCTCTGGACGGCGCTGCGCATCATGCCGTCATATTCGGCGCTCTCTTGCGCAAGCGTCAGCCCGCCGCGCTCCTTGATGGCCCTCAAGCCGACGGTGCCGTCACTGCCGGTTCCGGAAAGAATGATCCCGGCGGCGTTCTCGGCCTGCTCCTGCGCAAGCGAGATGAAGAAATCGTCGATCGGCGCCCGTCTGTCGCGCGCGGCCGCGATCTTGACCAAGTGAAAGCGCCGCTCTTCAATCCTCACCGAAACACCTGGCGGGATCACGTAGATGTTGTCGGGTTTGACCTCTACGCTTTCGGCAACTGTTTGCGTTGCGATCGCGGTTGAGCGCTGGACGATGCTGGCAAGCGCACTTTCATGCTCGGCGTCGAGATGCTGGATGACGACATAGGCGAAGCCGCTGTCGGCGGGCACTTCGGGAAAAAAGCTCCGCAATGCCGCGATGCCACCCGCCGATGCGCCGATGCCGACAATGGGGAAGGACGCCGGCTGCTTTTCGTCGTCGCGCGAACTAACCCTTGCCTTGTGAGTACTTGCCTTCCGCGCTGACTTCGCCATTGCCCCTTACCTGAACCCGCCTGCTTCCGAGGATGCGTTCGATCACAGCGGCATCCGCCTCATATTCCTTCGCCCGCCTGCCCATTTCGGCGGCGAGTCCGGAGCGGCGCTTCGCCCGCTCCCGCTCTGCCATACGCCTGGCAAACGCCGCCCGCTGCTGATGCGAGCGGAGCAGGCTCCACAGGATCTCTTCGGCCTCCACCGCCTGCATCTCCATCACCGCGTCGGTGGTGAAGGCATGCCCGGTATGGCACCGATAGCGCAGCATGTCACCGTCTTCGATCTCCCACAACGGCCCGTGACATTCCGGGCATGTGAACACCGACAATTCGCCAAGTCGATCCGCTTCCTGCATCGTCGAATGCTCCTGCGCGGCAATGGCCGCTTCCAATCTAACCGCCGGCGGGGGAGGAAAGGATTCTCCGGCCGGCTCGACCGCAAGTTTTGCCAGCAAAGGGCCGAGCTCGGCAGCGGGCAGGCAGTGGTCGACCTCGACATAGCGCAGCGCGCTTTCAATCATTGCCGGCACCAGCGCGTCCTTGGGGTGCTGGACGACTGCCAGCCCGCCGACTGATTTGACGGCCCTCAACCCGGCGGTGCCGTCAGAAAGCGCGCCCGACAGCAGAACCCCGATGACGCTCGCGCCGTAGCTCAGCGCCGCCGAGCGGAACAAGGGGTCGATGGCCGGCCGGGCAAGATTCTCGCGCGGGCCGCGCCGCAGCATCATATGATCATCGTGAAGGAGAAGATGGAACCCGGGCGGCGCGACATAGATGCAGCCGGTCCTGAACTCTTCGCCGTTCGTTGCCGGCTGCGTTTTGAGCGTGCCCGCGCGGTCCAGGATCTCCGGCAGGCAGCTGACCTGGCCGATGTGCACCACGACAAAGATGGCCGCCGGCAGATCGGCCGGCAGGTTGGCGACGATCTGCTTCAACGGCTCGATTCCGCCGGCCGACGCGCCGATGACGATGATGTTGTGATGGTTGGATGGACCTCTGGAACGGGCCATTCCGCTACGAGCCTCCAAACTGGGCTGTAAGAAGTGTTCCGTTGGGGTGACGGCATCATCGCGGTTCAGCGACAGGTCAGATGTTTAACCCTGTAATCTGCACGAAGTTCCAATCGCTGCCGGCCCAGGCCCGTCGCGAAAGATGGCGGGAACATAGGGGATGACTGGCAGTTGGGGTTCGCTTCAGACGCCATGCCAGGCGTTTGTCGAAGATCGGTGGGCAACACCTGATCGGTCTGCGCCTGTCCTTGCAAGCGCGGGCTTCAGGCCCGGCAGGCCTGCCGCGCCGCTGTACAGATGTCGCCGCCAAAACCACAGGAGACAGCAATGAAGCATCAGACCTCATATGAACTTCAATCGGTGGCAGTCGTCGACCGGCTTGGATTGATTCCCCTTGCCACGAGAACGCAGCGGATCGAGCGGTGGGCGGAACTGCTGGATCGCAATCCGCTTCGGTGTCTCTCCGCGTTGACCGGCACCGAATATGTCGATCCCGAGGTTCGGGAACATGTGCGGGCGGACGGATCGCCGCTCGCGGTTGCCTTCGATGATCCGTTGCTGCGCGCGGCCGGTTTGCGGTCAGACACCTACGGCGAGGCGAAGCGCTTTTTCGAATTGTCCGATTGGCAATTGCATGACGTCGTGTGCAGCTGTCATGCCGGCGCGACGATGCAGGCCAGCTGGGCTGCCGCGCGGGTCCGTCGGATCATAAAGGGCAACCGGATCATTGCCTGGCTCAGAAGCTGCCTGACCCATTGAGAATGCTGGTCGCCAGGCGAGCGCAGGTCGCCGGCGGCTCGGCTGCCTGCGATTAGTGCAGCAGACAAGCTCCGCGCAGCCGCGCTATCTTGCGCATGATGGTGTTCAGCCAGTCGGCGATCGATGACCCGGCGGGCCTTTTGTCGATATCTTCAAGCGCCTGCTCCAAAGTGTGCTCGACAAGGCGGTCGGAAGCGCCGGCATCGTCCAGCAGCAGACGCGCGGTGAGCCGGAGCTTGGGGAGCAGCGCAACGACGTCCTCCGCCGCGGGCGCCGGCTGCGCGACGGTCACCGGCTCCGCAAAGGGTTCCGGCGGGAACAGCGCATCAACCACGACGGCGCCGTTCGAGGACTTGCTCAGGCTGCTCGCGAAACGCAAACGCTCGGGGATGGCGATCTCGTCATAACCGCTGAAGAAGACGAAGGGCACGTTGCGCCGCATCAATTCGTCCGCGACCGGGAAGACGAGGCGACCATGCAGATTGACATCCAGAATCGCTGCGTCCGCCGCTTTTGCATGCCGCCCGGCCTGCTCCACTGTCGCTGCCGGTCCGAGGATGATAGCGCCCATCCCAGCGAAGAAGGTCGCCAGATCGCTGGCCAGCAGCCACTCGTCTTCCGCGATCAAGAGGTGAAGTCCCCTGAGGTTTCGCACACGAAGCTCCTTAGTTCATATTCTGACGTTGGTGAGACCTCAGTCACGGGGCATGTCGCGTCGATACCGGCGCGTGTATCCATGAGGTCGCAGGGAAGCCAACTGGTAGAACGCGGCGATGGGTGAACCGTTCCGGCGGTTCGCTGCGCCGGATCTGACAGCTCTGGAACCATTCCGCCGGCCGGCGGTTCGACACCAGGCGGGAGTCGGCCGGGAACGATGACCCATGACGCCGCAGGGCGAAGCTTCCAGGGAAGACAGCGAGCGCCAAGATACCGACCGTATCCGCGAGCTTGCGGAAAGAACGAGAATTCCAAGCGGGTTGGCGCTGGCGCTGATCCTGAATACGGCAACGAGCCGAACGTGCTCGATCGCGAGGCTGCAAAGTTCAGGCGCGACGCGAAGAACGGCGGCAGGTAGGGAGCTGCGGCGTGCTGGCCGATCCCATGGTCCTCATCCTGATGTACTTCATCCTGCCGGTCTGGCTGGTTGCGGGCCTTGCCGACTGGCTATGCCATCGCGCCACCCACATCGAATCGACGACCGGTGCGAAGGAATCGCTCATTCACTTGCTGATGTTCGCCGAGGTTGGAATCCCGCTGCTTGCGGCAATGTTCCTGGAGGTGAACGCCTTGGTCATCGCCGTGATGATCGTCACCTTCTTCATTCACGAAGCGACGGCGATATGGGACGTGCGCTATGCGACCACGGCTCGCACGGTGAGCCCCGTCGAGCAGCACGTGCACAGCTTTCTGGAAATGATTCCGCTGATGGGGCTGGTCATCGTGGTGGCGCTGCATTGGGGCCAATTCCTGGCGCTGTTCGGCGCCGGAACGGAAAAGGCTCGCTTCGATTTGACCTGGAAAGAACAGCAACTGCCGGTGATATACATTGCCGCCGTGATGATCGTGATCGTGCTGTTCGAGCTGCTGCCCTATGTGGAAGAGTTCTTCAGAGGCCTGCGCGCCAACTCAGGCCGGTTAGTGCCTGACAAGGCGAGGCGGCATGAGCCCGGCGACACGGCGACGCGCTGAGGCTGGCTGTCCTCTCAGCCATTCTGGTCGATAGCGTGCGGCGAGGGCTGCTGGGCGCCGCCGCTCGGGCGCCCGCCGTTTTGGTCAGCCCAGACCCAAACGGCGACCAGAACGATCACCAGAATGCCGAGAGCAATTAGGATACGACGCATCTCCGGGCCGCCGTGCTTCAGCCGCCTGGCCGGTTGGCGGCCGGATCAGAGCCGGCGCCAACCGCTGGATCGGGCGCCACCGGACCGCGATCGACTTCCGAACCTTCCGACTCGATCTCCTGGACGGCTTGATCCCAGTGTTCCTGCTGGCGGCCCTGAGGGCGGCCCTCACGCTCCCAGATCTCATGGGCGCGTTGCCTGATGCGTTCTTCCCTGTCCATGCCTGGCTCCTCTCGCACGGCTGAACTGCATTGTCTGCGCCTAATCGGATGCCTGAGGGTTTGTTCCACCGGACTTGAAACGGACTGCCCAGCTGTTGGAACGCCGCTCTCGCGCCGGTGTTATCTTTCATCCAACCGGAGATAGAGTCATGAAGAACAGTCAGAACCGTCGCGAGACCGGCGCTACGAAATATCCCGCCAATACCGATCCGGATCCGAGCGACGAATTTTCCCAGGACGCCGCCGGCAATGAAAGGCCCCTTGTCGATCCGGGCCTCAGCCGCAAGCAGGGCGAGGTCGAGGACAAGACCCGTCAATCTGAGGGCCGCAATCCGCCGCGACAGCCGACGCCAAGCACGGCGACGGAAAAGAGCTCAGGGGCAGGTCCCGCTGTCGCGGAGCATTCCAAGGACGCCAAGGCGCCTAGGAGCGGCCGTCAGCCCGGCGCCTATGTAAAGGAATGAACGCGGGCCGCTCCCTCTGGAACATAGCTCTGAATTCTAAGTTCGGTAGCAATCGTCTCCGCCGGTTCCGGCATCGAGGCGGCGAGTAGCCAGGCTCCGAGACCATCCGGTTGCTGTAAAACGGCGGACCGACGATGAACAGAAAAGCCCCGAGCATACATTTCCGGAAACGAGCGGGCGCGATGACATGTCGCCCGCCTGTTCAGCGCCGAACGAAGGCTTGGCTGGTTTTGCCGGCAAGCCTCTTGGCAGGTTCTCTTTGTGCCCCGGCATCGGCGCACCAGGCGCCGGCGGGCTGGCAGTACGATCCTTCCTGCTGCGCCGGAGTGGATTGCTATCAGGCTCCACCTTCGGACGTGAAAGAGACGAAATACGGCTACCAACTCTCGACCGGCGAGCTGATCCCCTACAGCGACCACCGCATCAAGCGATCACGTGACGAATATTTTCACGAGTGCAAGCCCGGGGGCGACACCAGTTCCCAGCACTCCTTCTGCCTTTATGTTCCGGACCGCGGGATGTGAGGCGCAGCGGTTAGATCCAAAGTCGTGACCAAGGAGGCCCGTCCTCGACACAGGCGGACCTTCTCGGTGTGCGAAAGCTACAGGCGCGAACGGCTACTTGTTGCAATTCTGCATGTTGGATGTGGTGTTGCCGCTAGCGGTATTGTTGTCGATATCGTTGCCAGCCGCGTCCTTGCACCGGTCGCCCATGCCGCCGGACGGGTTTGTGGTCGTGCTGTTTGTGGCGTTTGGATCGACCGTGCCGCCATTGCCGTTGTTGTTCATGCCGTTGGTTCCGGTCGTGGTGCCTGTTCCAGACCCGCTGCCACTGGTTCCAGAGCCGCTGGATTGGGCCATTGCGGATGTAGCCAGGACAATTGCAACAGCCGAAGCCGAGAGAAGTCTAATCATGGGGAAGTCTCCTGTTTGATCGCCAGATTGCGATATGTCTCAAACAAGAAATCCCTGTCGATGTTCCAGACTGGCAGGTGCTATTCCATAACTTCTTGTCGATTACACCTGAAACCAACAATGCTGCCATATCGAATGCGCGTCATAGAACAACTAGGCTTATTTGTTGTTCGAATTTTCTGCCTCGGGTCGATCCCGGCCGCGATGTTGGAGTCGTTTCACATCGCCTTCGACCGTGTCCCGCCATGGCTCCTTGATAGTGCCCTTAGAGATGCCGATGCCGGGATCGTTCCATATCAGCGTCGCTCGGATTTTTTGGATTTCGGGCGCTGGTTTCCCTGATGACCATTCCTCATAGCCCGGTCCATCAAGACTTCACGCTGAACCTCCGCATCGCCGCCAGGATTTCCCGATCCGGGGTGCCGCCGCCGCCGAGATGAACATCGACCATTCGACGGCGCTGGCGGGAAAGGTCGAGTGTCAGAATTCCCGCCTATTCGCCGGCCTCCATCATCGTCTTGGCTGGCTCCTGTGCGACGTTTTCCTCGATCTGGTCGCGGCCCGGAGTTCGAGGCAGCGCCTTGCGGAAGTTCTTGGCGTAATCGGGCGGCATTTTCGGCGGCATCATCGGCTCATAGGCGTCGACGAGCGCTTCTATGATCACCGGCCCGCTGGCGGCGAAAGCCTGGTCGAGCACGCGCTCGACCTCCTCCGCCCGCTCGATGCTGAACCCTTTTCCACCCATCGCCTCGGCGGCCTTGGCAAAATCGATCGGCTGCAGCTCGCAGCCGAATTGGGGATTGCCGAGGAACATCATCTGCTCCCAGGCGATCTGGTTCAGCATGTTGTTCTTGATGACCAGGAGTTTCAGCGGAATGCCATAGCGCACGGCCGTCGAAAACTCGCCCAGTTGCATGGCGAGCCCGCCGTCGCCGACGATCGCCGCGATAGGGCGGCCGGGAAAGGCCATCCCGGCGGCGATCGCATAGCTGAGGCCGCAGGACATGGAGGCAAGCGCGCCCGAAACGCTAAAGGCTTGCCCCGCGCGGAGATCGACATGACGGGCGGCAAGCTCCGTGTTCTGGCCGGAATCGGTGGCCAGAATCGCATTCTCCGCAAGACGTTCGCCGAAGGCGCGCGCGACGCGTTGCGGCTTGAGAGGATGAGCCAAGTCGTCTTCGGACTGGCGCATCATCTCGCGCCATTTGCGCATCGAGCTTTGCGCCGTCGCCAGGAACCCGCCGTCAGCTTTCTGCTTCAGCCGCTTGTTGAGGGCGCGCAAGGTCTCCGCCGCATCGCCGACCAGACCGGCTTCGACCGGAAAGCGCAGGCCGATGCGCTGCGCATCGCAATCGATCTGGACGCCACGCGCCTTGCCCGGCCGGGGGTAGTACTCGATGTAGGGGAAGGTCGAGCCGACGATGAGCACGGCGTCGCATGCTTCCATCGCCTCCTGCGACGGCAAGGTGCCCAGAATGCCAATGCCGCCAGTGGTGTAAGGATGGTCGTCCGGCAGCACCGCCTTGCCCAGCAGCGCCTTGATGACCGGCGCCTGCAACAGCCGCGCCGATTCTTCAAGCTCGGCCGCCGCGCCGATCGCTCCGCGTCCCGCAAGGATCGCCACGCGCGCTGCGTCGTTGAGAATGGCCGCGGCCTTGTCCAACTCCGCGTCTTGCGCGACGCAGTGAGGAGCGAACATGCCCTGCGGCGTGTGCGCCGGCCGGTTGCGCTTGGATCGCTTTGCCGCGTCGGCGGGCTGTTCCTGGATATCGCTGGCGATTGAAAGATGGGCGACGCCCTTGCGGGCGAGCGCGGTGCGGCAGGCGAGGCTGGCCACGTTCTCCATATGCGCCGCGTCCGAGACCTGGACGTTGTAGACGCTGACGTCGTTGAAGACGCGGGTGAGATCGACATCCTGTTGCGTGAATGTCTCGATCAGGTCATGGAACTGCATGCCGGTAATTGCCAGCACCGGCGCCTGGTCGAGCTTGGCGTCGTAGAGGCCGGTGAGAAGGTGAGTACCGCCGGGCCCCGACGTTGCGAGGCACACGCCGAGCTTGCCTGTCCATTTGGCGTAGGCGCAAGCCATGAAAGCGGCCGATTCCTCATGCCGCACCTGGACGAAGGATATCCTGTCCCGGTTTTTGCGCAGCGCCTCCATGACGCCATTGATGCCGTCGCCGGGAAGGCCGAACACGACTTCGACGTTCCAGGCAATCAGGGTGTCAACGAGGATTTCGGCTGCGTTGGGCATGGCGAGGCTCCGCTGTTGGCTTCCGAACCGGCAAGACCACGGTTGGTTCCCTCGTCGGATCGGGCCGGGCCGCGGTCACAAGGAACAAACCTGATTGCAAGGGGTTGGGCGGCCACTGCAATGTGCTGCTCTGAGGAGGATCTGTGGAAGAGCCTGTTTTCTGCGACACGCCGCTGCTGCGGGTCGCCTATGTGAGCGGCGGATCCGAGGACGGAGCGCCTGTGCTGCTCCTTCATGGCTGGCCGGACGATGCGACCACTTTTGCAGACGTGTCGCCATTTCTTCATGCCGCGGGCTTTCGCACCTTCGCGCCATGGCTGCGCGGGTTTGGAGGAACCGTGTTCCACTCCAGCGAAACGATGCGCTCAGGCGAGATCGCCGCCATGGCGCAGGACGCGCTCGACTTTGCCGATGCCATCGGCCTCGAACGGTTCGCGGTTGTCGGCCACGACTGGGGGGCACGCATCGCCTACCTGCTCGCCTCGGTGTTTCCGCAGAGGATAAGATGCTGCGCGGGGCTTTCGCTGGGATGGCAACCCGGCTCGCTTCCGACGCCGCCTTTGGAGCAGGCGAGGGCCTTCTGGTATCAGTGGTTCATGGCGACCGAGCGCGGCGAGGAGTTCGTGCGACAGCACGGCCACTCCTTCGCGCGATTCCAGTGGGGCAGCTGGAGCCCGCCAGGCTGGTTTGACGACGCGCTGTTTGAACGTGTGGCGAAGTCCTTCAAAAATCCGGACTGGCCGGATGTGACGCTGCATTCCTATCGCGTGCGCTGGGGGGAGGCGGATCCCGATCCGCGCTACGCTGAACTCGCGCGCAAGCAGGCTGAGGCGGAGGTCATCTCGGTGCCGACACTGGTCCTTCATGGCGATGACGACCGCGTCGTTCTGCCGGGTTCGTCCGAAGCCAAGGAGAAGTATTTCTCGGCAAGCTACGAACGTGAGCTTCTGCCGGGCGTCGGCCACTTTCCGACCCGCGAGGCGCCTGAGCAGACCCGAGAGGCGCTGGAGAGCTTCCTGATAAGCTTCGGCAGGCAATAAGGCTGCGCCGACTTCGATATTCGGGACAGCTGCCCCGAGAGGAAGTTCGTCGGTCCAGCAGACTGGCGAGACAGGAACCTTTTTCCTGTCAGTGGGTTAGTGGGGCAGGCATTAACCCATGTTAGGGGAGCGGCCGTGACACGCAAGCTTCGTCAAGTGCTCGGATCGGAGGAGGAGCCCTCCAAGATCACGACGCCGGAGCGCGAGACGAGCGTCGCGTTGGAGGCGCTGAGATGCGAGAATGCACCGTCTCGAATGTTGGCACTGGCGCGTAAGCTCGATGCCGCGATAGCGTTGCGGACGCGCAAAGCCCGCCCGCATTGATTGCCGACTGGGACGTTCCGATAGCGACGATGCGGAACAATCATGGCCGGCAGTTGTTCGTCTCCAAACCTTCCATGGGCGATCGGATGAAAGGCATAATTCAAAGCCTGATTGCCGAGTTTCTGCCGCGATGGTGGCGCCGAAAATCTCGCGCCCCAGCACCGAGGCAAGCGCCGGTTCGTGTGTTCTCGCGGGCAAAATCGGACAGTGCCCAAGCGACCGGGGCAGGGGAAGGATCGGATGAAGGTCCAAGATAGCGCAAGCTAGGGCAAGCCCGCTCCGCCGGCTGAAACATTCGTCCGATTGCTCGTTCGGCAACATCATTTCAGCGGGCGCGAGGCGACACCGAAAATGCCGAAGAAAATTTTCCCAGTACCCGACGCGCTGGAAACGTGAAACTTTCTCCGGAACATTTCTGTCGCCTGCCGGTTCGAAAGCCGATCGCCCTCCCTCTAGCGATCCAGGGTCCCATCAGGCCCATGGCCCGTTGCCGCATGCAGGCAGCGGGCCTTCTTCGTCTGGATCGCCGCGTGGCTCCCGAACCGGGCGCAGGGGAACAAGCGGGATATCTTCGGGTTCCTCTGAGATAGCGGGAACTGTCAACCAGGAGGCCGCAATGAGCGAGGCTATGACGACCTCAAATCACGAAGTGATCCGAGCTTGGATCGAGGCGCGCGAGGGCAGGCCTGCCGTCGTAGCCGGGCCGGGGAAGGGCGCGATCCTGCGGGTCGATTTCGGCGCAGGCGACGAAGATCTGAGGCCGATCGAATGGGAAGACTTCTTCAAAGTGCTGGACGACGACAATTTGGCGTTCGTCCACCAGGACATGACCGCGGAGGGTGCCATCAGCCGCTTCAACAAATTCATCGCGCGCGAGTAGGCCTCCAGGAAAGAACGGATATCGCGCTCGAACTGTCACTGAACCCCCGGCATCTTGCTGGCATCCTGCGGATTCTTCGTGATGCCGGCGGCCGGCGAGGTATCCTGCGGCGCGTTCCCGCCCTGGTTTTGCTCGGGCGTCCGTTTGACGGGCGCTGTTTGCCAGCCTGTGCCGACATAGACGAAGGCCCAATAACAGAGCACCAGGACCACCGCAGCCAATATCAGTGGCAGAAGCACCCGTCTCATGTCGAACTCCTGGCTGGCTTTGCGTCTGTTGTGGCCGCCGACGGCGAGGTTAGGTCGTCCTTCGGCGCGCCGCTTCCCGCTCGACATCCTCAGCTGAATAACTGCCGGCAGCCGGATCGAAGGCTGCCCACCCGCCCGCTTCATATTCGCTGCGGCGGTCGGCGACGTTGACCGACGCGGAGCTGTGAAGGACTTCCCGGGCTTCCGAAGCGAGGTCGTCCTCGACGCGAGCTGTCACCAGCGTGCCGCCGCGGCGGACGCCTTCGGCATAGACATGCGCGTCTTCCTCCGGCACGCCGGCATCGGTCAGGCTGCCGATAATGCCGCCGGCCGCGCCGCCCACAATCGCTCCGGCGACGGCGCCCGCGGCTGTCGACGCCAGCCAGCCGGCCGCGACGACCGGCCCGACGCCAGGTATCGCCATGGCGCCCAGGCCTGTTGCCAAGCCTCCGGCGCCGCCCACGACCGCGCCGATACCGGCGCCGCTGGCGGCATCCTCGGCGGCCGGGGATTGCGTGTTTCGATACCAGCCGCGGGCATTGTTGGCCATGATGCTGATGTCGGATGACGGGACGCCAATGGATTCCAGCTCGCCCACCGCGTCAGCGGCGTCGTCATAGTCGTCGAACAGCGCGGTGATCGTTTGCATGTCGGTTCTCCTGTCTATTGTTGGCCGGCGAAGACGTTGCCCTGATAGTCGAGTGCAACGGAGGTGCCCTTGCCATCCTTCGTCGCCTGGCCACGCCAGATGCCCTGCTCGTCCTTGGCGAGCGCTGACACGTCCGCATAGCCGGCATCCTGGATGCGCTTCTTCGCCTGCGCCTCGGTGAAGCTGTTTGCGCCGGGAACCGGAGCGGGTGGTTTGGGTGTCGATGCCGATTTGACCGCCGGCATGCTCGCGCTGGCGCGGGCGATCTTCTCGATCATGTCCTGATGCATTTTCAGTGTCGGCAGGGTTTCCGCCGCGAAAGATTTGAGCGCGGGATTGTCTCCGTCCTTGGCGTAGGCCTCGAACAGGCCGACCGCGTCCGCATGTGCCTTGCGTTGCATCTCCACGTAAGGCTGATCCAGCGAGGCCGTCGTGCTCTGCAACCGTTCCAGATCGCTCTTATGCTCCGCATCGGATCCCGTCGGTACCTGCAATTTCTGCTCGGCGGCGATCTTCTGCAGTTTGGCGTTCGCCGCGCCGTGGTCGGTGATCATCCGCTTGGCGAAATCCTTGATCTGCTGATCCTTCGCATTGTCTTGCGCGATCTTGCTGGAATCCACTTCGAACATCCCGCCGATGGCAGCCTTGTCGACGAAGGTCTGCGCGTCGTCGGCCGCGAAGGCCGGAAGGGCAAGCATCAACGCGACGGCCGTCGATGGAACGAGCAACATACGCAAGCTCATGGCTGAAGGCTCCTTGCTGTTTGATGGGGCCCGAACCGCTATTCCCGGCCTTTGTTCCGCGACAGACTTGTGGCGTTTCAAAAGGCCAAAATGGAATCCGCCAGCTCTGGCCGGGCGGGTTTCTGATCGATCGACCATGGCGAAGCCCGGTCAGCGGGCAAGAGAGGAGCCGGTGAATTCGTCGACGAGGATCGGCCCCTTTTACACAACGGGGACAGGCCTTTGCCTCAATCAAGCGCTCGGAGTCGAGGCGAAACCGGCCTTTGCCTCAGAGCTCTGCCCGCAGGTGGAACGAAAGCCGAATCCGGGAATTACCTACAAGCACTGAAGATTACTTGCAGGAGGAAGAAATGGGACGAGGTATTCTACTCTGGCTGCTCGGCGTTCCGATTCCGATCATTATCCTTTTGATGCTTTTCGCGCGGTAGGAGCGGACAATGACCAATGCCTTTTCCGCGGTCGACGAAGCCGCGATCGAAACATCTTCGTCTGCCGTCAATTGGGGACCTATCGTGGCGGGCGCTTTCGCCGCGGCCACTCTGACGCTCGTCCTCATGCTCGTCGGTTCCGGGCTTGGTCTGACGATGATGTCGCCCTGGGGCAGCGCTTCGCTGACGACATTCGCCGTGTCGACCGCGGTCTGGCTGGTCATAGTGCAATGGCTGTCATCCGCGCTTGGCGGCTATATTGCCGGACGGCTTCGCACCAAGTGGGTCAACGTTCATACCGATGAGGTGTATTTCCGCGATACCGCGCACGGGTTTCTGGCCTGGGCGCTTGCCACCTTGCTGGTGGCCACCGTCCTTGGTACGGCGATCTCGGGAATTGTCGGCACAGGCGCCCAGGCGACGACCGGCTTGTTGAGCGGCGCCGCAGCCGGTGCAGCTTCGCAGGCCTCGTCGGCGCAGGCGCCATCCGCCAATGATTTGGCTGGCTATTTCGTCGACGCGTTGTTCCGGCCGGCCGATAACGCAGCCGCTGCGACACCACCGGCCGGCACGCCTCAGAACAATGCCGATGCCGCTGGGCAGGCAACACGCATACTGGCAATCAGCGCTGCGAACGGGGAAATGAGCGCGAATGACAAGGCATATCTCGCCCGCCTGGTGGCATCGCGGACGGGCCTTCCACAGGCCGATGCGCAGAAGCGGGTGGACGAGGTCCTCGCCAGCGTCGAGGATGCCAAGAACAAAGCCAAGGCGGCCGCCGACAAGGCCCGCAAGGCAAGCGCCACCACTGCTCTGGTTGGCGCATTGTCGCTGGTGATCGGCGCCTTCATCGCGGCCGTTGCGGGAGTGCTTGGCGGCCGGCAAAGGGACGAGGACGAGGCTCGCTTTTCCAGAAGCAGCTGACGGTCATCGCGCCTAGTCTGGAAGAGGGCGGCAACCATGTCGCCGACAGCCGTGGTCGTGCTACTGGCCGCCGATGGCCTCAAGCGGGATGGCAGCCGTGAAATTGAGCCCGCTCGGAGCCAGCCGCAAGTCCACTGTCGCTCCCAGTTCGTACGGCAAGGTGCCCTCCAGAACCTCCAAGCCGAAGCCGCGCCGCTCGACGGGTTTGAAATCGTGGGATCCGCTCTCCATCCATTTGAAATGGAGCAGGTCCTCTTCCAGCTGCCATTGGATGTCGATGCGGCCCGCGCGGCTAGACAGTGCTCCGTATTTCAGGGCGTTGGTCGCTAACTCGTGAATGGCCAGCCCCATTGTCTCGGCGGCCTTGGGTGCAAGCGTCAAGGCCGGACCTTCGATCGTCAGGTTCTCGCCTTCCCGGCCGCCCGCAGCACGCAATTCTTCCGCCACGATCAATGCCAGACTGATGCCGATCGACGGGCGGCGTGTGATGGCCGCCTGGACCCGGGCGAAGGCGTTGATGCGGCCTTCCAGATGGGCCGCGGCTTCGTCCAGGGATTCGCTCTTCTCCATCGTGCGCCGCACGAGCGAGCGGATGATGGCCAGGGTGTTGCGCACGTGATGCTGCAATTCGGCGAAGCGGGCCTGGTGTTGTTCCTCGCATTCCTTCTGACGCGTGATGTCGTGACCGATGCCCCCGATCTGGGCGACCTTTCCCGCTTCATCGCGCATCGGAAAATCGGCGTTGCGCAGCCAGCGTATCTCATTGTCGGCCGGCCGGCATATACGGTATTCGAAGGTGACGCTTTCGCCGTCGCGAATGCGCTCGATCTGGGCCAGCACATGCTCGCGGTCTTCAGGCAGGACAAGGTCGATCCAGCTGGCGAAGTTGTCGCCGGCCAGGGCCATTTCACGGCTCATGCCGTAAATGGCGTCGAAAGCCGGGCTCAGATATTCCCACTGCAGCGTCTCGGCGTTGCGGATCCAAAGCACGTCCGAGGCGGCCTCTCCGAAATCCTGCAGGTTCTCCTCGCCTGCGCGCAGCCCGGCTTCGGCACTCGCATGCTCGTGCAGGGCCGCCTTGACCTCGGCCAGGCTGCGTTCAAGCGGCTTTTTGGGTGGGCCCTTTGACATCACTCTTCATTGGCATCGAGATGCCTGCCTTCGCGATCGAGATGCAGATAATTGGGATTGAACAGCGCGACGTCCTGCAATGCCTGAAGGTTGGGAATGGTCAGCGTCCTGTCCTTCAGCACGATGAGGTTCGAGGCGCGCAGCTCCTGCAGGGTGCGATTCACATGAACCGTCGACATGCCCAGCGTCTCGCCCAGTTCCGTCTGCGTCAGCGGGAACTCGCAACTGCTGTTGCTCGTGCAGCCCGCGGCCTCCAGCCGGATGAACAGCTCGCATAATAGATGCGCCATGCGCTCCAGTGCATCGCGCTGCCCGAGATTGACCGTCCACTCGCGCTGTATCGCCGCTGCGACGAGCGATTCCCACCACAGTGCCTGGGTGATGCGCGGATGCCCGATCATCATTTCGTCGAAGGCCGTGCGCGAGATTTCCGACACCACGACCGGCGTGATGGCGCCGATAGAGTGGTCCATTTCCTTCAGGACGAAGACATTCAGATCGCACAGGTCCCCAGGCAGGAAAAATGCGATGATCTGCCTGCGCCCGTCTTCGAGGGTCTTGTAGCGGCAGGCCCAGCCCTCGCTGATCAGATTGATGAATTCGGGCTTCTCGCCCTCGTGGATGATATCCTCGCGCGCGGCGAAACGTCGAACCCGTTGCGCCGCTATTCTGAGCAGCATGTCCTTGTCGGCTTGCGAGAGCCGCGTGAACTTCTCGAGCTTCCGGATCAGAGGCCGCCTCATCCTTATCCTTCTTGTCGGTGATACACAGAACGATCGGGCAACGACCTTACCTATGTTAACGTCCGTTTGCCGCGGACGACTGCGCGCAGGAAGGAAGCGCATATGGACGAGAAAGTCGTCGATGCCCGTGCACCGTCCTGGAGACGCGTATTTTCCTGAGCAGGATATCACAGCCGCGATTTTCGCGCTCGGTTTCACGGCGATCGATCCCGGTCGCGATCAGCCAGAAGGCCTTGGAAGCGCCTGGTCAAGGTCACGTCGAGACGGCCGTAACCTATCTCGACGGCCGGACCGCCGATTGATCATGCGTCGTGAGCCAAGCGCTGAGAAGCGGCTGCCGCGGGTGTGCGCCACCGGCTACGACGCGGCCGCGCCCCTCTCGTGTTGCCAATCGCAGCTGGACAGCCCACTGCCGACCAATCCGGCGCGTCACCCGCTGGACATGGCGCGCCGGCCTTGCGGCCCCTTGAGAGATCCTCGCCGGATTAGACCGACATCAAGTCGAAGCTGACGGCGTGTCCATGCTTGACGGCCGACCGCGCGATCATGTTGCTCAATTGAGGAGACTCTACCGAGCAATCCGGCATGACAGTCAGGATGGCCCGCGTGGCCGCGGCCACCGACACCGGCGAGCGGTGCGAGGAACGCGTTTCCATATAGTGCTCGATGAGTTCGTTCAGCCGGACAGGATGATATTTGATCACGCCGCACCTCCCTAAGCCGCGCTTATTCTCTTGCAGCCAACGAATGCTCCCGGTCTCGCGGTCGCGCATTAACCCATGAGAGGGAGTCGGGAAAATTCTTTGAAGCTTCGACGGTGCAACGACACGTCTGGAGACGTTGGCGCTTCGATCAATCACACTGGCTTTGCGCGCGCATTCCCTTCGCCTGCGGCTTCAGCCAGACGCATCCGCGCAAGGTCATTCCGGGCTAACGGGAACCGAGCGCCTTGGCTTCGCGCTCCAGCGTCGCGCGGTCATTGCCGTGTTTGCGAATAAGCTCCCGGGCTTCGGGCATCGTCAGCTGGAATTTCCGCGCGAAATACGCGACCTCATATTCCTCATCGCCCGATACGCGGTCGCGGTCGCGGAAATCGCGCTTGTTCTTGTCGTCGGCCATCACCGTTCCTCCTGGTTGAAGAACAACGTCCGCCGGTAAACGTTCCGTCGGTCGCTGCACGGAACATGCGGCTCGGTGTGGTTCGGAAGTCCCCCCTCGCACCCGCCGGCGTACCGAGCGCCTGATCGGAGAAACGGCATGGCCATCGCGGGGAGCCGCCTTTTTGCTGGAACGATCCCGCTGGGCTGCTGGCTCAGATCGGGGCGGGCAAAATCTCGGCTCGCCCATGGCGGACCCGGGATGCGTCTGATCTCAGCTCTGGTCGCCAAGCAAATTCTGGCGTCCTCGGCAGCAGCGATGAAAGCCTGGCGTGCGACCCTTGGCGGCTCCTGATTGCGCAACACCGCAAGGCAGGCCTGGATCGCGCGGCGCCGTGTCCTCAAATGAGGCTTGGGCCAATCGTGCAAAAGCACGTCAGCCGCATCCAGCACCGACACGACGACGCGGTCACGGTCGATGCGACCTGGCTGCACCACGACCGGTTTGCGAAAACGTTTGCTGCGATAGCGCATGGCCGCTTTGCCGCTGAAACGGTGATCGGACACGGCATCATCCTTCAATCGGCGTTTGCGACAACAACCTATGTTAAGGCGGCGCGACCGATCGTGGCGCAGACTGCGGCGGCCTTAGTTCCCTCACCGAGGCAGGCCCGGTCTGCGCTCCTGTGTCACCAACGAGGATAAGCAGACCGGGCTTTCAATGGCTCCGCAATGCCTGCGGAAGGCCTTTAGCGATCCCATTCTCCATGGAAAGCGCGCTTCTTCAGTAAACATGGACGCGACCGCTACGTTCCGTCTCGTCGAGCAAGGGCACGGCCGTGAGTCGAGATCGGCTTAACTGTCGCCTCGCACGGACGGTGGGCGGAACATTTGGCCGCCAACTCGGTTAGCCGGACGACCGACCGCCTCCAACCGGGAAGGAAAAGCCATGCTCGGTATCGATCTGTGGGCCTTCGTCGTGATCGGCGGGCCGATTATTCTCCTGCTTGTGCTCGTTTATGCTCTTTTGACCCGCCGGCACCGAGGACCGGCCGAACGCCGCGAGAGCGATCGTGCAACCGAGCGCCTATACCGCAACCAAGGGGAGTGAGGTGAGGCTCACCCACAGTCGCCGGCAACGGAACCAGCCGGTCAGGTTGCTGTTTACATCCCGGATGAAGATTTGAGCTCGGAGCAACGGTCGATGGCCGATGACGAGTTGCCGGGCGTGCTGGCGACGCTGCCTGTGATCGACGCCAAGGCGGAGCCGACGCTGAAGAGCGCGGAGGCGGAAGCTTTCTATACGCACGCGATCCGCGAGCTCGCCGCCACCGACATTCCTTTTCTGGTTGCCGGGACATATGCGGTGAGCGCCTATACCGGCGTCGTGCGCCAGACCAAGGACCTCGATATCTTCTGCAAGGCAGGCGATTGTCCGCGCATCCTCGCCCATTTCAAGGATATCGGCTACGCCGTCGTGATCGAGGACGATCGCTGGCTGGGGAAGGTCTTCGAAGGTCCGCATTTCTTCGACGTGATCTTTGCTTCCGCCAACGGCACCATGCAGGTCGAGGACCAGTGGCTGGAGCATGCCCGGCAGGTCGAGCTGCTGGGCAGCCGGGTCAGGATCATCGGACCTACGGAACTTATCTGGTCGAAATGCTTCATCCAGGACAGGGGACGGCACGACGGCGCCGATATCGCCCATACCATCCTCAAGGCACATGAGCAGATCGACTGGCAAAGGCTGCTGTCTTATCTCGACATTCACTGGGAGGTGCTGCTGATGCAGTTGCTGAATTTCCGCTGGATCTATCCCAGCGAACGCGACCGCATTCCCGACTGGTTGCTTGACGATCTGCTCGACCGGCTCGCCAGGCAGCGGCAATTGCCTTCACCGAGGATGAAGATCTGCCGCGGTCGACTGCTGTCGCAGGTCGACTACGAAATCGATGTCAAGGAATGGGGCTTTGCCGGGGTCGGCGGCGTTGGAGAATTTCACGATGGCTGAACAAAGCAGGGCAAGCAAAACGAGCGGAAACGGCAAAATCAAAGTCGCCGCGGTAGGCGATCTGCATGTTCAGGAAGATGCCCAGACCTCCCATCGCGACCTGTTCGGCGAGGTTTCGCGCGAAGCCGACGTCCTGGTGCTTACCGGGGACCTCACCAATCTCGGCAAGCCAAAGGAGGCCGAGCTTTTGGCGGAGGATCTCCGGGCCTGCTCGATTCCCGTGGTCGCGGTGCTCGGCAACCACGACTACGAATCCGATTGCGCCGAGCAGATAGGGGCGACACTTCGCCAGGCCGGCGTTTACCTCCTCGACGGACAGGCGACGGAACTGATGGAAGTCGGCTTTGTCGGCGTCAAAGGTTTTGTTGGCGGGTTCGGCTCGAGGATGCTCGGGTCCTTCGGTGAGCCGGCAATCAAGGCCATGGTGGCCGAGAGCGTCAGCGAGGCGATGCGGCTGGAAAATGCCATGCGGCAAGTCCGCGCCAAGCGGACGCTTGTTGTGCTTCACTACGCCCCGATCGCGGAAACGGTCGCTGGCGAGCCGCCTGAAATCTTCCCGTTCCTCGGCTCTTCCCGGCTGGCCGAAACGATCGACCGGTTCAAGGTGAGCGCCGTCGTGCATGGTCACGCGCATCGAGGCACCTTCGAAGGTCAAACTCCCGGCGGCGCGAAAGTCTACAATGTCGCCATGCACGTCGCGAAGCCGACGGGCCGGCCCTATGCGCTGCTCGAGATCTGAGCCGGCCAGCGACTTGGTGGCTAGACCTCGTCGAACTGGCTGCCTTCCTTGGAAGGGCCCGCGGTGTGGACAGTCCACAAGGAGCGGATGAAGCGCTCGAAGGCGCACAATGTTTCTCTGTCGCGCCAAGCGCGTGCCGGGAACCGACCTGCACATGTACGGAACGCTCTGGCTTCTCACGCAGGGGGAGTCCCGCAAGACGAAGCGCGTGCGGCTCTTCACCGAGTTCATATCCCGCAGGCTTGCCGCGCACGCGCCGCTTCTCGCCGGGCTGTCCATATCGCGCGACTGACGCGTGGCAGGTCGCCGGGGACGCTTGCGCATCTGACGTTCGGGCGATGGCAACCTTCAAGGCGGAGAACTTTTTGAGCGGCTACGGTCTCTTACGGTTTGACGCTTTTGTCGCCATAGCCGCCCCATGCAGCCGGCGCGCTTGCGGCCTGCGCCGCTTGAGCGGGATTGAGCGCAGCATTCCACTTCGCAGGCCAGCGGTATCTGGATAGGGCTCTATGTGGCGATGAGCTTGGCCAGACGATCCGATGCCTCGGTTCCACTCACTCCAAGGTCGCGAACGCTGCTCATGTGATTGGCACCGGAGAGGGCGGTTTGAGAGACTGCCAGCCCTTGTTTTCGCAGATGCTTCGCAAATGCCTCGGCCTGGCTGTGGAACGGCGGCGTTTCCTCGGCTCCAACAGCAATCTCGACCTCTACGGCGGGATCGAAGCGATGTGTCAGCGGCGACAGGCTGGCGGCCTCCTCGTCCGTTATGGCGATCTCGGCGGCAAGGAAGGAGGTCTGCAGAGGCTTCAGCTCGTACAAGCCGCCAAGCAGCAGCGCGCCTTTGACGCTTGATGATCGGCCGTCATCGTTGAACAGCATCGTCGCCAGATGGGCGCCGGCGGAGTGCCCGCTGACCGTCAGGCGGCCGCAATCGCCGCCATGCTCGGCGATGTGCTCGAGCACCCAACGCTTGGCTCGGCGCACCTGCTCGACGATGGCGGCCATCCTCACCGAGGGCATCAGTGAATAGTCGACGATGATCGCGATCGCGCCCGCCCGCGTCACCGTGTCCGCGACATAGGAATAATCGCGCTTGGAGAACATGCGCCAGTAGCCGCCGTGGATGAACATGTGCACCGGCAGGCGATCGCGTTTTCCCAGGGGAAAGAACAGATCGACGGTTTCGGCGGCGTCCGGTCCGTAGGCGATATCGGCGACGCTCGGGATTTTCGCCCGGGTCTCCGCGCTGCGGCGAACGATCTCGGCGACGATATCGTCGAACTCCGCAACGTGGTCGCGGATGCGAAACGGATCCCTGGTCACGCCTGCGCCCTCACATCGTCACGGCGATATATTTGGCTTCCAGGAACTCGCTGATGCCGTGCTTTTGCCCGCCTTCGCGTCCCAGGCCGCTCTGCTTGACGCCGCCGAAGGGAGCCGCAGGGTCGGACATCAGGCCCCGATTCAGCGCTATCATACCCGACTCGATCCTTGATGCCACGCGCATGCCCTTGGCCAGATCGCGCGTATAGATATAGGCCGCCAACCCGTATTCGGTGTCGTTGGCGCGCGCGATGACTTCGGCCTCATCGTCGAAGCGCATGATTGGAGCGACGGGACCGAATATTTCCTCGTGCGCCATCTCCGAATCCGGGGCAACGTCGCAAAGAACCGTCGGCGGGTAGAAAAAGCCCTTGTCATCCGAGGCTGCGCCTCCGCACAGCACCTTTGCACCGCGACGGACCGCGTCTTTGACGAGCCGGTCGATTTTCTCGAGGGCTTTGCGGGTGATCATCGGGCCGCATTCGGTCTCGACGTCCGTGCCGGGGCCCACCTTGAGGGCGGCCATGCGCTTGCGCAGTCCCTCCGCGAACGCATCATGTATACCCGCCTGGACATAAAGCCGGTTGGCGGCAGTGCATGCTTCGCCGGCGTTGCGCATCTTGGCAATCATCGCTCCGTCGAGCGCGGCCTCCAGGTCGGCGTCGTCGAACACGACAAAGGGAGCGTTGCCGCCAAGCTCCATCGAACAGGAGATGACGTGCCTGGCGGCTTCGGCCAGAAGAACGCGCCCAACGCCGGTGGAGCCGGTGAACGAAAGTTTGCGCACTCGCGGGTCGGCCAGCATGGCAGCGGTCAGCGGCCCCGGTTTGGACGTGGTGAGAACGTTCACGACACCGGGCGGGACGCCGGCGTCCTCATACAGCGCGGCAAGCGCATAGGCAGTCAGCGGCGTTTCGCTGGCGGGCTTCAGGATCACGGTACAGCCGGCTGCGAGCGCCGGCGCGATCTTGCGTGTGGCCATGGCAGCTGGAAAATTCCATGGCGTGATCAGCACACATATGCCTATCGGCTGGTAGTCGACGACGATACGGTTTGCGCCGGAAGGCGCAAGGCCGAACTCGCCGCTGATGCGAACCGCTTCCTCGGCGTTCCACCGAAAGAACTCGGCCGCATAAGCGACTTCGCTGCGTGCATCGCGCAGCGCCTTGCCGTTCTCCAACGAAATCAGCACGGCCAACGTCTCCGCCCGCTCGGTCATCAGTTCGAAGCAACGTCTCAGGATCTCCGACCGTTTGCGTGGGGCGGTTTCGCGCCAAGCAGCCGCCGCCTTGGCCGCGGCGTCGACGGCGGCCGCGGCGTCAGCCAGCGTAGCATCGGGAACGGCTGCGATGACGGATTCCGTCGATGGATCGACCACCTCGATAACGCGCCCGTCCGACGAGGGCCGCCATTGCCCGCCAATATAGAGCCCGTGTGAGAACGTGGCATATTCGGAGACCTCGTCCTCGTCCAAAAGCCCTGGAGAAGCGTTCATCAGGTGTCTCCTGTTTCACATCAGAACGGCGGGCATGTCGCCGTCATAGGCCGCTTGCACCAGCCGTCGCATAGCGGCGGCGTCGAAAGGGCGGGGGTTGTTTTTGATCAGGCGGTCGATGCCGAGCGCCTGCTCGGCGGTCCACTCGATCTTGCCGGCAGGCAGGCCCAGATCAGCCAGCGTCCGTGTGATGCCGATCGCGCCGAAAAGCCGTGAGACCTCTGCGATGGTCGCGGAAGCCCTGTCCTTGAGTTCAATGTCCGCCTGGGGCAAACCGAGCGCGGCGCCGACCTCCGCAAACTCGCTGGCGGCGGCGGGCAAGTTGTAGTTCATCACATAGGGAAGCATGGTCGCCACCCCCAACCCATGCGGCGTGTGGGTAAGCGCGCCAACCGGATACTGCACGGCATGGGCGGCGGCTGTCCCGGCCGTGCCGAAAGCGCAGCCGGCCGCCAAGGCGCCCATCATCACATCGGCGCGCGCATCCTCGTCCGCACCGTCCCGGTAGGCCCTTTCCAGGCTGCGGCCAAGAAGCTTGACGGCCAATAGCGCGAAATGGTCGGTGAGAGCGCTCTTGCCCACAAAGACGTGCTGCTGCGGCAGTGTCGGATCGGTTCCGCGTCTCGCCGCCGTAAAGGCTTCGATGGCGTGCGTCAGGGCATCGGCGCCTGCAATTGCCGTGAGCGAGGGCGGGCAAGTCGCGGTCAGCTCCGGGTCGCATAGCGCGACGGCGGCGATGAGGTGAGGACTTGAAATGCCGACCTTCAGCAGGCGCTCCGGATCGGAGATGACGGCTACGGGCGTCACCTCCGATCCGGTGCCGGCGGTGGTCGGCACGGCAATCAGCGGCAGTGCTGGGCCCGGGACCTTGAACTCACCATAGTAGTCTTGAAGCCTGCCGCCATGACTGATCAGCAGCGCCGCGCATTTAGCCATGTCGAGGCAGCTTCCGCCACCGATCCCAACGACCATGTCGGGTTTGAAATCCTTCGCCTCGGCAACACAGACCGCGACGCTGTCCCGGGGCACGTCCGGCAGAGTGCGGTCATGGACAAGGATTTCAACCGAGGCATTGCTCAGCGCGGCCATCATCTCGCCGAATATGGCCGTTGCCGCGAAGCGCTCGTCGGTGCAGACGAGCGCGCGCTTGCCATGCCTGGACGCGACCTGCGGCAGCACCTGGCGCTGACCTTTGCCGAACAAGATTTCACGCGGCAATCGCGCTGCGGCGAACAAGGTCATCGAGTGAGCCCTTCCAGTATGGATCGGCGATCCATCGCTTCCATTTAGGCGTATCCGCTATAAAATCGTATAGGATATAGGATTGAATTGGCCGGAGCATCGTGTTAGTGGTCCTTCCTGTCAAGAGGCAAAAGATGCAGAACCCCGATGTGAAGCTTGATGACGACGCGCGGCCGACAGGCAGAATTCAGCGCGCAAACAGCCTCGCGGGAGACGTCTACGAGGCGATCTTCCAGCAACTCATGTCGCTCAAGATCGCGCCGGGGTCGCGCATAACCGTGGACAATCTCGTCCGGGAACTGGATGTCTCGCATACGCCGATCCGCGAGGCTCTCGGGCGCCTGGAAGGCGAAGGCCTAGTGATCAAGACCCATCTGATCGGCTATCGCGCCGCACCGCAGATCACACGCCGGCGTTTTGACGAGCTTTACGAGTTGCGCCTTTTGCTTGAGCCTGCCGCCGCGGCCAAGGCAGCGGCCGGCCTGGACGCTGCCCGGCTGGCGGCCCTGCAAGAGGCGGCGGGGGTCATGACCCGCGGCGAGGGCAGGGACGAGCGCCTTCGCTATTCCAACTTCGCCCGCCAGGATGCGATCTTCCATGACAAGATCATGGAGTTCGCGCAGAACGAGATCATCCGCGAGACGCTGAACCACCAGCACACGCATTTTCACATTTTCCGGCTGATGTACCACTCGCGCGTAACCGAGGAGGCTCTCGACGAGCACGAAGCCATTCTCTCGGCTTTCGCAGCCGGCGATGCGAACGCGGCGCGAACGGCGATGCGGGTGCACATCGAGAACTCGCGCGACAGGCTCCTGCCTGCGTTCGAATAGGCGGCCGGACGTTCCAGGCGGGTGAAACATGCCCTTTGCTGACATCCACAATCCGATGCCCAAAACCCAAGGCGCGCCTTGCACTGCCACGCAACCGAGAGGAAGACCATGCCAGCCAAAAAGATACTGATGCTGACCGGAGAGTTCACCGAGGAATACGAAATCTTCGTCTATCAGCAGGCCATGGAAGCCGTAGGCCACACCATCCATGTCGTCTGCCCCGACAAGAACGCCGGAGACCGGATCAAGACCTCGCTGCACGACTTTGAGGGCGACCAGACCTACACCGAGAAGCCCGGACACTACGCGCTGATCAACAAGACGTTTTCCGAGGCGGAAAGGCAGATCGACCAGTATGATGCGGTCTACTGCGCCGGCGGCCGCGGGCCGGAATACATCCGCACCGACAAGCGCGTTCAGGCCATGGTCCGCCACTTCCACGAGACCGGGAAGCCGATCTTCACGATCTGCCACGGCGTGCAGATTCTGATAGCGGTGGACGGTGTCGTGCGCGGCAAGAAGGTCGGTGCGCTGGCGGCCTGCGAGCCGGAGGTCACCCTTGCGGGCGGCACCTATATCGACCTCTCGCCCACCGACGCCTATGTAGACGGCACGATGGTTTCGGCCAAAGGGTGGACCGCACTTGCTGCCTTCATTCGTGAGTGTCTGAAGGTGCTCGGCACGGAAATCCACCATAATTAGCCACTGCCGGCCGCTGCGCTTGAGAAGGCGGGCGACCTGGCACAAATGCAACGGCGGATCCCGGTTTCGGGTCGGATCGCGACGCGTTTCCCGCGGCCCTTTGCCAAGGCCGCGACGTCCTTCGATTTAAGTACGAAGCACGCCGTGCTTCGCTTTGCTACCAGCACACGAAGCCGCCATCCACGATAAGATCGATGCCGGTGACGAAAGACGCGGCTCGACTGGCCAGAAACACCGCCGGGCCTATCATCTCCTCGGGTGCCGCGAGGCGACCCATGGGCGTATCGCGCTCGAAGTTCTTCACTTGCTCGGCCACTTCCGGCCTGCGGTTCATCGGGGTCAGCGTGTATCCGGGGCTGAGCACGTTCAGCCGCAGTCCGCGGTCCGACCACTCCATCGCCAGGCTCTTGGTCATGTGAATGACTGCTGCCTTGGACGAGTTGTAGTGCGTCTGGAGGAGACCACGGTTGACGATCGAGCCGGATATGGAGGCCACGTTGATGATCGACCCCTTGCGGCGCGGCAGCATCACGCGAGCCTCGGCCTGGCAGGACAAGAACACACCGCCGACATTGATGCCGTAGAGTTCTTCCCACGTGGCCAGCGGCAAGGTCTCGGCCGCGTGCGCGCCGCCTATACCTGCATTGTTGACGGCAACCGTAAGCGCGCCGAGCTCCCTTTCGATACGCTCGACCGCGGTGGCGAGATCGGTTTCCGACGTCACCGAGCCGGTTATCGCAAGCGCCTTGCGGCCGAGCGCGGTGATCCTTTGGGCCGTCGCCTCGAGCCCTCCCTTCGAGGCGTGACCGAAGCACGCGACGTCGGCACCGGCCTCCGCAAGGCCGACCGCTATCGCCTGACCGATGCCGCTGCCGGCGCCGGTGACCAGCGCAACGTCGCCGTCCAGTTTGAACAAGTCCATTGGGTAGTTCCTTCCTAATTCCTTGATCGCAATCGGGCGAACATACAGGAGTCTTGGTCTCGGCTGCGGTTTTTGTCGCACCCCATCCTTGCTGGTCGCTCAAATGCTGCTGCTGAACGTGGCGGCGATCCACACCTCGAGTGCGAACTGCTCCCCTATCCATGATGCGCATCGCACAAATTTCTGTGTCGAGGAACTCACCGGCCGCGAGTGCGAAACGGGAACTTTTGTTCCACTGGCGATTTTGGCTATGCTGCAGATCCGAATTGCCGGAAGGTCGCTGCCATGACGAAATATTTTGCAATCGCCGCGCTCGTGCTTGCCGCAGCAGCCATGATGGCGGGCCCGGCCGCCGCTGGCGAACAGCATCGCTACCGCGTCGTCAAACAGGAGCGTTATGTTCCAGCCAGCGACGACATCATCGAGACGCTGTTCGGCGGTCCGCGCTATTACGATCAGCAGATGACCACCACGGCGGCGGGCGCCTGCGCGTATCACCGCGTCGGACCGGACGCGAATGCGGTGAACTACATCAACGATAACTATTGCGGGAAGTAGGATTCCCTGGGGGCGGCGTTCCTCGGAGCGTTTTCGACAAGCCTCGACCCTCTTTGCGTTATGGTCTCTGCGAACTTATCGGAGTTCGCCGGGGTGGCTGTGGTTGGCCGGACGTGGCCTCTTTGAATACCGATCCTCTCGCGGGTCTGCGGGTCATCGCACACAGTCGACCCAGACATTGTATACAATAATGAAGAAAGATGTTGACAATCGACCTCGGCCGGTTTCCCTTACGCTATACGCGCAGCCTACGAGCAAAACACAAAGCGCGATAACCAAGGGGAACTGAAACTATGATCAACCGTCGCTCGACTCTGAAATCAATGGCGCTCGGCGCCGTCTCGACCCTGGCGCTTGCCGCTCTCGGCATTTCGTCCGCGCAGGCTGAAAACAAGGAACTGAAGATCGGCTTCGTCGGCGTTACCAGCGGCCCCGCTGCCGCCTGGGGCACGTCGAACGTGCGCTCGATGCAGACCCGCGCCGCCTGGATCAACGAGACAGGTGGCGTCAAGATCGGCAACGACACCTACAAGATCAATATCGTGACCTTCGACGACCAGAAGGATCCCAAGCGCGCCATCGCCGGCATGGAGAAGATGGCGCAGGAAGGCATCCACTATGTCGTCGGGCCGAATGTCGATGACGGCGCCGCCGCGGTGCGCCCCGTCGCCGAGGCCAACGGCATCATTTATTTTCCCTACGCTTTCCCCAAGGCGCTCTACCAGAAGCCGGCCTCCAATGCGGTGCTCGGGATGATCGCCAACTATCAGTCAGGCCCTGCGATCTACAAATATCTCAAGGAAAACAAAGGCGTGAAGAAGATCGCCTTTGTCGCGGCCAATGAATCCGACCCGCTCAGCCAGCGCGACAGCGGCGTCGAGGCGGCGAAGGCACTTGGACTGGAAGTCGTCGCCCAGAACGACACCTACCAGAATGACACCCGCGACTTCACGCCAGTGCTGACGCCGATCGTCGCTTTGAAGCCCGACCTGCTCGTCCTGTCCGGCGTGGCCCCGGCCAACGCGCCGCTGCTCATCCGCGCCGCCCGCGAGCTCGGCTATGAAGGCCTGATCTCGACGGAAACCGCGCAGGACGCCAAGGTCCTGGAAGAGGGCGCCGGCGAATACGCCAACGGCTTCATCTCCGTCGGCGGCGCCTCCACGCCGGAGATCGCCTCGGACGCGATGAAGGAATTCGTCGCCCGCTACACCAAGATGTTCGGCGAATACAACGACGAGTCAAACACCAAGGTCTATGCGCTCGAATACATCATCGAGACCTTGAAGGCCAATCCGGCGGCCATCAACAACGTCGAGGAATTCAAGAAGACCATGGACACTTTCTCGGCGCCCAATCCCTTCCTGAAGGGCGACGCGAAGCTCAGCTATGTCGGCATGACCTCCTTCGGCCAGAAGCGCCAGCTTTCGGTGCCGATGGTGGTCAACGAATATAAGGACGGCGCTTTCCAGACCTTGTTCGTCGGTTCCGTCGACTAGCGCCACCTTCGAGCGTCATTCCTCCAGCTTGCCGCGGGGTCCGATAGGCCGGACCCCGCGGAAGATCGAAGGTATCCATGGAACAGGTCATCGCCAACGGATTGTATCTCGGTGCCCAATACGCGCTGATCGCGCTGGGCTTGACCCTGATCTTCGCCCTGATGAACGTGCTCAATTTTGCTCACGGGCAGATGTATGTGCTGGGCGGGTTCATCACCTACACTGTCTACGGCCAGCTCGGCCTGCCTTTCGTGGTCGCGCTGCTCGCCTCTGGCGTCACGCTCGCCGTCATCGGCGCGCTGATGGAGAAATTCCTCTTCCGCACCGTCATCAGGCGAAGTCACCGCGAGGAGAGCACCATGCTGCTCGCGGCCGCGACGGCCTTTTTCTTCGACGCCGTCATCCTGCTTCTGTTCGGCGAAAAGCAGCGCGGCGTTCCCAAGATAGTCAAGGGCGTCTTCAACGATGCCGGCATCATCATGCCTTACGATCGCATGGTCGTCGGCGTGCTGGCGATCGTCTTCATCGCAGCCTTCGTGCTCTATATGCAGTACAGCCGGGTCGGGCGCGCCATGCGCGCGCTTGCCCAGGACCGCGTCGCGGCCCAGCTGATGGGCGTCCGCGTCGACCGCTATTCGATGATCGGTTTCGCGATGGGCGCCATGCTCGCGGGCGTCGTCGGCGGGCTGCTGGTCACCATCACCGGCGTCAATTCCGGCATTGGCGGGCCGATCTCCATCAAGGCCTTCCTGATGGTGATGATCGGCGGCGCGGGCGTCGTCGGCGGGGCCATCGCCGGTGGCTTCATTCTCGGCATGATGGAGTCGGTCGGCCTCACCGTGCTGCGCGAATATGGCGACGTGACCTACCTCGTCATATTCGCCGCCCTGATGGTGTTCCTGTCGGTCCGTCCCAACGGGCTGATGGGCAAGCCGTGGGGTTGATGGCGCCATGACCCGCAACCGCAACATGAAAATCGCATCGGTCGCGGCCTTCCTGGCGATCGTCTTCATCGCCGTGCCGGCCGCGATCTCGGCAAGCGGTCGTTTTGATCTCTACTACACGCTGACCTCGGTGGCGCTGCTCAGCATCGCCAGCGCAGGTGTCTGGCTCACCTTCTATATCGGCCGCATCAACATCGGCCAGGGTGCCTATGCGCTGATGGGCGGCTACGTCTCGGCCATACTGGTGATGAACTATGGCTGGTCGTTCTGGTTGACCTTGCCGGTGGCCGGACTTTTTTGCGCCGCTGCGAGCGTGCTGATCGGCCTGCCGATCCTGCGGCTGCGTGGCGTCTATTTCGCCATGGTCACGCTGGTGCTGACGGAGGTGGCGCGGCTGCTCGCGCTGGCGCTGCCGATCACCAACGGCGCCAAGGGCATCGTCAGCATCCCGCTGCCCGGCGCGCTGTCGGTCTTCGGCCTGACCATCATTCCGGATTTCGCCACGCTGCAGAATTCGCGGCTTGCCTTCTATCTTCTGGCGGTCACGCTAATGGTGATCTGCTTCGGGGTGATGTACCGCCTGGTCAATTCGCGCATCGGCAAGCTCTGCCAGTCGCTGCAGCAGAATGAGGAACTGGCCTCCTCGATCGGCGTCAACATCGCTTATCTGCGCATCATCGCCTACGCCGTGTCGTCCTTCTTCGGCGGCGTGGCCGGCGCCATCTTCGCCGCCATCTCGCAATCGATCTATCCGTCGAGCTTCACGGTCACCGATTCCGTCAACTTCATGCTGAACTGTTTCCTCGGCGGCCTCGGCTATGTGTTCGGGCCGATGCTCGGCACACTCGTGCTCTATTTCGGCTGGGACCTCCTGTTCCAGACCGGCCAATTCCAATTGCTCATCTATTCCGGCCTGATGATCGTCCTGATGCTGGTGCTGCCCAACGGCCTGCTCAGCCTCGCCGAAACGACCCGGAAGAAGGGTTGAGCCATGGCCGAAATGCTCGAAGTCTCAGGCATCACCAAGCGCTTCGGCGGTCTCGTCGCGGTCAACAACGTCTCCTTCTCGGTGCGCGAGAAGGAGATCCTGTCCGTCATTGGCCCCAACGGCGCCGGCAAGTCGACTTTGTTCAAGCTGATCTCGTCATTCCTCAAGCCCACGACGGGCGAGGTGCGCCTGAAGGGCGAACGCATCTCAGGCATGGCGCCGCATATCGCCGCGCGCAGGGGCGTGGTGCGCACCTTCCAGGAGACGACGATCTTCAAGAACATGAGCGTGCGCGACAACGTCATCATTGCCCATCATTTGCGCTCCAAGGCGAGCCTCTTCGGCTTCTTCCTCGGCACCGGTGCGGCGAAGGCGGACGAAGCGGCCTTCGGCGCCTCCGCCGACCAAATCCTGGCGCTGCTCGGCCTCTCCTCGCTCGCCAATGAGACCGCCCGCAACCTGCCGCACGGCCATTTGCGCGCGCTGGGTGTCGCCATCGGCCTTGCGACCAATCCTTCGATCCTGCTGCTCGACGAACCCTTCGCCGGCATGAACCATGACGAGACGATGCGCATGGTGGAGATGGTGCGACGCCTGCGCGATCTTGGCCTCACCATCTTGCTTGTCGAGCACGACATGCCGGCCGTGATGAAGATTTCCGACCGCGTCGTCGTGCTCAATTTCGGGCAAAAGATCGCCGAGGGAACGCCGTCGGAGATCCAAGCCAATGAGAAGGTGATCGAGGCCTATCTGGGCAGCGAAGACGAGGCTATCGGCCTATGAACCAGATCCTGAACTTCGCCAATGTCGAGCTCTACTACGATCATGTCTACGCGCTGAAAGGCGTCTCGCTCGAGGTCAATGAAGGCGAGACCGTCGCGCTGATCGGCGCCAACGGCGCTGGCAAGTCGTCGATCCTTCGCGCCATCACCGGCTTGCGCAAGATCAGGTCAGGCGAGATCCATTATGGCGGCAAGCGCATCGACGCCGCCGCCCCCGACGAAATCGTCAAGATGGGCATCGCCATGGTGCCGGAAGGACGCCGCGTCTTCCCCTTCATGTCGGTCAGAGACAACCTCCTGATGGGCGCTTTCACCCGCACCAGCAAATCCGAGATCGCCGCGTCGATGGAGATGGTGTTGGGGCGCTTTCCGCGGCTGAAGGAGCGCTTCTCGCAGGCCGCCGGCACGATGAGCGGCGGCGAACAGCAGATGCTGGTCATCGGCCGCGCACTGATGGCCAAGCCGAAGCTCCTGCTGCTTGACGAGCCGTCGCTCGGCGTCGCGCCAAAACTCGTCCAGGACATCGCCCGCTCGATCGTCGCCATCAACCGCGATGAGAAGGTCAGCGTGCTCCTGGTTGAGCAGAATTCGCGCATGGCGCTGCGTATCTCGCAGCGCGCTTATGCGCTCACCACCGGCAGCGTCGCGCTGAGTGGCAACTCCGCCGAATTGCTGACCGACGACCGGGTCAAGCGTCTTTATCTCGGCGGTGAGATCTGAGGCTGATTTCAATGCGCATACTCGTCATCAACCCCAACACGACCGCCTCGATGACCGTCAAGATCGGCGAGGCGGCGCAAAGCGTCGCCTCCGCGGGAACCGAAATCCTGGCGGTCAATCCGGCCGACGGTCCGCCAAGCATCGAGGGCTACTTCGACGAGGTCTTCGCCGTGCCGGGCATCATTGCCGAGATGCGCAAGGCCCCGGCGGCCGATGCCTATGTGATTGCCTGTTTTGACGACACCGGGCTCGACGCCGCGCGCTGTGCCAGCGGAGCTCCCGTCATCGGCATCGGCGAGGCGGCGTTCCATATGGCGAGCCTCATCGCCGGCAAGTTCAGCGTCGTCACCACGCTTGCTCGATCGGTGCCCGCAATCGAGCACAATCTGGCGAAATACGGTCTCGCCTCGCGCTGCGCCAAGGTGCGCTCGTCGGAAGTCGCCGTGCTCGAGCTCGAGCGTCCGGGCTCGAATGCAAGGCACAGGATATCGCGGGAAATCGCCCGCGCCATAAGCGAGGATCACGCCGAGGCCATCGTGCTCGGCTGCGCCGGCATGGCCGATCTTGCCAAAAGCCTTTCCGAAGAACATGGGCTCCCCGTGCTCGATGGCGTCGTCTGTGCCGTCACGTTGGCCGAGAGCCTGTGCAAGGTTGGCTTGAGGACATCGAAGATCGGCGGCTATGCCGCGCCGCGCGGCAAGCGGTTCGCCGGCATGTTCGCACCGCTGTCGCCTACGGAAGTCGAAGTCATCTAGGCGGCTTCATGCTGCCGGACGACCGGCCGCCGCCCGGGCAGGTGGGATTGACCGCCGCGCGAGCGGTACTAGATTGGACGGGCTGCCGGCGATTTGGGGGGCAGATCGGGCCATTTCGGGCCCGCGCATTGAAAGTATGTTGACGGTACTCAAGGAAGAAGATCGAGACGACAGGCCGGCGGCGCGCTGGTCGCCGATCTATTATGGGCTGAGGGACGCCATCGTCAGCCATCGTCTCGCGCCGGGCACCAAATTGCCGGAAGACGAGTTGGCCTCCATCTATTCGGTGAGCCGCACGGTGGTCCGGTCCGCGCTGCAGGCCCTTGCCCATGACCGGCTGGCGCGGCTGGAGCCCAATCGCGGCGCCTTTGTCGCGCAGCCGTCGAAGATCGAGGCGCGCGAAGTGTTCGAGGCGAGGGCGCTGATCGAACCCAAGGTGGCCGCGCTCGCCGCCAGGACGGCGGTGCCGCCCGATATCGCGCAATTGCGGTCACACCTGGAGAAGGAGCACGACGCGCTGCACGCCGGCCGCGACAGTGACGCCATCATGCTGTCGGCGCGCTTCCACGTCGGCATCGCCGAGATCGCCGCGCATTCGGTATTCACCAACTTCGTGCGCGATCTCGTTTCGCACTCCTCGCTGATCATCGCGCTCTACTGGAAGCGCCGCGACGCCACCTGCGAGAAGCACGCCCATCACGCGCTGGTCGACGCGATCGAGGCCGGCGACAGCGCCGACGCCGCCGCCCTGATGAACAGCCATCTGGTCGACCTGCTGTCCGGACTCGACCTTACCGACAAGGTGGAGAAGTCCGACAGCTTGGCGGATCTGCTTCGAGCTTAGAGCGAACGGCGGTTCAGCCGGGTCGCTGAACCGCCGGAGGACCAGGCTAGGCTGCGGCCGCCTGCTTGTAATCCATTCGCTCGAGATCGGCGATGAGGCCCGGTCCGGTAGGCTGCCAGCCGAGATGCGCGCGCGTCCATTCGCTCGACGCTTGCATGTCGAGGCTGGCGAACATGGCTAGCCATCCGAAATGGTCGGCTGCCTCTTCCTGCGACAGCGAGACCACCGGCACGTTGAGACCGGCGCCGATCACTTCCGCGATCTCGCGCACCGGAATGCCTTCCTCCGCGACGGCGTTGTAGCGCACGCCGGCCTCCTGCTTGTCCAGCGCCAGACGGTAGAGCTTCGCGACATCCAGCACATGCGCCGCCGACCACCGGTTGCGGCCTTCGCCAAGATAGGCGGACACGCCCTTGGCGCGCGTCTGCGCGATCAGCGATGTAATCAGGCCTTGCTTCACCGTGTCATGCACCTGCGGCAACCGCACCACCGACACCTTGACGCCCTTCTCGGCCATCGCCGCGCCGGTGAGCTCCGACAGGATGCGCGGATTGGGATGGTCGGTGTTGAACACGTCTTCTGTCGCCGGCTGTCCGTGCTCGGCGGAACCCATGCCCACACCCGACGTGATGATAAGCAACCGGTCCGAGCCGGCCAGCGCGCCGCCCAGCGCTTCGATGGCGCGCTTGTCCTTCTCGCAATTCGCCGCGAAATTCGAGAAATTGTGATCGAAGGCGGTGTGGATCACCGCATCCGATTTCGCCGCGCCATCGCGCAGGCTGTCGAGGTCTTCGAGGTCGCCGCGATGCGGCTCGGCGCCTGCGGCGACAAGCGACCGCGCGCCGGCATCGGAGCGGGTCAGGCCAAGCACCTTATGGCCGGCGGCAAGAAGTTCGGGCACAATCCTGGAACCGATGAAGCCGGTCGCGCCGGTAAGGAATACACGCATGGAGGGTCTCCTGTGGTTGTTCGGAGGCCTTATTTGCGCTATAAATCATTCTGTTAAAGTAGTGACTTTATCATGGTATAATGGTCAACAGGATCGCGATGGCGCTCGAAACGACCAACAAGCTTGGCACCTTTTTGCGGGATCGCCGCATGCGCCTCGACCCCGCCGCCTTCGGCTTCGCCACGGGGCGCCGGCGCACACAAGGGTTGCGCCGCGAGGAGGTGGCGCAGCGCGCCAATATCAGCCCGACCTGGTACACCTGGCTGGAGCAGGGGCGGGGCGGCGCGCCGTCCGCCGACGTGCTGAACCGCATCGCGACCGGGCTGATGCTGACCGAGCCCGAGCGCGAGCATTTGTTCATGCTGGGTCTCGGGCGGCCTCCGGAAGTTCGCTACAAAAGCGTGGACAGCGTGACGCCGCGACTCCAGCGTGTCCTCGACGCTTTGGACCCCAGCCCGGCGATCATCAAGACCGCGACCTGGGACGTGGTTGCCTGGAACCGTGCGGCGGCGGCGATGCTGACGGACTATTCCAAGCTGCCGCGCGAGCAGCGCAACATCCTGCGCCTGATGTTCGGCAATCCGCGCGTGCGCCATGCGCAGGACGACTGGCAGAGTGTCGCGCGTTTCGTGGTCGGCTCCTTCAGGGCCGACGCCGTCCGCGCCGGCGCCGGCGCGGAGGTCGCGGAACTTGTCGAGGAGCTTTCCAGGGTGAGCCCCGAGTTCGCGGCACTCTGGCGCGACAATGACGTCGTCCCGGCGCATGGCGAAGGCGTGAAACGTCTGCGGCATCCCGAAATCGGGCTGATCGAGCTGGAGTTCTCGGTCTTCGCGGTCGACGGCCGCCCGGAACTCGGCATGATCGTCTACAATCCCGTCACGCAGTCGGATGCGGAACGTATTCGATCACTGATCGCGGCTCGCGCCGCAGAATGATGGCCGCCATGCGCGGTTTTCCGCCAAGGTGGGGCGAAGCGGAAAACAGGTCACAAAGTCGACCCGGTTAGGATAATATCCACCGCCCGACTCCTTCGTGGAAGATGTCTATGACCTTGAATGAGCTTAGTTGGTCGCCCTCCGAAAAGAAAGTTGCCCGCGCCGCATATGACAAGGCTTTTGAGAGGGCACTGGCCAGCATCATGGCCGAATTCAAAAGACGGGCGAACGCCGCGACCACACCCTCCGAGATGTGGGAGGTCGAGGAATATCTGAAGGAGCAACGTCGCGATTTGGATCGGACGTTCGACTATCGCTATTCGCAACTGACCGTCGTTTTCGCAACTCTCATCCGGCAAGGATATCTGGACGAGGACTTACTCTCGGGCCTGTCGGAAGAAAAACGCGAGGAGATCCGCAGAATGCTTGCGTGGCACAAGGGATAAAGGCTTAGAAGGCGTTACCTTCGCGCCCCCGCACGCCGGATCGCTTGCGGTGGTTGGCTGAAGCTCCTCATGAAGGCGCGGCGCATGCGGCCGGCATCGCCGAAGCCGCTCTGTTCGGTCGAGCGGATTACTGCCTGACTTAACCGCCTTCACGGGCCTTCGAAGCGTCAGCTTTGCCGCCGCCTGCCTGATCGCTTCGGGGCGGCGTCAGCGCCGCCCGGCTGCCTGATGTGGTCGATGAAAGCGCGCAGCTTGGGCAACACCTGGTGCCTTTCCGGATAATAAAGAAAAACGCCCGGCGTGGTTACCGCGAAGCGGCCGAGCAGCGCCTGCAGTCGCCCGTCGGCGATCGGCGCTTCGGCGATCGGGCCCGGCACCTGCGCCAGCCCGACACCCTGGATCGCCGCGCCGAGCAGCGACGGATAGTCGTGCGCGATGAGCGGTCCCGACACGATTGCCTCGACGGCCTTGTTGCCGTCGACAAAAGACCAGGGCGCGACCGAACCATTCGAGCGGCGCAGGCGCAGGCAGGCATGGTCGCGCAGATCCTCGATGCGCTCGGGCGCCGCGCGCTCGCGCAAGTAGTCCGGACTGCCGACGACCGCCATCGGAAAGGAGGGCGTCAGGCGAACCGCGACCATGTCGGGCGCGATCAGGTCGCCCATCCGGATGCCGGCGTCGAATCCTTCGGCGGCGAGATCGGCGAGCTCGCCGCTGGCAACGATCTCCAGCTCGATCTCGGGATAGGCCTGGCAGAAGGAGGCGACCATCGGCTCCAGCAGCATCGGCACCACGGCCGGCGGTACCGAGAGGCGCAAGAGCCCCGCCGGCCGCTGGCCCATCCCGCGCGCGATCTCGCTCGCCGCGATCAGTTCCTCGAAGGCGGGCCGTGCGCGGGCGAAGAAGCGCTCGCCGGCTTCGGTAAGGCCGACGCTGCGAGTCGTGCGGATGAACAGCGCGGTGCCGATGCGCGCCTCGAGCGTTCGTATCGCCTGGCTGATCGCTGACGGCGTGACGGCGAGCTCGGCCGCTGCCTTGCGGAAATTGCGATGCCTTGCGACGCTCAGGAATGCTTCGACGCCGTCGAGCGCGCCGTGCCTGACTGTGAAGTTCTGCTTCATGACCCATCGACATTATCGTGGATAGTGGTTGGCGGAAAGCGGCCGTATTTCTTCCATGACTTTGGAAGCCTGAAGGGAAGTGGCAATGACCGATGAACTCGATCGCGTGCGCGATCACTATCGCGCGACCGGCTTGACCGATCGATTGAAGAACGCACTGGCGGTGTTTGGGCCTGAGCAACAGCGGCTGAAGCCCGAACAGCTGGCGACCCTCGACCAGTTCCACACCCGCGGGCTGGCCGCGACGGCGGAGCTCGCCGATCTTGCCGCCATCAAGGCCGATATCTCCGTGCTCGACGTCGGATCGGGCGTCGGCGGGCCGGCCAGGTTTCTTGCCGAGACCTATGGCTGCGCGGTGACCGGCGTCGATCTCAGCGAACCCTTCGTCGAGGCCGCGCGTTACCTGACCACGCGCACCGGCCAAGACGACAAAGTGTCGTTCGAAGCCGGCAGCGCGCTGGCGCTGCCTTTCGAAGACAGCCGTTTCGATGCCGCGCTCTTGCAGCATGTGGCGATGAACATCGCCGACCGGCCGTTGCTCTACCGCGAGATAAGGCGCGTGCTGAAACCGGGTGGAAAATTCGCGACCTTCGACGTCGTGCTGAATGGCGGCGATCCGCACTATCCGGTGCCCTGGGCGAAGACGCCGCGCGAAAGCTTCCTGCTGACGGCCGAGGGGACCTGCGAGGCGATCGAAGCCGCCGGCTTCGGCACGCTCGTCCGCCGCGACGACACGGCTGCCGCCAAGGCCTGGTTCGCCGAGCTCCGTGCCTCCGGCCCGCCGCCGTCGCTCAATCTCGGCGTCGTCATGGGCCAGGGTTTCGCCGACTTCGCCACCAATCTCGGGCGCAATCTCATGGAGGGACGGCTGGGCATTCTGACGGCAGTGTTCGAGGCCGTTCCGGCCAAGGCTTGATCGGGGCGAAGATGTCACCTGCGATGATCTTCAACATCCATCTCGTGCTCGGCTACGTGCCGTGGCTGCTTTGCTTCGCCGCCTATATCTGGCCAAGGCTGAGGTCGATGGAGCCGATAGAGGCGCAGCGCGCCATCGCAACGCTGCACAGCTTCCGCTTCTTCGGGCTCGTCTTCCTCATCCCGGGCGTCGTCGGCCCCGACCTTGCACCTGCCTTCGCAAGCTTCGCCGCCTATGGCGACTTCGCCACCGGCCTGCTCGCCACGCTGGCGCTATTCACCGTGGCGAGGCCTGTGATCTTCTGGCCGCTGGTCGTGACCTTTAACCTCGTAGGCGTGGTGGACATCGTCGTCGACTACTATCACGGCGTCGTGCTCGACCTTCCGGGGCAGGCCGGACAGTTGAGCGCGGCTTACGCGATCCCCATCCTCTACGTGCCGCTTTTGATGATCACGCATGTCGCGGCTTTCTCTCTGCTGGCACGTTCAGGCGCCATCAGTTGGCGGCGACCTAGTACATAGGCGTCGCCATATGTTTCGGCGCCGGCCATTCGTTCGTGATCTCGGGCTGCACCGGCCGCTCGAGATAGGTCGAGAGCACCACATAGCTGCGTGTCGAGGTGACGCCGGGCGTGTCATAGAGACGGGCCAGCAGGCCTTCCAGCGCGCGCGTGTCCTCAGTGCGCACCTTGAGCAGCATGCAGGTGTCGCCGGCGACCGTGTGGATCTCCTCGACCTCCGGATATTTCGAGACCGCCATCAGCTCCGGCGTCTTGCCCCAGCCCCTTGTGTCGATATGCACGAAGGCAAGCAGCGGCTTCTTCACCGCCCTCGGATCGATGATCGCCGATGTGGCGCGGATGGCGCCGCTGCGCTTCAGCCGCTTGACCCGCTCATGCGCCGCCGGCGCCGACAGGCCGACGCGCTCACCGAGCTCGGCATAGCTGATGGTCGCGTCCTCGACCAGGACGCCTAATATCTTTCGGTCGATCGGGTCAACCTCGCGGGCCGGATGCTTGTTCCGCTGAATGTCATCTGTTTCTGCGTCCATATGGAAATTCTCCATTGATGCGGAATTTAATTCGGCCATTATGATGATATGTCGAACAGCAATCAATCAGCAATCATAACCGAGGCGCCGCGCGCGTCGATTCCAGCCGCGGCCTATCTGCTGACCGGCTGCATCGCCGTCATCGGCTCCAATTCGCTGGTTCTCGGTCCGATCGCGCCCGCCGTCGCCGCATCGTTCGGCGCCAGCGTGCCGGGGGTGATGACGGCTGCCGCCGCCTTCGGCCTCGGCACGTCGGCCAGCGCGCTCTTCCTTGCCCGCTACATCGACCGGATCGGCGCGCGCCGCATGCTGCAGGGCGCATTGCTGCTGCTGGCAATCGCGCTGGTCGCCAGCGCCCTAGCGCCGACAGTGGCGATGCTGGTGGCCGCCCAGCTCGTTGCCGGCATTGCCGCCGGCATCGCCATGCCGGCGATCTATGCCAGCTCGGCCGCGATCGCGCCGCCCGGCCGCGAAAGCGGCACCATCGGGGTCGTGCTGACCGGCTGGACGCTTTCCATGGTCGCCGGCGTCTCGCTGTCGGCGGTGATTGCCGATCTTATCCACTGGCGCGCCGTCTTCGCCGCCGTTGCGCTGCTCGCTGGAGCGGCCGTTGCCGGCCTGGCGATGAGCTCGCTGCACGACACCGGGAAAAGCGGCCCCGCGCCGTCGCCGCTCGGCGCGCTCGCCGTTCCCGGCATTCTGCCGCTGCTCATTGCCTGCGGCGCCTTCATGACCGCCTTCTACGGCGTCTACGGCTATCTCGGCGATCATCTCCACCAAGCCCTCGGCGAGCCGGTCAGCGCCAACGGCCTGGCGGCGGTCGCCTACGGTCTCGGCTTCGGCGCGGCCGCCTTGCTCGATGGCGTCATCGACCGGCTCGGCGCCCGCCGCGTCATGCCCTTCGCCTATTTGCTCGTCGCCGCCGTCTATGTCGCGATCGCGCTGGCGAGCGGCGGCTTCGGTCTGCTGATCGCGACGATCGCGGCCTGGGGCCTTGCCAACCATTTCGGGCTGAACGTGCTGGTCATGCGCCTCACCGCGCTCGACCCGTCGCGGCGCGGCACCATCATGGGCCTGAACAGCGCGGTCACCTATCTCGCCGTCACCGTCGGCACGGCAGGCTTCGGCCCGCTCTACACCGGCCTCGGTTTTGCCAATTGCGCGCTGATCGCGGCGGCACTGATGCTGGTGGCGGCGGGCGCAGCGGCGTGGCGGTCAGTCGGTCCTCGGTAACAGGCCTCAGTCTTCGCTTGCGGCCGGAATACTGTTTCGCACTTTTCCTGGAATTGCTCTAAGGCTGGCTTGCGAACCGGAGTCGCAGCCGATGAAGACGAGTCTCGAGATCACCGCCGAGCCCTCGCCGCAGGACCTCGCTTTCCTGGGCGGAAGCCTTACCGCTTTCAACGATGCCGATGTCGGAGCGTCAGGCCGAAAGTCGCTCGCGGTTTTCGTGCGCGGGGAAACCGGCGCCCTCGTTGCCGGTATTTCCGGCTACACCGCCTGGGGCTGGCTCTACGTGCAGTGGCTGTGGGTCGACGAAAGACTGCGCGGAAAAGGCATTGCCGCCGGCATGCTCGACGCGGCCGAACAGGAGGCTGCCGCGCGCGGCTGCCACGGCGCCTGGATCGACACTTTCAATCCGATCGCCGAGAAGGTTTACCGGCGCCAGGGCTATCAACCGTTCGGCACGCTGCCTGACTTCCCCATCGGCCGCAGCCGTGTCTTCCTGCAGAAGAAGCTGTCGGCCTGATCAGCCCGCCAGTTTTCCGCCGCGCATCGGCTTTGGCGCGCCGGTGGTGCTCGGAAAGCTGATCGGCAGGCCGCGCAGCACGCGCACGGCGAGGAAAGCAAAACACTCTGCTTCGACCGCGTCGCCCTTCCATCCGAGCGTCTCGGCCTGCACCACTTCGACGCCGGCGCGGCTCTCGAGCATTGCCATCATCGTCGGGTTGTGACGACCGCCGCCGCTGACCGCGAGCCGCTTCGGTCGCCGCGGCAACAGGTCGAGCGCCTTGCCGACGGCCGAGACGGTGAAGGCGGTCAGCAATGCTGCGCCATCCTCGGCGTTCAGCCCTTCGGCCATCGCCGCGGTGAAGTCGAAGCGGTCGAGCGATTTCGGATAGGGCTTCGTCAGGTACGGATGCTGCAAGAGCCTGGCGAGCCGTTCCTCGTCGACCTTGCCGGCGGCGGCCAGCCTGCCGTCGCGGTCCATCTCGCCCAGGCCTTTCGACTTGATGAAATCGTTGACCGGCGCATTGGCCGGACCGGTGTCGAAGGCGACGATTGCGTCTTTGCCGTCCCACCATGTGATGTTGCCGACACCGCCGAGATTGAGCACCGCGGTGTCGCCGCTGGCGTCCGCCTCTTTAAGCAACGCGGCATGATAGGCGGCGGCCAAAGGCGCGCCTTGCCCGCCGGCCGCGACATCGGCCGAGCGGAAATCATAGGCGACCTTGGTGCCGAGCAGCGAGGCCATCAGCTCGCCATCGCCGAGCTGGCGGGTGCGGCCGATGCGTCCCGGCTGCGGGGCGCGATGCAGCACGGTCTGGCCGTGGAAGCCGACGACGCCGATATCGGCCATGCTCATGCCCTGGCCCTCGACCAGATCCCTGACCGCCGCCGATTGCGCGCGCGTCAGCGCCTCCTCGGCTTCGCGAAAAATCGCCGGCTCCGGCCCTTCGAAATTCCAGGCGCGCGCCTGGCGCAGCGTTTCTTCCAGCAGGGCGCGGATCGATTGCGGATAGGGAGCCAGCGTGTAGGTGCCGGTGTCGGCGATGCGCTCTCCGTCCGTCTTGATCAGCGCCACGTCGATATTGCCGTCGAGCACCGTGCCGGTCATCAGGCCGACGGCCCAGATTGGTTCCATGGTCGTTCCTCGAATCGCCCTTCATTCACGTGTCGGACGGATCGGCGCGGCAGGCAAGTGTCTCGTTACACCCGAGCAGGCGGCGCATAGACCGACGGCTTTTTGCATCGAATGGTGAAAACGGAGCAACGCCGTTCTTGCCTCTCGGCGAAGAAGGCGCGAGGCTGCGAACAAGACCATCGGCCGGGCGACTGCCCGGATGGACTATCGCAAGGAGAAAACGCCATGGCAGCCAATGTCGCAGTGATCGCGGGCGCCGGCTCCGGGTTAAGCGCCTCACTGGCGCGGCTTCTCGCCAAGGAGGGTTTCCGTGTCGTCCTTGCCGCCCGCAACGTCGACAAACTGGCCGCGCTGGTCAAGGAAACCGGCGCGCAGGCCCTCGAAACAGACGTATCGGACGCAGCCTCCGTGGAGCGCCTCTTCGAGACGGCCGACAAGGCAGGTCCCCTCGAAATTGCCGTCTTCAACGCCAGCGGCCGCACGCGCGGCCCAATCGCCGAACTCGACGCGCAAGCGGTCAAGCAAGCCCTGCTCGTCGGCGCCTATGGCGGCTTCCTTGTCGGCCAGCAGGCGGCGCGCCGGCTTCTTGCACGTGGTTCCGGCTCGATCCTGTTCACCGGCGCCAGCGCAAGCCTGAAAGGGTTCTCCGGCTCCGCCGGTTTCGCCATGCCGAAATTCGGCCTGCGCGGGCTGGCGCAATCGATGGCGCGCGAGCTCGGCCCGAAGAACATCCACGTCGCCCATTTCATCATCGACGGCCAGATCGAGCCGGCCGGACAGGTGCCCGAGTCCGACCGGCCGGATCGTCGCCTCTCGCCCGATGCGATCGCCGAGACCTATCTCTCCGTCCATCGCCAGCATCGCAGCGCGTGGAGCTTCGAGGTCGAGCTGAGGCCCTGGGTCGAGACGTTCTGACGATCCCTCGCACGAACCGGGCAACAACACGCCCCGCCGCGGACTCGTTTATTTTAGAAAGTATGCATGTATCCTGAGGCCATTTCGGCCGTCTGCAATGTAAAAAAGCGCAAAACAAAAGATACCTTTACTTAACTTCGGCGTGCATACTGCGCATCGGTCAGAATTGTTGTCCGGCTCTCCTGCACGATAGAGAAATGCGCATGCCGCTTACACGTCGCACGCTGTTTGCAGCCGGAGGCGGAGGGCTGCTGCTCGCGCAAGCGCAAGCCCTGGCCACGCCGGCCCAGGCGCAAGACGCTCCCAAACCCATCGTCAGCGACAACAAGCTACGCATCGCCATGCCGGCTTTCGCTTCCGATCCCTTCTTCCCGGCCGACGGCTCTGGGGAGAGCGGCATCGATATGGACCTGGCGCGTGGCATAGCCGCGGAACTCGGCGTCGAACCGGTGTTCGACCGATCAGCCGGGACCTTCGACGCCATGGTGCAGCAGCTGACGTCCGGCCAGGCGGACCTGGCGATCGGCAAGCTGAGCCGCACCCTCCGGCGCGGCCGCTCGATCCTCTATTCGCGGCCTTATGCCATGCTGCACCAGGGGCTGCTGGCGAACCGCGTCAACCTGGCGCGCATCACGCAGGGCAAGCCGGCTGAACAGATCATCCGTGATTTCTCCGGCGATCTCGGCGTGATCGAAGGCTCGTCCTTCGCCACCTACGCGGCCGCCACGTTTCCGCACGCCACTATCCAGCGCTTCGCCGGCTGGAACACGGTCATCGATGCGATCCGCAACGGCACGATCGACCTCGCCTATCGCGACGATTTCGAGATCAAGAAGCTGATGGTCGACGATCCGTCGATGACGGTGGTCGCACGCTCGATCACGCTGACCGACAAGGTCGACACGATCGCCGTCGGGATCAGCCCGGCCAACCCGCATCTGGCGGCCTTCGTCGATCTCTATCTCGATCTCGCGCGAGGCCAGCAGGTCCTCAACACCGACGAGATCATCGCGCGTTATCGCCAGGGGAGCAAAGCCTGACAATGGCCGTCTCGGATGTAGCCGCAGCCATGCCTTTCGATTGGCGCCTGGCGGCAAAGCGCATCCTGCGCTCGCCGGCGACGACGATCATCATGATCCTGGCCGGGATCCTGTGCGGCCTCTATTACCCGGCCTTCGCCCATGCGATCAGCCCTGTCGCGCAGGTCTACCTGAATTTCCTCAAGATGGTCGTCCTGCCCTATCTGGTCTCGTCGGTGATCTTCTCCATCACCGCCATGGTCCAGGACCCGAAATCGGTCCGCTATCTCGGCAAAGTCGGCATAGCGGTACTGGTCGTGTCGTTCCTCGCCGTGCTGGTCAGCGGCACATATTCGCTGATCCTCAAGCCCGGCCAGATCGAGAACCCGCAGTCGCGCATCGAGCTCGGCGAGTTCATCAATTCGCAAGGCAGCGTCTCCACCGATCTCGCATTCCCCTTCCAGCCGCCGCCGACCGGGGATCCGAACAGCGGACATTCGATCTTCCTGGATCTGGTGCCGAACAACGTTTTCAACGCGCTGGCCTCGGGCCAGACCATCCAGGTCCTGTTGTTCTGCCTGCTTTTCGGGCTCGCGATGGGCAAGATTCCCCAGCCCTCGTCGCTCAGCCTCTCACAGGCGCTCAACGCGGTGTACAAGGCCTGCACCGTGCTGACCAACTGGTTCGTCTGGGGATTGCCCTTCGCTACCTTCATCCTGATCGCCGACCAGACCGCGTCGACCGGCATCAAGCCGCTGATGCTGATGGGTGGCTACCTGCTGGTGATGGGCCTTTCCTGCGTGACATTCCTCGCCGGCGCGTTTGCCGTCATCGCCATACGCTCGCGGCGGAGCTACTGGGCCACGATCAAGACCCTTCAGCCGCTTCTGATGGTGGCCATCACAACGCGCTCCACGGTCGCCTCGCTGCCCTGGGTCATCAACCTTTTGACAGAGCGCCTGAGGTTCAACCTGGTGGTCGTCGAGCTGCTCGTGCCCCTCCAGGCTGCGCTTCTGCGGACCGGCCCGGCGCTGGTCTACACCTCGGGCGTCCTGTTCATCGCCCAGCTCTACGGCCATCCCCTGGCGATACCGGACCTCTTGCTTGTCGGCGTCGTCTCCGCGCTTCTGGCGCTGACGACAGGCGGCATGGGCAGCCTGCTCATCCTGTCGCAGATGTCCATTGTCTGTGGCTATCTGAAGCTTCCCTTCGAGGCGGCGTTCGTCCTGTTCGTCGCGGTGGACGCGGCCGTGGACACGCTGATGACGCTGTCCAGCGTCTCCACCGTGGCCGCAAGCACGGCAATGATCGCGCCCAGCCATCGGGAAGCGGCGCAGGCCGCTGAAACAGTCGCACAAGAGCTCGAAGCCGAGCCCGCCCGATGATCGACGACGGCATCCGTCCGCAGCTCGGCATCATCGGTGGTCTTGGGCCGCTCGCATCGGCCGACTTCTACTTTAAGCTGACCCGGATGACCGGGGCGCTGCGCGACAACGAGCATGTGCCTTCCGTCATCCTCAGCGTGCCGCAACTGCCCGACAGGACCGAAGCGATCCTGGCTGGTCATGACGGGCCGCTGGCGCCGCTGCAAGCTGCGGTCTCGACGCTCAACGCGCTCGGCGTTTCCTACATCGCCATGCCCTGCAACACCGCCCATCATTGGTACGACAGGCTGGCGGCGAACTCGCCAGCCGAGATCATCCACATCGGCGACGCGGTGGTGGCGGAGATCCGCCGGAGCCTGGACCGGGGCAGGGTTGCGAACCTCGCAACGCGGGGCACGCTTGCCTCCGGCTTTTATCAGGACAGGATTTCGCCGGCGGGGTTCGAGGTCTGCGTTCCGGCAGACGCGGAATTCCAGGAACGCGTCGACAGCGCGATCAATCTCGTAAAGGCGGGCTCGATTGCGGAAGCCGCGGCTGAGACTGAGCGCGCGCTCGATCTCGCGCAAATGGCCGGCGCCGATGTGGCACTTCTCGGCTGCACCGAACTGTCCGTGGTGGCCGCCAGCCTGAACGATCCGAATGGGCTGCTGGTCATCGACAGCAATGCGGCCCTGGCGCGGGCCTGCCTGACCCGATTGGGCTTTGCCACGCAGGAGGCGCGCGGCTTGCCGTCCGTCTCGTCGCTGCCGGGAGGCGACCGATTGCCCTTGCGCCTAGCCCGGCGAGCTTCATAGGCGCTGCCCGCCTTTGCCATGTCGAACATCCGCTCACCGGGCGTGCTCCAAGTCATCAAATCTTTGAGAGAATATTTCCCGCGCTCCGCTTCAGAGGAAATGCGCTTCTTTGCCCGATGAGGCAGCATTGATGATCCTGAGAACAAGGCTTCGCATTCCGCCAGGCCGAACTGATTTCAGGATTGCAAGGAACGCATCATGTCCGACGCTTCAAAGTCTCTCGTTACGTCAGTCACCAGGCGCGCCGGACTTGGCGTGCTTCTCGCCACGACATTGGCCGTCATCGGCCTTGGTGCGTCGTCGCCATCCTTCGCCGAGGACAAGAAGTCGATCAAGGTCGGCATCATCAGCGGCGAGGATGAGGATGTCTGGCGCGTCGTCACGGCCGAGGCGGCCAAGAAAGGGCTGACCGTCGAGACCGTCGTCTTCAACGACTACACCCAGCCCAACGAGGCGCTGGAGCGCGGCGAGATCGACGCCAATGCCTTCCAGCACAAGCCCTACCTCGACAACCAGATCAAGACGCAAGGCTACCACATCGTGCCGGTCGGCTATACCGGCGTCTGGCCGATCGGCCTCTATTCGAAGAAGCATGCCAAGGTCGCCGACCTGCCGGAAGGCGCGGTGATCGGCCTGCCGAATGATCCCTCCAACGAAGGGCGCGCGCTGCATGTCCTGGAGCATGAAGGCCTGATCAAGCTCAAGGACGGCACGGGCATCCTGGCGACGACCGCCGACATTGCCTACAACCCGAAGAAGCTCGAGATCAAGGAACTCGACGCCGGCATCGTCGGCCGCTCGGTGGACGATCTCGACGCCGCCGTCGTCAACACCGACTGGGCGCTGAAGAGCGGCCTCGGCCCTGAAAACCGTATCGCGCAGGAGCCGGTCGCCGACAATCCCTACCGCAACTTCATCGCCGTCAAGGCCGGAGCCGAAAGCGAGCCCTGGGTGAAGACGCTGGTCGCTTCCTACCAGAACGAAACGGTGAAGGCTGAGTTCGATAAGGTCTACAAGGGCACCGGGATCAGCGCCTATTGATCGGCGCCTGGCTGCCAGAAATAGGCGGCCCGCTGCTGAGCGGGCCGCCGTCGCGTTTGCGCGGCACAGAAACGGACATGGAAATGAACCAGCATGTCACGGCCGAACGGGCCGATCCGATCCACATCCAGCCGACCGGGCGGGAAGACGTTGTCCGCCTCGTCGGCCTGAAGCGCCGCTTCGGCGCGACGCCGGCGCTCGACGACGTCTCGCTCACGGTGCGCAAGGGCGAGATCCTCGGCATCATCGGCCGCAGCGGCGCCGGCAAGTCGACGCTGATCCGCTGCCTGAACGGGTTGGAGCGGGCCGATTCCGGCGAGGTCTTCATCGAGGGCCGCGAAATCGGCCGCCTGAGCGAACGCGAGCTGCAGCCGCTCCGCCGGCGCATCGGCATGGTTTTCCAGCACTTCAACCTTCTGTCGGCCAAGACCGTCGAGGAGAATGTCGCGCTGCCACTCAAGATCGAGGGCCGCCCGCGCGCCGAGCGCTTGGCCCGCGCGGCGGAACTGCTGCAGCTCGTCGGTCTGTCGGAGAAAGCCAAGGCCTATCCGGCGTCGCTGTCGGGCGGACAGAAGCAGCGTGTCGGCATCGCCAGGGCGCTCGCCGCGCGGCCGGCGCTGCTCTTGTCGGACGAGGCGACCTCGGCGCTCGATCCGGAGACGACGCGCTCGATCCTGGCGCTGCTCAAGGACATCAATTCCAGGCTCGGTCTCACAATCCTGCTCATCACCCACGAGATGGAGGTGATCCGTTCGATAGCCGACCGCGTGGCGGTGATCGATGCCGGCCGGATCGTCGAGGAAGGGGCCGTCTGGCAGGTCTTCGCCAATCCGGAATCGGAGATCACCCGCAGCCTGCTCGGCAGCATCCGGCCGCAATTGCCGCCCGAGATCGCCAGCCGATTGATTCCGGGCGAAGGCGCGGAAACGATTCTCCGGATCGATGTGGCCGGCGAGGCAGCGCGCGGTGCTTTGCTTTCCGATCTTGCCGCAGCGGTGCCAGGCCAATTCCGCCTGGTGCAGGGCGGCGTCGATCATGTCCAAGGTCAGCCTGTCGGCACGCTGTTCCTGGCCGTTGCCGGCGCTGAAGCCGCGCATCTTGCGCGGGTGACGACATTCCTGAAGGACCGCGGCGCGCGGGTGGAGGTGCTTGGCCATGTCGCCGGTCCTGTTTGAACTCCTGCTTCGCTCGATCTGGGAAACGGTGCTGATGACCGGCGCGTCCGGTATCATATCGCTCGTCTTCGGCCTGCCGCTCGGCCTTGCCTTGGTCGCCACCGATCGCGGCGGCATCGCCGAGAGCCTTTGGGTCAACCGTACTCTCGGCGCCGTCATCAACGGCTTCCGGTCGGTTCCTTTCATCATTTTGCTGGTGGCGCTGATCCCGGTGACGCGGCTGATCGTCGGCACCTCGATCGGCACCTGGGCGGCGATCGTGCCGTTGTCGATCGCCGCCACGCCCTACTACGCCCGCATCGCCGAAGTGTCGCTGCGCGAGGTCGACCACGGGCTGATCGAGGCGGCGCGCGCCATGGGTGGTAATCGCTGGACGATCATCCGCGAGGTGCTGGTGCCGGAGGCGCTGCCCGGCATTGTGGCGGGCTTCACCGTGACGCTCGTGACGCTGGTCGGCGCGTCGGCCATGGCCGGCGCCATTGGCGCCGGCGGCCTCGGCGACCTTGCCATCCGCTACGGCTATCAGCGCTTCGAGACCAGCGTCATGGTTGCCGTGGTCGTCGTTCTCATCGTGCTGGTCTGCGGCATCCAGTGGATCGGCGACCGGCTCGTCGCGCGGCTGGATCATCGCTGACCGGGCGAGCAAGGGCGCCGGCGCGAACGCAATTTGCCGCAAAAGACGGGAATTGAGCGCCGGCTTGCTCCGTTTGCAACGAGATTGGGCGGTGCGTTTCTTCACCCGCAATGGCGCGCATGTCATCGTGCCGCGGGGTAGCTGGAGCAATTCGGGGAAAGTGCGCAGCGGTTTTCCGTCCGGAATCGCGAAAAACAAAGAGTTGGCGCCAAGAGGAGCCTGTCCATGGCAAGAATAATTCCGGTGCTCGATCTCGACCGCCTGGAGCAGGGCGCATCGGAACTGCGGACATTCTTGTTCGATCTGCGCACCGCCGCCCGCGATGTCGGTTTCTTCTATCTGAGCGGCCACGGCATCACCCAGCCGGAGATCGATGCGGTGCTGGGCGCCGCGCGTCGCTTCTTCGCCTTGCCGGAGGCCGACAAGCTCGACATCGAAATGGTGAAGTCGCCGCAGTTTCGCGGCTATACGCGCGCCGGCGGCGAGCTGACCAGGGGCAAGGCCGACTGGCGCGAGCAGCTCGACATCGGCGTCGAACGCGCGACCATTCCGCAAGGGCCAGGCGTGCCGGCCTGGACGCGGCTGCAGGGCCCGAACCAGTGGCCGGCCGCGCTCCCCGATCTCAAGCCCGCGCTGCTTGCCTGGCAGGCCAAGGCGACCGATGTCGCGATCCGGCTGCTGAAAGCCTTCGCGCTGTCGCTCGACCAGCCGGAGGACGCTTTCGATCCGATCTATCGCGGCGAACCCAACCATCGCATGAAGATCGTGCGCTATCCCGGCCGCAATGCCACCGGCGACGACCAGGGCGTCGGCGCGCACAAGGATGGCGGGTTTCTCACGCTTCTGCTGCAGGACGAGAACAAGGGCCTCCAGGTCGAATATGACGGCAGCTGGGTCGATGTCGACCCGATCCCGCGAACGCTCGTCGTCAACATCGGCGAGTTGCTGGAGCTCGCCTCGAACGGCTATCTCAGGGCGACCGTGCATCGCGTCGTCACGCCGCCGGCCGGCGTCGAACGCATTTCGGTGCCGTTCTTCTTCAGCGCCCGGCTCGATGCCACGATCCCGCTGCTCGACCTGCCGGAGGAGCTCGCTGCCGAAGCGCGCGGCCCGGCCAGCGATCCCGGCAATCCGCTCTTCCGCAACGTCGGAACCAATGTGCTGAAAAGCCGCCTGCGGTCGCATCCCGACGTAGCGCGGCGTCACTATGCCGACCTTCTGGAAAAAGCAGCGGCCATCGGCTGACGATTTCGTTGCATTTGAGCGAGATTTTTTCGCGTTTCCCGTCTTTTTTGGAATTCCGTTCGTGGAAAATATGCCGCTTCAGGCCCACATAGGAACCATCGCTCGGTGTTTTCCTCCCATTGCGCCGGGCGATGTTCCCCTCTGAAGGTTATGACCTTCACACTTTGGCCGGGCCGCTTTCGCGCCCGGCCTTTTTCTTATCTGCGTCGGGAATCCGCCGATCAGACCGGCGAGGCGCTCGCCCTGCATTTGGATGTCGATCCCTTCACCGGCTCCGGTCCCGGCCGCCGCCGGCTCGAATATTTCGCGCTCGAGCCTCAAGCGCGTTTTCCTCGCTATTCCATCCTGACATGAATGCGCGAACCGTTGTGTTACGGTGTTGGTGATGTTCACGGCATCCGCTCGGACCTGCCGTAAAGTGAAGAGGAGAGTTCGCCACGTCCAGGATCAGCCGCCGCGCCTTGCTCTTTCATTCCGGCTGCGCGGTCGTCGCCTCGACCGTCGCAGCAAACGGTCACGGCACGAAGGCGCTGAGGCGTGACCGGCAACCATCCAAGGACCTGTTCGCCCTGATTGAGGCGCACAAGGCAGCGTACGCAGCGTTCGGCAAGGCCGTCCACAAAAGGGGCAGCCATAGCCGTGACCACATCGAGGCCGGGCGAGAGGAGGAGAGGGCGCTGCTGGCCATCTGCGCCTATCGGGCGGTCAAGCAAGGCGACCGCCTGGCCAAGGCCAGATATCTTTTGGAGGTCGAGGCGCGCGGCGAGCTCGACCTGCCAGAACATATGCAGGCCATTCTGCGCTCTACGGTGTGAAAGGCATGAGACTTCCAGCGCATAGACCGTCGAACCCGCCGCAGTGCTGAAGGTTTCGGGGCTTACGATCATCTGTTCGCGACGAAGGTGCTGAAGCTGCTCGGTGTGATGCAGCGACTGAAACCGGCGTGGACTTAGCTCATCATCTTCGGCAATCCCGCCGCCAGCGCGTCGATGGCCAGCCGCACTTTCAGCGGCAGATGCGGCGCCTGCAGCCAAAGCGCGTGGCAGTCATAGAGATAGTCCGCTTGCTCAGACAGCAGGCGGACCAGTGTGCCGCCCTCGATGCGTTCACGCACCAGCCAGTATGGCAGCCAGGCCAGTCCCATGCCGTCGGTTGCCGCGTCGGCGATGGCGTCGAGGTCGTCGAGCCGCAGCCGGCCGGCGGGGGCGATCTGCGTCACCGAGTCATCGTCGCGCGTAAACAGCCATGGCTGCAGCACGTGGCCGAGCCGCCGGTAGACGATCGCTTGATGGCTGGCGATGTCTTCGGGCTGATGCGGTCGGCCGAAGCTTTCGATGTAGGACGGCGACGCGCAGACGATCATGCGCTGCCGCGCGACGCGGCGCGCGATGATGCCGGCCCTGTCATCCAGCGTGCCGGTGCGGGTCGCCAGGTCGAAACCGTCCTCGATGAGATCGGCGAAGCGATCGCTGAGCGACAAGTCCAATTCCAGCGTCGGATAACGCCGGGCCAGCTCGATTAGGATCGGCGTGACGCAGTGGCGACCGAAATGCGCCGGCATCGTCACGCGTAGTGTGCCGCGCGGCTCGGACAACCGATCGGCTGCCAATGCATCGGCCGCTTGCGCTTCGGCCAGCACGATGCGGCAGCGCTCGTAATAGGCGCGCCCGAAATCGGTTAGGCTCTGTCGGCGCGTGGTGCGGTTGATAAGCCGCATGCCGAGCCGCTCTTCGAGGAAGCGGACATGCTTGCCGACCATCGGCCCCGACAGGTCGAGCGCCGCCGCGGCGGCCGCGAACGAGCCGAGATCGACAGCCTTGACGAACACTTCCATGCTTTCGAGGCGATCCATATTCAAAACCAATTGTTTCGACTGTTCTGCCTGTGTGCCGATTTATCGGTTCTCGATACCGCTGCATAGTCCATTCCATCGGTTGGGTTTGGAGTTTCAGGCATGGCAAGGGTTGTTCGCTTTCACAGTCACGGCGGTCCCGAGGTGCTTCGCATCGAGGATATGGATGTTCCGTCGCCGGGACCCGGCGAGGTGCGGATCCGCGTCAGGGCGCTGGGCTTGAACCGCGCCGAAGCCTTGATGCGCAACGGCTCTTACATCGAGACGCCGACGCTGCCGTCCGGCCTCGGCCTCGAAGCGGCGGGGATCGTCGAGGCGGCGGGAGCCGGCGTGGAAGTCTTCGCACTGGGTGATGCGGTCAGCATCATCCCGCCGCGCTCGATGGCGCGCTGGCCGGCCTATGGCGAACTCGTGAATTTTCCCGCCGAGCTTGTGGTGAAACATCCGCCATCGCTTTCGTTCGAGGCCGCCGCCGCGACATGGATGCAATATCTCACCGCCTATGGCGCGCTGGTCGATATCGCACGTCTCGGCCCTGACGAGCCTGTCGTCATCACCGCCGCGTCGAGCAGCGTCGGACTGGCCGCCATCCAGATCGCCAACAGAATTGGCGCGGTGCCGATCGCCGTCACCCGAACATCGGCCAAGAAGACGGCGCTGCTCGATGCCGGCGCGGCGCATGTGGTGGCCTTGGCCGAGGAGGATATCGAAACGAGGCTGAGGAAGATCGCACCGCAAGGCGTGCGCGTCGTCCTCGACGCGGTCGGCGGCCCGATCTTCACGCCGCTTACGGCCGCCATGGCGCGCGGCGGCATTCTCATCGAATATGGCGGCCTCAGCCCCGAGCCGACGCCGTTCCCGCTGTTCGAGGTCCTGGCGAAGACGTTGACGCTGCGCGGCTACCTCGTCCACGAGATCACCGGCGATCCCGCCCGGCTTGAAGCCGCCAAGGCCTTCATCCTCGACGGCCTCGCCGCAGGCGCGCTGAAGCCGGTCATCGCCAGGACGTTTCCGTTCGAGGAGATCGCCGAAGCGCACCGCTTTCTGGAAGCAGGGGAACAGTTCGGCAAGATCGTGGTGACCGTTTGAGGCTCTCTTCAGCCGGAAAAGCGACTATCTGCTTGGCAAGCGGTGCTGCGTCGGGCCAAACTGGTCATTCCGCATGCCTGCCTCAAGGAGACTTCGAAAATGCCCGCCAATGTTTTTTCCGGCTGCATGCCGGCGCTGATGACGCCTTGCACCGATGACCGACTTCCGGACTTCGCCGCGCTGGTGCGCAAGGGGCGCGAGCTGATTGCCGCCGGCATGTCGGCCGTCGTCTATTGCGGCTCCATGGGCGACTGGCCGCTGCTGACCGACGCGCAGCGAATGGAAGGCGTCGAGCGCCTGGTGAAGGCCGGCGTTCCGGTGATTGTCGGCACCGGCGCGGTCAACACCGCCAGCGCCGTGGCGCACGCCGCCCACGCGCAAAAGGTCGGCGCGCGGGGCCTGATGGTGATACCGCGCGTTCTCTCGCGCGGGCCGTCGGTGACGGCGCAGCGCCATCATTTCAAGGCGATCCTTGCCGCCGCGCCCGACCTGCCGGCCGTCATCTACAACAGCCCTTATTACGGCTTTGCCACGCGCGCCGACCTTTTCTTCGCGCTGCGCGCCGAGCATCCGAACCTGGTCGGCTTCAAGGAGTTCGGTGGCCCGGCGGATTTGCGCTATGCGGCGGAAAACATCACCAGCCGCGACAACGAGGTTGCGCTGATGATCGGCGTCGACACCGCCGTCTTCCACGGCTTCGTCAATTGCGGAGCATCCGGCGCCATCACCGGCATCGGCAATGTCCTGCCCAAGGAAGTGCTGCATCTCGTGGGCCTCAGCCAGGCGGCGGCGAAGGGCGATGCCGAAGCGCGCCGGCTGGCGCAGGAACTGGACGCGGCACTGGCCGCGCTGTCCTCTTTCGACGAGGGACCGGACCTCGTGCTCTATTTCAAGCACATGATGGTGCTGAAGGGCAATCCCGAATACAGGTTGCACTTCAACGAGACCGACGCGCTGAGCGACAGCCAGCGCGGTTATGCCGAGCAGCAGCTCAAGCTCTTCGACACCTGGTATGCGCAGTGGTCGAGGCAGCCCGTCATGGCAAGATACGCTGCCTGAGCCGATCGGTCCGGCGCAAAGTCTCCGGCGATCCAGGGCCTGTTTGACAGCTGCACCCCGTTCGGCCAAAGCCTCAATAGGCCGTGGCCGAGCCGGGTATGGCTTGAAGACGCTCGATGTCCTGACGGGGCGGGGCGCCGAACAGGCGCCGATATTCGCGGCTGAACTGGGACGGGCTGTCATAGCCGACCGCGAAACCGGCCGTGCCGGCGTTGGCCCCGTCGGCCAGCATCAGCCTTCGCGCTTCCTGCAGGCGTAGCTGTTTTTGATATTCCAGCGGAGTCATGCGCGTGATCGCCTTGAAGTGAGCATGAAGCGACGACGCGCTCATGCCTGACGCCGCGGCAATCTCGTCGATCCGCAACTGCGCCTGGAAGCCGTTCCGAATCGTAGCGATCGCGCGGCTCACCTGGTTCAGGTGGCTGTCCACGGTTCCCATTTGACGAAGCGTTGCGCCATGCGGACCGGTAAGCAGACGGTAGAGGATTTCGCGCTCTATCAGCGGGGCCAGAACATCGATGGTTTCGGGGCGATCGAGCAGCTTCACCAATCGGCTCGCGGCATCGATCAGGTCCGGGTCGCTCGGATAGACCGCAAGCACAGGCAAGTCCTTTTCGCCAGAAGTCCGCCGCTCCGTCACCAGCAGATCGGCAAGTGCCGCGAGGTCGAAGTCGATCTTGCAGCATAGATATGGCGCGGCCGGACTGGCCTCGAGAACATGGCCGACCAGAGGCAGGTCGACCGAAACAAGAAGATAGCTCGATGCATCATAGACCACGCTCTGGTCTGCCAGCGAGACGCGCTTCGACCCTTGGGCGATTATGCAAAGCGAGGCTTCATAGACCGCCGGCACCGGCGCGCTGGGCCGGCCCGCCTGAATGAGCGTCAGCCGGGGGATCGCGGTGCTTGAAATGCCGGGACCCCTGGCATGCCGGGCAATCAGCCCGGCCAGTTCGGTGATTTTTTCCATGCCGCATAAATCTGCATGACGCGGAATGTTGCAAGCCTTGTCCGCCTCGCTTGGAGGATTGTGCAAACTCTTTGGACGATCACGCTACCGGTCTTCGCCTGTGCGGCGCCATTTTCCATCCCGTCACCGCAAGCCAAAAAGGAACGATCATGACGGGACTGAAAGACAAGGTTGTACTCATCACCGGCGCATCGAGCGGCATCGGCGAAGCGACGGTGCGAGAGCTTGCCGCGGCCGGCGCCAGACTGTTCATCGGAGCCCGACGCGCCGAGCGTCTGAAGGCGCTGGCCGAGGAAATCGGCGAACGCGTCGCCTGGCGCGAGCTCGACGTAACGGATGCCGAGAGCTTCGAGGCTTTCGCCGATGCCGCTCATGCCCAATTCGGACGGATCGATGCGCTGGTCAACAATGCCGGCGTCATGCCGCTGTCGCCGCTTGCCGCGCTGAAGCGCGATGAGTGGGCGCGCATGATAAACGTCAACATCTTCGGCGTGCTGAACGGGATCGCTTCGGTGCTGCCGCGCTTCGTCGCGCAGAAAAACGGGCACGTCGTCAACGTGGCGTCCGTCGGCGCGCATCTCGTGCTGCCCACCGCGGCGGTCTACTGTGGCACGAAATATGCGGTGTGGGCGATCACCGAAGGCCTGCGGCAGGAGCACGACGACATCCGCGCCACGATCATCTCCCCCGGCGTGACCGCGACCGAATTGGGCGACGACATCAGCGACCCGCAGGTGGCAGCGGCTTTGAAAGAGTGGCGGCAAAAATCACTGAAGCCGGACGCCATTGCCCGCGCGATCCGCTTCGCGCTCGAACAGCCCGACGGCGTCGACGTCAACGAAGTGATCGTGCGCCCGACCGCCGCCGACATGTGAGTGAACGGCAGGGACTGGCAATGAACAGGCCGGAGCTTGTTGCCGGCCTGTTCGCACGCGCGGGTCAGGCGGCCTTGACCTTCAGGTCTTCCGCGCCGCGCACCATCCTGGTCACGCCGGCGAAGTCGAGCTTGCCGGAACCGAGCACCGGCACTTTCGCCACGACACGCACTTCGGCCGGCACCATCAGGTCCATGGCGCCGTTCGCCTTGGCGAAGGCCAGGAAGTCGGCGCGGGTGGCGTTGGGCGCTTCCGTGATCAGGATCAGCTTCTCGCCCTTGCGCGCGTCCGGCAGTGTGGCGACGGCCGACAGCGAGCCTTTCCAGAGTTCGCCGGCCAGCGCCTCCACCGCGGCAAGCGAAACCATCTCGCCACCGATCTTGGCGAAACGCTTGGCGCGGCCGCGGATCGAGATGAAGCCCGCATCGTCGACGGTGACGACATCGCCGGTGTCGTGCCAGCCGTTTTCCAGCGGCTCGATCACGCCAGGATTCTCGGCGCGCAGATAGCCGGCCATGACGTTGGGGCCGCGCACGAAAAGGCGCCCGCCTTCGTCGACGCCGGGCACCGGCTGCAGCCGATACTCCATGCCGGGCATGATTTTACCGACGCTGCCCGACTTGTTGTACATCGGCGTGTTGATGGCGATCACCGGCGCGGTCTCGGTCACGCCATAGCCTTCCAGGATGCGCAGGCCGAATTTCTCCATATAGGTCGTGCGCGTGGCGGCCTTGACCGGCTCGGCGCCGGCGAAGCAGTAGCGCACCGAACGGAAGTCGTAAGGATGCGCCGTGCGGGCATAGCCCGACAGGAAGGTGTCGGTGCCGAAGATGATCGTGGCGTTCGAGGCATAGATCAGTTCCGGCACGATGCGGTAGTGCAGCGGCGAGGGGTAGAAATAGACCGGCACGCCTGAGATCAGCGGCAGCACCGTGCCCGCCGTCATGCCGAAGGAGTGGAAGATCGGCAGCACGTTGAACACCTTGTCGCCCGAATGGAAGTCGATGCGCGAGGCGGCCTGGGCGGCATTGGCCAGGATGTTGCGGTGGGTGAGCACCACGCCCTTGGGCGTGCCTTCCGAACCCGAGGTGAACAGGATCGCGGCCGGATGGTCCGCCTTGCGCGCCACCCGCGGGGTCGCCTTGCGGAGCAGGCCGAACAGCTTGTCCTTGAGTCCGATCGTGGCCCGCAGGTCGTCGAGCCAGACGATGTCGACCGAGCGGCCGATCTCCTCGACGACCGGCCCGAGCTTTGCCTGCTCGACGAAGGCGCGGGAGGTGAGCACGGTGCGCACCTCGGCCGCCTTGCAGGCCGACAGGATGTTCGCTGCGCCGGCGGTGAAGTTGATCATCGCCGGAACCTTGCCGGCCGACATCACGCCGAGAAGTGCCGCGCAGGCGCCGTTGGCGTTGGGCAGCATGATGCCCAATGTCTGCTGGCCGGCATAGAGATGCTCAAACTTCTCGCCGAGCACGGCGGCGGCCGTCAGGAGCTTGCCGTAGCTCAGCGACCCGGTAACCGGATCCTGCACGGCGAGCTCCTTCATGCCGCGCTCGTTGGCGGTCTCGATGATCTTCTCCAGCACCGTCTTGCCGATGTCCTGGGTGCGGAAGACCAGGTCCGACATCACCTGGTAGAGCGCGGAACCGGCCGCGGCGCGACGCTGGCGGCCCTTCAGTTCCTGCGCGACTTCGAGCTTCACCGGCTCCAGTATGGTCACCTTGACCTTCGGGAACAGGCGGCGGCGCACATGCTGCGAGGTCAGCCGGGAGAAGTAGCTCTTCTCCAGCCCCTCGATGCGCACCGGCACCACCATCGAGCTGGTCTTGTCGGCCACCATGGCCGCGCCGTCATAGACCTTCATCAGGCCGCCGGTGACAGTGATGCGGCCTTCCGGGAAGATGACCAGCGGGTCGCCGCCCTGCACGATCTTTATCAGCGTGCGGGTCGACATCGGCTTCGCCGGATTGAGCGGCAAGGCGCGAGCAAGCTTCATGAACGGCTTCATCCACCAGGCCTGTGCGATCGTATAGTCGATGGCGAAGACTGGTTCCTCGTCGGTCAGGGTCAGGGCCAGCGGACCGTCGAGGAAGCTGACATGGTTGAGGGCAAGGATTGGCGCCTTGCCGGCCGCCTTGAGGTTTTCGATGCCCTCGATCTCCAGGCGCAGGAAGGCGCGGAAGAGGATAGAGACGAAGTCGCGGAACGGATTGGTCGGCAGGTATTTCAGCATCAGCCAGGCGGCGACGGCGTTGGCCGCGACGAGGCCGAACAGGATGCCGGCGATCGAGACACCCGTAGCCTGGATGGCCGCGACGAGAATGCCGCCGACGGTCATGAAGCCCGCATTGACGATGCTGACCGCGGCCACGACGCGGGCGCGGCGCGCTTCCGGCGACCAGGCCTGCACGGCGGCGAAGGTCGGCACCACCAGGAAGGCGGCGGCAATGGCCATGCCGGCGAGGTCGATGGCGACGCGGATGGTGTTCGGGCCGGCGAAGAAGGCGGCAAGCGTCTCGGCCTTGGGCGAAGGCTGCATGCTGCCGATGGTCCAGGCAAGATGCAGGCCGAACAGCGCCAGCAGCGCCGTGCCGACCGGCGCCGGCAGCAGCACCATTCGTCCTTGCGACATCCAGGCGGCGATGGCCGAGCCGATGGCGATCGAGACGGCGAACACGGCGAGATAGGCGGTGACCGCGATCTCGTTGCCGCCGAGCGAATCCTTGATCAGCGTCGGCAGGATCGACAGCACGATGGCGCCGACCAGCCAGAACCAGGAGGTCATCAGGCCGGCGCGCCAGATGCGCGTGTCGGTGCGCAAGTCGGCGACCTGCCGCCAGGTCGAGCGGAAGATGTTCTTGTCGATGGCAAGGTTGGGTGCGGCCGAGCCGGTGGACGGGATAAAGCGGCTGACGAACCAGCAGCCGACGGCCAGCGCCATCATGATCGGTCCGAACACCCAAACGCCGATGCCATCGGCGGAGACGACGCCGCCGGCGATGGTGCCGCCGAGGATCGCCGCGAACGTGGCCGACTCGATCCAGGCATTGGCCTTTGGCAGTTCCTTGCGCTCGAGATGATCCGGCAGGATGCCGTATTTGATCGGCCCGAACAGCGCCGAGATGGTGCCGAACATCAACAGCGCCGTCATCAGCACCGGGATCGACGACAGCGCGATGCCGGCGACGGCGACGGCGGCCGCGGCGATCTCGGTGAACTTCAGCCGCCGCGCGATCAGCGCCTTGTCGAAGCGGTCGGCGATCTCGCCGCCAAGCGCCGACAGCAGCAGGAAGGGCGCCATGAAGACAGCCCCCGCCAGCGTCACCAGCGACGCGGCCTGGTCCTTGGCGAGCGTGAAGAGAATGAGGAACACCAGCGTGTTCTTCAGGAAATTGTCGTTGAAGGCTGAGAGGAATTGCGTCCAGAAGAGAGGCGCGAAGCGCCGCGACATCATCAGATGGGTGTTCATGGCAATTTCCATTGGGCAAGTCCGGCTGGCAATCCGATTGGACTGAGCGGACACTTGCGCGGTTTGAGCCTTGTTTATCGGGAAGCCGTTAAACTTCGTTACTGCGATTCAATCCAATCCATTTGTTTCTTGTTCTTGGCGCCTGGAATCTGTCGTCCACGATCGGTCTCCAGGCCTTCCAGGCACGTGACTGTTTGCGGGCTTGGCTGTCGGCGAGCATCGATATGATCCTTTCGTTTCAGCGTTAAGCCGGATCGGCGCCGGTCTGTTTCAGGCCGGATACATTGCCTTGAACGCTGTTCACGAACGCACTATAGCATATCGTGAACGACGTTCAAGAGAAAAATGAACGATGTTCACAAATGGCCTGACCGGTGCTGTCAGGAGAGCAACGGAACGTTAGACAGGTTCTCAAATTTTACGGCGGCTGGAACTACACCGGCGCGCCGCAAACGGCTATCAATCGTTGCGACGTCATTGCTTCGGGGTGGTGAGAGGCGCGCGGCTTGCAGCTGGATTTGAAGACAATCGAGGCATTGGCCCCCGATCAGGCTTCGCTTGGCGCCGCGGCCAAGCTGACCAAGCGGTCGAACTGGCCCAGGCTTGAAGCACATGAACAGCTTCCGCTCATCTGGGGCGAATGCCAGGGCTCAGGATCCAACCCGTACCGGGTCGCATTCGACGCCTCCGATCACGGCTATAAATGCACGTGTCCGTCGCGAAAATTTCCGTGCAAGCACATACTGGCGTTGGCGTGGATCGGTGCCACGGCGCCCGACAGCTTCGCGCGTGTCGACCAGACGCCCGACTGGGTGAACGACTGGCTCGGCCGGCGCCGCAAGCCAGGACAGCCGCCGGCGCAAGCGCCCGCGCGCGCGGAAGGCAAAAGCATCGACGAGGCATCGCGGCCGGAAGAGACCGCTCCTGTTGAGGACGCTGCTGCCGCCGAACGCCGCGAGGCCGCGCAGCGCAAGCGGGCCGAGGACACGCGCAGCGCGGTTTCTGCGGCGCTCGATGAGCTCGACCAATGGATCGCCGACCAGCTTCGGCTCGGTCTCGCCGGTTTTGTCAACGCCAGCAGTGAACGCTGCCGCCGCATCGCGGCGCGTCTTGTCGATCTGAAGGCGACGACGCTCGCCGGGCGCATCGACGAGTTGCCGGCGCGGCTGATGGCGCTGCGCGGCGAGGAGCGCCCGGACGCCGCGATCCGCGAGCTCGGCAAGCTGGTGCTGCTCGGCAAGGCCTGGCGTGCCGCGCCCGACGATGCCGAATTGAAGCGCCTGGTCTCGACGTCGGAGACGCGCGACCAGATCCTCGCCAACCCCGATGCCGTCCGGGTCGAGAGCGACTGGGAGGTGCTTGGCGAAAAGATCGAGACGCGGCGCGACGGCCTTGTGAGCCACGCCACCTGGTTGCTCGATCTCAGGAGTCCAACTCCACGATTTGCACTCCTGCTCGATTTCTTCCCGGCATCAGCGGGGCGGCGCTCCGGCGCTTTTGCCCCCGGGGACCGCTTCAAGGCGAGGCTGGTGTTCTACCCATCCCGCAATCCGCTCAGGGCCCTGGTCGCGGAGCGGCTGGGCGACGCGTCGCCTGGCGCATGGCCGGCGTTCGCCAGCGGCGCCGAGGCCGATCCGCTCGCCGCTTATTCCGTATTCCAGGACAAAACGCCTTGGCTGTCCGATTGCCCGCTCATCCTGCCGGCCGGCGCGATCGCGCTGGACGAAAGGGACGGCGCCTGGTGGCAGGCGGCGAACGATCCGCATGGCATCGCCTTGCCTGTCGCGGGTTCGGTCAATCAAACCTTGCTCGGTCTCGACCTCGCGGCGACGGCCGCGCTCTGGAATGGCGCGAGGCTCGAGCTTCTGGCTTCGCAAAGCAGCATGGGGAGGCTCGACCTGTCGTGAACGAGCTCGACCAGGCAGGGCTGGCGAGGCTGCGCGACGGCTGGATTTCCGGCGGCGCTGCTTTCGAATTTGCTCCCGCCGAATGGAAGGAAGTCGTGGCGGCGGCCAGCCCGGACGAGCAGGAGCGGCGGCTGCTGGCCATTGCCGCGCAGGCGCTGGACGTCGCGCTTCGCCCGGCGGCGCCAAAAAGTTTGAAACGCCGTCCGCCACTGCCGGTGCTGGCCTTGCCGATGCTTCCTGAACGGCTGCGGCCGTCGCTGCGTGCCGCACTGAAATATGCAGCCGATGCGAGGCTCAAGGGTCGCGTGGCCACGCTCGTCGTCAGCCGAGGCTTCGTGCTGCATCCGATGGATTGGATGCCCGCTGCGACGGATCAGGAAAGCCCTGATGTCTATGCGCCATGGATCGACTGGCAGGCAGGCGCCGAAGGCGAAAAACGGTCCGGCCGCGAGCAACTGACGGCGGAAACCTGGGACGACTTCTATCCAGCCGCGCGCCGTATTGCCTTGATTGATTTACGGCGCACCAGGCCTGCCTTGGCGCGGACTCTCATCGAGACCAAAGGGACAAGCGAACTGGCGGAGGTCAGGCTTCCACTTGTCGAACTCATGCGTTTCGGCCTTGGTACCGATGACGTTCCGTTTCTGAAGAGCTTGTCTGCCGATCGCTCCGGCAAAGTGCGCGAAATGGCCGGCCGGCTCCTGGCAAGGTTGGGCGAACGTGGCAATCCAACTGATGGCGGGCCGGAGAATCCGATAGCCGAGCTCGCCGCTTTCATCGAGGAAGGCAAATCCGGCTTCATCCGGCGCCGCACCACCTATGCGCCGATAAAAATCAAGTCGCCCGCGCAACAGGCACGTCGCGCCGAGTTGTTCGCGTTTGGTTATTTCGGCGATCTCGTCGCTCACTTCGGCAAGACGGAGTCCGATTTCATCGAGGCATGGCAGTTTGGCGTCGATGATAATGCCGACCTCTTTCTCGTTCGAATGGTCTCGGCGTCCGGCGGTGATGCGTCGGTGGCTTGTTTGGCGGATCTGCTCGTCGCCGCCGGCGGCAGGTTGGCGCTTCTCGTCCTCCAGCTCATGTTGCGTTTGGACGGCGGCAGAAAACGTCTCCTGATCAGGCAGATCCTGAATGACGCTCAAAATCTGGCCGCGCTCACCCTGGTTGAAGGCGCGGAAGCAGGCTGGCTGGAATGGGGCGACCTCACAAGCGGCAAGGCGCTTTCGGCGCTGCGTGCCGCCGTCTCGGGTGACAACGACATCATGAAACGAAGCGCCGAGCAGTATCTCGAAACCATGGGTTTTCTCGCCACGGCGGCGACGGCGGAAAAATTGATCGGCGAGGTCGTTGCCGCAGGCTTGCCGCCCGCATCGCCATCGCTCGGTCTGCTGCGGCTCAACGCGGCGCTTGCCCAGAACCAATCCCACAGATGATCAAACTGGAGACGATCGCATGAACGCAGCCATCCGCCTTCCGGTCGAAGAAATCTATGCGTCGGAACTGCAGGCGCTGGCGCGCGGCGACGACCGTCAGAAGCCTGCCGGCTGGAGCCTGTCGCCCAAAGCAGTGCTCACCTATCTGATGGGCGGCAAGGCCAGCGACGGCACGGTGATTTCGCCGAAATATGTCGGCCGCCGGCAATTGATGGAAACGGCGGTCGCCACTTTGGCTACCGACCGGGCGCTGCTTCTGCTCGGCGTTCCCGGGACAGCGAAATCCTGGGTGTCGGAACATCTCGCCGGCGCCATCATGGGAAACTCGACGCTGGTCGTGCAATGCACCGCCGGCACCGACGAAAACCAGATCCGCTATGGCTGGAACTATGCCCAGCTGTTGGCCAAGGGCCCGAGCCAGGAGGCGCTGGTGCCGACCCCGCTCTACCGCGCCATGCAGGACGGCAAGCTCTGTCGCCTGGAAGAATTGACGCGCATGGGCTCCGACGTCCAGGACACGCTGATCACCGTGCTCTCGGAAAAGATGATGCCGGTGCCGGAATTGAACACTTCGATCTATGCGCAGCGCGGCTTCAACATCATCGCCACGGCCAACAACCGCGACAAGGGCGTCAACGAGCTCTCCTCGGCGCTGAAGCGTCGCTTCAATGTCGTGGTGCTGCCCTTGCCTGAGGACATGAACGAGGAAGTCTCCATCGTCTCCCGGCGCGTCGGCGAGATGGCCGGTGGGCTTGACCTGCCGGTGCCGAAGAATGTCGGCGAGGAGATCGCCCGCGTGCTCACCATCTTCCGTGAGCTGCGCTCGGGCGCCACCGCCGACGGCAAGGTGACGCTGAAGACGCCGTCGGGCTCGCTGTCCACCGCCGAGGCGATCGCCACGATGGTCGGCGGCCTCAGTCAGGCGGCCTGGTTCGACGACGGCAAGCTTCACGCCGCGGGCCTTGCCTCGAGCCTTGTCGGCGCCATCGTCAAGGATCCGGTGCAGGACAAGGTGGTGCTGGAGGAATATCTGGAGACGGTGCTCAAGAAGCGGCCGGACTATGCCGGCTATTACGCGGCGCTCAACGCGGCCATCTGAGCGATGATTGAGGGCGGCATCAGCTATTTCGGCATTCGCCATCACGGGCCGGGCTCCGCCGAGAGCCTGGTCAAGGCGTTGCAGGAATTGCGGCCCGTCGCCGTGCTGATCGAGGGGCCGGTGGATGCCACGCCGCTGCTGCCGCTGCTCGCCAGCCCCGACATGAAGCCGCCGGTGGCGCTGCTCTGCTATCCCGAGGATGATCCCGCGGCAACGAGGTTCTGGCCTTTCGCCGAATTCTCGCCCGAGTACCAGGCGGCGCTGTGGGCCGTAGCCAACAAAGCGGCGCTTCGCTTCATCGACCTGCCGTCGGCGGCGCGGTTGGCCGAGAAGACGACTGAAAGTGCGACGGACGCCGATGGGGCCGAAGCGGAGGCGACGGAAGAGCAGGGCGAGGAGGCCGAACGCATCCGAGATCCGATCGGCACCCTGGCGCGCGCCGCCGGCTACGAGGACGGCGAGAGCTGGTGGTCGGATATCATCGAGCAGAATCCTGCACCCGGCCCGATCTTCGCGGCCATTGCCGACGCGATGACGACGCTGCGCGACGGCGAGGGCGCGATCGGCAACTTCGAGGCGATGCGCGAGGCGCATATGCGTCTCGAGATCGCCGCCGCGCGAAAGGAATTCGACGGACCGTTGGCCGTCGTCTGCGGCGCGTGGCACGTGCCGGCCCTTCGGGCGGCGCACACGCAAAAGAGCGACCAGGCGCTGCTCAAGGGCATCGGCCGACGCAAGACCACGATGACCTTCGCGCCATGGACCGGACCGCGCCTGGCGCTGGGCTATGGCTATGGCGCCGGCGTCGTCGCTCCCGGCTGGTGCAAGCATCTGTGGGCGACGCGCGGGCGCGATGATGCCTCGGTCCTTTGGCTGGCGCGGATCGCCGCGGTGCTCAGGGGTAAGGGGCATATGGTTTCCACGGCCTCTCTGATCGAGGCAGAGCGCTTGGCTCGCGCGCTCGCCGCCATCCGCGACAGGCCGAAGCCCGGCTTCGAGGAACTGCGCGACGCCTCGGTCTCGGCGCTCTTCAACGGCGAGGCTTTGCTGTGGAAGATGGTCGAGGCCGAGCTGCTGCTCGGCGCCGATGTCGGCGAGATTCCGCCAGACACGCCGCTTGCCCCACTGATCGATGATCTGCAGCGCAACCAGAAGGCGGCCCGGCTGAAGCCCGAGGCCCTTGAGCGGGAACTTTCCGTAGACCTGCGCAGCGAGAGCGGGCTCTTCCGCTCGACATTGCTGCACCGGCTGAATGTGCTTGGCGTCAACTGGGGCAGGCTGACGGATGTCGGCCGCAGTCGCGGCACGTTCCGCGAGCGCTGGATGTTAGCCTGGCAACCGGAATATGCGGTTCGCCTGGTCGAGAACCTGGTCTATGGACCGACCATCGAGAAGGCCGCCAATGGCCGCCTGATCCAGATGATCGGCGCGGCCGCGACACTGGATACGCTTGCCACACTGGTGCAAAACGCGATCACGGCGGGGCTGAGCGAGGCGTCCGCCGCCGGGCTGGCGGCGCTGGAGGAAAAGGCGGCGCACAGCAGCGAGTGCCTGGAGCTGCTGGCCTCGGTGCCGCCGCTGGCCGACATCATCCGCTACGGCGAGGCGCGCAAAACCGAGAACGAACGCCTCGCCGGCCTCTTGGAACGGTTGATCATCGAAGGATCGATCGCGCTGCCTTATGCGGCGCGCGACCTCGACGCGCAGGCCGCCGCGGCATTGATGGCCGCGTTGCGCAAGGCCGACGAGGCGATCAGGCTGGTCGAACCGGACGAGCATGTCCTGGAGGCCTGGCGCAACGGTCTGGCTGCCGTGCTCGATTCATCGCGCTCGACGGCGCTCGTCGCCGGCTGCGCCGCGCATCTGCTCTACGAGCACGGCCGGCTCTCCGCCGAGGCGACCGCTAATCTGCTCGCAAAGCGTCTGTCGCCGGGGACGCCCGTTGCCGATGCCGCGGCATTCTTCGAAGGCTTTTTCAGCGGCGCCGGCCAGAGGCTGATCTACGACGAGGGCCTGCGCGGCGCCGTCGATACCTGGTTGGCCTCGCTGGAAGAGGAAGCTTTCGTGGCGCATCTGCCGCTGCTGCGCCGCGTCTTTTCCAACCTCGACAGCATGGAGCGCCGGCGCCTGATCGAGGCCGTGCTTGGCAAGAGAGCGAGCCTGCCCACCGGGCTGACGCCGGCGCCGGACGGCGGCGAGGCCTGGCGCAGGCATTTTGCCCTTCTTGGAAAGCTGCTCGCAGGGGAGCCCCGCCATGGCTGACGAAGCGACTGGGCCGGAGCTCGATCAGACGCTGGACAATCGGGAGCGTCGCTGGCGGCTGGCGATCGGCGCCGACGAGGAGACATCGTCGGCGCTCTCGGCCGAGGATCGGCGGCTGTCTGCGGCGCTCGACGCGCTCTATGGCGACGGCAGCGGCGACACCGCCGGCGATCCGCGTAAGCGGCGTGGCGGGCTTGGCCGCTCGGCGCCGCGCGTCGCTCAATGGATGGGCGACATCCGCTCCTTCTTCCCCGAGCAGGTCGTGCAAGTCGTGCAGAAGGATGCCTTCGAGCGGTTGAACCTGAAGCAGATGCTGATGGAGCCGGAATTCCTCAAGGCGATCGAGGCCGACGTCAATCTCGTCGCCGACCTGATCTCGCTGCGCTCGGCAATGCCGGACAAGACCAAGGACATCGCGCGCTCGATCATTACCGATATTGTCGCGAAGCTGATGCAGCGTCTGGAGCAGAAGACCGCGGAGGCGATCCGTGGCGCGCTCGATAAGTCGCGGCGCACCAACCGCCCGCGCCAGCGCGACATCGACTGGCCGCGCACTATTACGGCGAACCTTCGCCACTACCAGCCGGACCACAAGACCGTCGTGCCGGAAAAGCTGGTCGGCTTCATGCGCCGCCAGCGGCGGCTGGTCGATCTCGACGAGGTAACGCTCTGCGTCGACCAGTCCGGCTCGATGGCAAGCTCGGTCATCTACGCCTCGATTTTTGCCGCCGTGATGGCGTCACTGCCAGTCGTGCGCACCAAACTCGTATGTTTCGACACCGCCATCGTCGATCTGACGGAAGAGCTCAGCGATCCGGTCGAGGTGCTGTTCGGCGTCCAGCTCGGCGGCGGCACCGATATCAACCAGGCCGTCGCCTATTGCGCCGAGCGCATCGAGCGGCCGACCAAGGCGCATTTCATCTTGATCACCGATCTCTACGAGGGCGGCAACGGCAAGGAGCTTCTGCGAAGGCTGGCGACGCTGGTGCGGTCGGGCGTCAACGTGGTCGTGCTGCTCGCGCTTACCGACCAAGGCCGCCCCGGCTACGACCCTTCCATGGCCGGCTCGGTCGCGGCGCTGGGCATTCCGGTCTTTGCCTGCACGCCGGATCACTTCCCCGACATGATGGCGGCGGCGCTGCGCCGCGAGGACATCGGCGCCTGGGCGGCAGGGGCCGACATCAAGCTCGTTCGCGCCGACGCGGAAGAGCCAAAAACGGATGCGTGAGGCACGCGCCTGGCTTTAGACTCTATTTGTTCGTGCGCATTTTTTGCCGCGGATTGATGCCGCCGCTGGCCGTTGTGTCGTTCTCGACGTCGCCTTCGGTCGTGTTCTCGCCGAGCTCGAGATCATCGCCTTCCTTGATGCTGCCCTTTGACGTTCCGATGCCTGGATTGTTTTCCAGATCGGCGTCGCTCGGTTTGCGCGATTTGAGATGCTTGGTGCTCATGGCAGGCTCCTTCCAAGATTTGCTGGATGAGGAACTGATTGGCCGAAGCGAATGTTCCGAGCCCAATTGGCCGCCGCCCCGTTCCGAGACTCCGACTTCGTCAAAGTCCGAACGGATAGGTTTCGGGTACACCGGTCCTGGCATGCTCCGGCCCAAGCGGCGTCACCGCTTTCGTCTTGTCGAACCAGACGAAGGCGTCGAACTGTCTCGGCAGCGAGGCATCGGCATAGTGGCTGCGCAGTTCGGTTTCCGGTCTGTAGATCACGCCGATGAAGCGCTCCAGCCGCCGCTCCAGCAGGCGATGTCTCAGCGCGGCGTCGCGGTCCATATCGAGCAGGAACCGCGACACCCCGCTGTCGTGGCAGAGCCGTTCGTAGCTGTCCGCATGCGAAGGGCGCACCCGCATGACCTGCATCGGATCGTCCCAATCGGAAGCCGCGGCCACCGTTCCGGAATGGGTGCCGAAGCCGATCAGCGCCACTTGGTCGCCGAAGCGCTCGCGGCAGAGCTGGCCGATGTTCAACTCCTGCCTGATCGTTCCCATCTCGGTGAAGCGGGCATCGCCGATATGCGAGTTGTGGGCCCAGACGACGGCCTTTGAGTCCGAGCCGCGCGCCTCGAGTAGATGCTCTAGCGTCTCGAACATGTGCGTGTCGCGGAGATTCCAGGATTCCGCCCCGCCGTAATACATGATGCGATAGTAGCGTTCAGCGGCTGCGATCAGCCTTGCGTTCTGCGTGGCATCGAGAAAGTCGGCGCCGTCTTGTCGAGCGTAGTCGAGCTGTCTTGCAAGCAGCTCCTGACATTGCTCCAGCACGGCTTGTTCGCATTTGCGATAGCCGGCGGTGAGCACGGCGCGCCCGTATGTGGAAGGCTCTTTCTGCCACGGCGTCAGGCAGCCATAGCGTTGCCGCGCAGCGGCGGCGGCATCCGGATCGACCTGATCGAGATAGCGCAGGACGGCCGCAATCGACGCGCTCATATTGTAGATGTCGAGACCGTAAAAGCCGGCCCGGCGGTTTACATCGTCGAGGCCTCCATTGTGATCCCGCATCCAGCCGACGAATGCGTCGACATCGGTGTTGCGCCACATCCATGTGGGAAAGCGCTGGAATGGCGGCTCTGTGGCCGCGCGCGGCGGCCGATGGCGGACATGGCGGTCAATGGCCGCAGCATCCGGCCAGTCCGCCTCAACCGCGACGATGCTGAAGCCATGCTTTTCGATGAGCCGACGCGTGATCGCGCCGCGCGCCTTGTAGAATTCGGAGGTGCCGTGACTGGCCTCGCCGAGAAGGACAACACGCCGGTCCGCGAAGCGGTCGAACAGATCGCCGAAGACCGGGCCTTCGAAATCCGGCAGCGGCTCGGCGGCGGCCGCGATCATCTCCGGCAGGCTTCTTTCGCGCGGCTGCGGCGTGACCACAGCCGGTCGATCGGCTCCATATCGAGGCCGTTCCGCCCAGCCTTGTTCGCCGATGAGCGGAACGAACTGCACGCCACCGAGGTCTTCTTCCTCGTAGGTCGTTGCGCCGGTTCGGGTGACCTTCAGCAGCCGCTGGTCGTCGACCTCCTTGCCGACGGGGATCACCAGACGGCCACCGACATCGAGCTGTTCCTGAAGCGCCAGCGGCGCGCCGGGACCGGCTGCGGCCACCAATATGGCATCGAACGGAGCGGCGTCGCTCCATCCCTTGGTGCCGTCGCCGGCGCGAACCTCGATATTGTCGTAACCGAGGCGTTCGAACCGCTGCCGGGCGATTTCGGCGAGCATCGCATGGCGCTCTATCGTGTAGACGCGGGCTGCAACACGACTCATCACTGCCGCCGCGTAGCCCGAACCTGTGCCGACCTCGAGAACGCGGTCGCCAGGATCGATCTCGGCGGCTTCGATCATGTAGGCGACCATGAAGGGTTGCGAGATCGTCTGACCCTTGCCGATCGGCAGAGGGGTGTCCTCATAGGCGAATTCCTCGAAATCGGGGTCGACAAAGACCTCGCGTGGAACCTCCCGCATGGCCTCCAGAACCCGGCGGTCATGAATTCCACGCTGGGCGATCTGGACATCGACCATCCGGCCGCGCGTCAGAGAAAGTTCGGCCATCAATGCCTACCGATCATGGACAAGTACCATCTTGCCCAGAACCATCTGCGGGCGGGAAAGTTTCATGTCCGGGACGATTTCAAGCATCCTCCGTTACGACACTAGAACGGCTTCTCGCTGATCACCTCGAAGCGCTCGACCGCGCAATGCTCGCCGACAAGCGTCAGCACGTCGGTCGAAGGTGGAATAGCGTCGGGCTGCTTCCACAGAATGTTGAAGGAATAAACAAAGCGCTCACGGTCTGCGTCATGCTCCATGCCGACGAAGCGGGCACTGTAGCCAAGCGGCCGCACCATTTCCTGGAGGTCGGGCGGCGCGTTTTTCGGCCAGGAGACCGAAAGGATTGCCTTGTGATCGCGCCGGATCTTGAGGTCGACCCATTTCAGCGCCTGCAGTGTCACCAGCGTCAGCACGGTTGCGATCGCGCCGAGGCCGTACTGACCGCCGCCGAAGGCAAGGCCGATCATGGTCATGATCCACATCGTGGCGGCGGTGGTGACGCCGGTGACCAGATCGCCGCGTCGCAAGATAGCGCCGCCGCCGATGAAGCCGACACCGGTGAGCACGCCGAGGGCAAGACGCATCACATCCATGCGCACGAAGGAGTCCGGTCCTTTGCCCGAGACACCGAGCAGCATGTTGGCCTGGACCATTGCGACGCAGGCCGCAAGGCCGACCAGGATGGTCGTCCGCAACCCGGCGGAATGACCGCGGGCCTCGCGGTTCAGGCCAATGAGGAAGCCTGCAAGCACCGTGACCAGCAGCCGCGCGACGAGGTCCGGCCATGTCGGATGAAGCGGCATGTCGCAGCAAAGCGGCGTGAGCATGGTCCGTCGGGGCAGCCTAAGCGCGCCCTCCGTTGCGTCTGGAATGCTCAACTAGGCTTGGCCGCCGATGGTTCCCTGGCCGCTACTCTATCATGCGCGAATCGCCTCACCGGACGGCAATGCTCAGCACCAGCGCCAGCACGACGATGCCGACCAGCCCGGCGATGAAGATGATGCGACGGGTGCGCGTGCGCAGGATGATTTCGCCCTGTCGCGCGCCCTGCCCCGAAAACACCGGACCTTCGCTGTCGCGGTCCTTGCTCATGGTTGTCTCCTTCCCTGTGAGCGGGCACGGGAGGCGTCAGAGCAGGAACCGTTTTGGCCGGCATGAAGTTCCGCCACGCGGATGCTGAGGCGAGGCAGGGCCGGCTACCGCGACCGGCCGAAAACCGGCCGCGGGAAAGTTGGCTCAGCCGAATTTCGGGTCGAGGCTGCCCGATTTGTAGCGCTTGGCCATGTCGGCCAGCGGGATCGGCTTGATCTTCGAGGCGTTGCCGGCGGTGCCGAACTGCTCGAAGCGCTCCTTGCAGAGCTTCTTCATCGCGGCCATGGCCGGCGTCAGATATTTGCGCGGATCGAACTCCGATGGGTTCTCGGTCAGCACTTTTCGGATCGCGCCGGTCAGCGCCATGCGGTTGTCGGTGTCGATGTTGATCTTGCGCACGCCATGCTTGATGCCGCGCTGGATCTCCTCCACCGGCACGCCCCAGGTCGGCTTCATCTGGCCGCCATATTTGTTGATGATCTCCTGCAGTTCCTCCGGCACCGACGACGAGCCGTGCATGACCAGATGCATGTTGGGCAGGCGGCGATGGATCTCCTCGATCACGTTCATCGCCAGCACCGCGCCGTCCGGCTTGCGCGAGAATTTATAGGCGCCGTGGCTGGTGCCCATGGCGACGGCCAGCGCGTCGACATGCGTGTCGCGCACGAACTGCTCGGCCTGCACCGGATCGGTCAGCAACTGGTCGTGGCTGATCGCGCCCTCGACGCCGTGGCCGTCTTCCTGCTCGCCGCCGCCGCTCTCCAGCGAACCCAGCACGCCGATCTCGCCTTCCACCGAGACGCCGCCCCAATGCGCCATGTCGACGACGCGCCGCGTGATGCCGGAATTATAGGCGTAGTCGGCCGGCGACTTGCCGTCCTCCTTCAGGGAGCCGTCCATCATCACCGAGGTGAAACCATACTGGATCGCGGTGACGCAGGTCGCTTCGTTGTTGCCGTGGTCGAGATGCATGCAGACCGGGATGTCGGGATGGATCTCGACCAGCGCGTCGATCAGCTTGGCCAGCACCACGTCATTGGCATAGGCGCGCGCGCCGCGGCTGGCCTGCAGGATGACCGGCGACTTGGTCTCCTCCGCCGCCTCCATGATAGCGAGGCCCTGTTCCATATTGTTCATGTTGAAGGCAGGCACGCCATAGCCATGTTCGGCAGCATGGTCGAGCAATTGTCTCAGTGTGATGCGAGCCAACGAATAGTCTCCCGTATCTGGTTCGAGCCCGTGTTTGAAAAGGTCGCCCGGGCGTCGGGCGGCCCCGTTGCTTCTGGCCGGATTTCGGAGCTACCGCAACCTTTCGGAGCCTTTTCGGTCGCAATTCTTGTTGCAGGGCTGAAATCCGGCGCTTCGGACTTAGGCGGCGATCTTTGCGCGGGCGGCGAGGATCTCGACGCAGGCTTTCGCCGCTTCCTTGCCCTTCACGGTGAAATGCTCGTGGAAGAAGCGGTGATGCTCGGCGCTGTCATGGTAGTTGTGAGGCGTCAGCACCGCCGACAATACCGGCACGCCGGTCACGAGCTGCACATTCATCATGCCGTCGATGACGGCGCTCGCCACGAAGTCGTGCCGGTAGATGCCGCCATTGACGACGAAGGCGGTGCCGAGGATCACGGCGTAACGGCCGGTCTCGGCAAGGGTCTTGGCGTGCAGCGGGATCTCATAGGCGCCCGGCACGTCGAAGACCTCGACGGCAAAGCCGCCGAGCGCGGCAAGCTCCGCCTCGAAGGCCTGCACGCATTGGTCGACGATATCGGCATGCCAGCGCGCCCGGACGACGGCGACACGATGGGCAGTATGGTCTTTGGGGAAATGCTGATTCATGGGTCCTTCCTTCCGTTTCGAACCAGAATCAGGACGCACGACGCAAAAACGCGGCCCGCGCGAGCGGAGCCGTCTCCTGCGATCGTTCTCTTCCATCCGGACTGTAACCGTCGGCTCCGGAATCGCACCGGATCTGCTGACCCTTCCGATAGGTTGGAAGGCGCTCGCGGGCTTGAGCGATCGAAAATCGCCCTTACCGCCGGTGGGGACTTTCACCCCGCCCTGAGAACATTAACGCAGGTTTTATGGGAGGGCAGGGCAATAGTGTCAACTGGCGATGACATCGCGGTCGTCATCCTAGGGCGGAGCAAGGAGCGAAGCGACGCGCGCAGACCCTAGGATCCATGCCGTGGCGCTAAGGCATTGCAACGGTTACAGAATTCTGCACCGTTGCGCTCGATGACGGAGGTCACGGCATGGATTCTCGGGTCAAGCCCGAGAATGACGACGTGCTGGGGAGATCAGCTAATTACCCACGCTCCGGAAACATTGCCTTCAGCCCCTCGCGCGAGGCCTTCGCCACGCCGCGCTCTGTAATGAGCCCGGTGACCAGCCGCGCCGGCGTCACGTCGAATGCCGGATTGGCCGCCGGTGTCGCATCCGGTGAGACCCGCACCTGCGCGACCTTTCCGTCGGCCGTCTTGCCCCACACCAGCGAAACCTCGTCGCCGGAGCGCTCCTCGATCGGGATTTCCTTCAGCCCGTCGGCCACGGTCCAGTCGATGGTGGGCGAGGGGAGCGCGACATAGAAGGGCACGTCATTGTCGGCGGCCGCGAGTGCCTTGAGATAGGTGCCGATCTTGTTGCAGACATCGCCATCGGCCGTGGTGCGGTCGGTGCCGACGATCACCATGTCGATGTCGCCGCGCTGCATCAGGTGGCCGCCGGCATTGTCGACGATCAGCGTGTGCGGTACGCCGTGTCCCGCCATTTCCCAGGCGGTGAGCTGGGCGCCCTGGTTGCGCGGCCTCGTCTCGTCGACATAGACATGCACCGGAATGCCGGCCTCGGTCGCCAGGTAGATCGGCGCGGTGGCGGTGCCGTAATCGACCGTCGCCAGCCAGCCCGCATTGCAATGGGTGAGGATGTTGACGCTCTCGCCCGGCTTCTTCTTCGCCGCGATCTGCCTGATAATCGCAAGCCCGTTTTCGCCGATGGCGCGGTTCAGCCCGACATCCTCATCGGCGATCTCGGCGGCCCGTCTGTAGGCCGCTTCGGCACGCTCTGCAGGCGCGAGCGGCTTGAGGTGCTGGCGCATCTCGTCCAACGCCCAGCGCAGATTGATCGCCGTCGGCCGTGTCCTATGCAGCGTCTCCCACACCGCGTCGAGCGCTTCGTCCGATGGGTCGTCCATCATCTGGATGGCAACGCCATAGGCCGCGGTGACGCCGATCAGCGGCGCGCCGCGCACCCACATGTCGCGGATCGCGGTGGCGATGCCGGTGACGCTTCCGATCTTCTCGATGCGGAATTCATGCGGCAGCCAGCGCTGGTCGATGATCTCGACCGAGCGCTTGTCGTCGCTGAGCCAGATGGTGCGATAGTGGCGTTCGCCGACGTTCAAAGGCTCTTCTCCTGTTCGATCAGCGCGGCCAGCTTGTTGACCTCGTCGATGCTGTGGATCTGGCGCCGGTTGACGGCGATATGGCGGCCGAAGCGCAAAGCCTTGGCTTCACATCTGGCGCGCAGGTCTTGATCGGCAATGGTCTCGAAATCGGCATTGTGGGCGAGACCCAGGATGCGCCGGTGCACCTCGATGCCGGCAAAGCCGAGCAGGTCGGTCCAGATGGAGTGCAGCATATGGTCGAGCGCCTGCTCGGAGCCGAGCAGATCGCCCTGATCCTCGAACAGGCTCTTCTGGTAGAGGATACCGCTGCGCTCGGTCCGCCACAGATGCGAGAACTCGGCGCGGAAGGTCGCCCAGGTCTCAGCCGTGACGCCGAGCAGATAGGCGCGCATGGAGTCGCGGCCGCCTTTCTCCTCGTGGCCGCGTTGCGAGAAGAAGGCCATCCAGAAATTGGCGAGCAGCATGCCGACGTCGAAGGCGATCGGGCCGTAGAAGGCGAATTCCGGATCGATCATCCGGGTCTCGCTGTCGGTCACCATGATCGAGCCGGAATGCAGGTCGCCATGCAGCAGCGTCTCGGCATTGGCGGCGAACAGATGCTTCAGCCGCTGCGCCTCGACCTTGAGGTCGCGGTCGGCGCGCAGCTCGGCGACCAGGCCGTCGAGCTGCGGCGAGGTATGCCGGTTCATCTTGGCATCGAAATAGGGGTCGGAGAACACCAGGTTCTCGGTGATGTCGCACAGCTCGACATTGTCGGCGAACAGCGCAAGATCGGCCTTGCGCTCTTTCGTCACCATCGACAGGTCGGAGCCGCGGAACAGTGTGCGCGCCATGAACAGGCCGATGTCGCGTGCGATGTTCGGTAGTTCGCGGCCGTCGATCAGCGCCCGCCTGAGGATGATGTGCGGCGGCGCCAGATACTCCATGACGATCAGCGCCTGGCTCTCGTCGAAATGGTAGATCGCCGGTACCGAGCCGGGCGCACGGCGCTCCTGCCTGGTCAGCGCATGATATTCGAAGAACGAGCGTTTGAGCGGCAGCGGCCAGCTGTCGCCGACCAGCCGCACATAGGGCAGCGCCTGCTTGACCACCGCGGCACCCTTGTCGCCTTCGACGATGAAAACGAGGTTGAGATTGCCGTCGCCGACCTCCTGTACCTTCCAGCGGCTAGTGTCCTTGCCGATGCGCTCCGTGAGGGCCGCAGTCTCGCCAAGGCGCTCCGGCAGCGTTTCCACCGACAATGCTTCGAACTTCCCGGTCATGCTCTCCCTCCTGCGCGTGGTTTCCGACGATAGCGGAGCCACAGCGGCGGGGCCAAGCTAGGAAGCGCTCTGGCAAATGTCAATCGTGTTGACAATTGCCGGATGAGCCCATAGCGTCACGATCCGGGAGGAATGGATGGGCGCAGATGCCGTGTTCCATGTGGAGGGCCTGAGGAAATCCTTCGGCCAGAACGAGGTGCTTGGCGGCATCTCGCTCGACCTCTTTGCGGGCGAGGTGACCGTGCTCATGGGCGCCAACGGCGCCGGCAAATCCACCCTGGTCAAGATCATCAGCGGCGTCTACGAACACGGCGCAGGCTCGATGCGGCTTGCCGGCAAGGCCTTCGACCCGCAGACACCCGCCGAAGCCATTCGCGCCGGTGTCGTCACCGTGCACCAGAACATCAATGACGGCGTCGTCGCCGACCTCGACGTCGCCACCAATCTGACGCTCGACCGGCTAAGCGGCAAAGGCGCGTCGTTGCTTTTCAAGCCTGCCGATGTCCGCGCCGAGGCGAGAGCCGTCGCCGACCGCATGGGACTTGCCATCGACCTCAAGGCGCGCGTCAGCGACTTGTCGTTGGCGGATCGGCAGATGGTGGCCATCGCCCGCGCCATGGCGCATCGGCCTAAGGTCCTGATCCTCGACGAGCCGACCTCTTCGCTATCGAGCGCCGAGGCCGATCGGTTGTTTTCGCTCATTGATCGGCTGCGCGGCCAGGGCGTCGCCATCCTCTATATCTCGCACCGGATGTCCGACATCAGGCGACTGGCCGACCGCATCGTGTCGATGCGCGACGGCGTGGTCTCCGGCATTTTCGACCGGAAGCCGCTCGACTATGAGGGCGCGGTCAACGCCATGCTCGGCCGCAAGATCCATCTCGACAGGGTGGTTGCCAGAAGCTCGGCCCGAGCCGTCTTCTCCGCCGAAGGGTTGCGGCTGGCGCAAGGATCGAGACCGATCTCGATGACGCTCGGCGCCGGCGAGGTGGTGGCGATCACCGGCCTGGTCGGCGTCGGCAAGACGGCGCTGGCGGAAACGCTGTTCGGCGTGCGCCGGCCGCTCGCCGGCACCATGCATATGGACGGCAAGCCCCACGCGCCGGGCTCGGCGCGCGAGGCGATCGCCGCCGGCGTCTTCCTGGTCGCCAAGGACCGCGCCGCGAGCGGCATCGTCGGCGGCTTCAACATCGAACGCAACATCAGCCTGCCGTTCCTCAAGCGCATGTCGGACCTCGGCGTCATGAAGAAGCGCGCCGAGCGCGCCGCCGCTCGCCGCCAGATCGACGAGCTCGGCATCGTCTGCCGCTCGGAGAAGGACGAGCTTTCGGCGCTCTCCGGCGGCAACCAGCAGAAGGTGATGGTGGCGCGCTGGATGTCGCAGGCCTCGCGCCTGTTTATCCTCGACGAGCCTTTCCAAGGTGTCGACATTTCGGCGCGTCGCGACATTGCCGCCAAGCTGAGGGCAAGCGCCGACGGCCGCGCGACGCTGATCTTCGTTACCGAGCTCGACGAGGCGCTGGAGACCGCCGACCGCATCCTGGTGATGTCGGAACACACGATCGTCGGCGAGCACCGCAACGATGACATCGATCTCGACCGGCTGCTGGCGGAAGTGGCCGGCGGACCGCTTCACAGCGCGGCGTGAGATCGCAGGATGACGAGACTCGGGAGTGCAGGCATGAGTTCCAGTTTGGCGGGCAAGGCAACGGCGCGGGAGCGTTCGATGACATTGCGCGATTACGCCATCCGCTACGGCTTCATCGTCCTGCTGGTCGGGCTGATCGCCTATTTCGCGGTCGCCGCCGATGGCTTCGCTTCGCCGCAAAGCGCTGTGTTCATCTTCCAGTCGGTGGCCATCACCGGCGTGCTGGCGCTCGGCGTCACCGCGACGCTCGTCGTCGGCGGCTTCGATCTGTCGATCGGCTCGGTCGCCACCAGCGCCATGATGGCGGCCTCCTACGCCATGGTCGTGCTGGAGCAGAACGCGATCGTCGCCGTCATCGCCTGCCTTGTCATCGGCGTCATCGTTGGCCTGATCAATGGCTGGCTGATCGTCTATATGCGCGTGCCCGATCTTCTGGCCACGCTCGGCATGATGTTCCTGCTGCTCGGCCTGCAGCGCATTCCGACGGAAGGCCGCTCGATCGCCACCGGCATGACCATGCCCGACGGCTCGGTCGCCAACGGCAAGTTCTCGGAGGCTTTCCTGGCGCTCGGCCGTCACCGCATCGACTTCTTCATCCCGAACCTGATCCCGGTCTCGGTGGTGGTCCTGGTCGCGCTCGCGGCGCTGATCTGGTTCTTCCTCGAATACACCCGCTTCGGCCGCATGATGTATGCCGTTGGCAGCAATGAGAGGGCGGCTGAGCTCGCCGGCGCGCCTGTCAAGGCATACAAAATCTGGGCTTATGTGATTTCGGGAGTTTTCGCCTCAATCGGCGGGATTTTGCTTGCCGCCCGGCTTGGACGCGGCGACATCGCCTCGGGTAATAATCTGTTGCTCGACGCAGTCGCGGCGGCGCTCATCGGCTACGCTGTGCTTGGCGCCGCCAAGCCAAACGCCTTCGGCACCGCCGTCGGCGCGGTGTTCGTCGGCGTCCTGCTGCAAGGCCTGACGATGATGAACGCGCCTTACTATACGCAGGATTTCGTCAAGGGCGCGGTACTTGTCGTCGCCCTTGTCTTCACCTTCGCCCTTTCCGGCAGGGGCAAGAGATAGTTTCGACCGGGGCATAACAAATGGAGGAAAACGAAGTGAACATCACAAGAAGACTTTTGGGGAAGGCGGCACTCGGCCTCGCCGGCGCGGCGCTGCTGATGCAGGGCACGGCATTGGCGGCGGACCGCCCGGCGCCGTTCGACAAGCCCGGCGTCAAGATCGCGCTGGTGCGCTATCTGTCGACAGGCGACTTCTTCCAGGCCTATCTCTCCGGCGTCGAGGCGCAGGCCAAGGCGCTCGGCGTCGACCTGCGCGTGCTGGACAGCCGCCAGGACGCAGCGCTCCAGGCCGACATGGTCGACCAGGCGATCGCGCTTGGCGTGCAGGGCATCATCATCCAGCACGGCCTGACGGAATCGATGAAGGACGCCGCCCAGCGCGCGGTCGATGCCGGCATCAAGGTCGTCGCCTTCGACGTCAATGTCGAGAACCCGAAGATCCCGCAGATCGAGCAGTCGGACAAAGACCTCGCAAAGCTGGCGCTCGAGCAGGCGGTCAAGGACAATGGCGAGAGCTGGAAGGCCGGCTATGTCTATGTTGCCGGCATCGCTCCGCTCGACCGCCGCAACGAGACCTGGGTGGAGGTGAAGAAGAAATATTCGGGCATCAGCGAGGTCGCGCAATTCGGCACGCTCGACAATCCGATCGCCAACTCCGTCGCCAATCAGGCGCGCTCGGTGCTGCAGGCGCATCCCGATATCAAGGTGATGTTCGCGCCCTATGACGAGTTCGCCAAGGGCGTGAAGATCGCCGTCGACGAGGCGGGGCTGAACAAGGCCATCAAGATCTATTCGGCCGACATCTCGACCTCGGACATCGCCGCCATGCGCGAGCCGGACAGCGCCTGGGCGGCGACCGCCGCCACCAACCCGGCCGTCGTCGGCCAGGTCTCGGTGCGCGCGCTGGCGCAGCTGCTTGCCGGTGAAGATCCCGGCCACAACGTCATCGTGCCGCCGACGCTGATCACCCAGAAGGAGCTGATCGACAAGGACATCAAGAACATGGAAGACCTGTCGGCCAAGCTGCCGCAATTCGCCCATGCCGACGTCGCTATGCCTGCCTGGATGCCGAACCCGAACGCCAAGTAAGTTTCTGCCGGCCGCAAATGAAGAGAGCGGTCCAACGGACCGCTCTCTGCCCTTCGGCCGGCCCAAGGCGGTTTTATCGCTGCCAGAAGGGCAGCTTGGCGATCTCCGCCTCGACCTCTTTTCTCGTCAGCCCGATGTCGTCGATCAGATGCGGATTGTCCCTCGCTATACGCTTGAGCTCGAAGCGGAAATAGGCCTGCTTGCGCCGCTCGGCGATAAGGCTGCGCAAGGCCGCCAGGCTAAAGCGCCCGCGCCTTGAGTGCATTGCCGGTGCCGCCGCCAGACACATAGAGGGCGTGAAGCTATCGTTCATGGCAACCTCCATCGAATGAGGGTTTTGAACCCTCGACCTGATTGAGATAGCAGTGTGCCGCAGGCGGCTGGCGGCGTAATTAAGCCGTCCCAAATAGTTCTCAAAACTTCCAAATCGGCTAGAGCGGTTCACCGTTTCACGAAAACGGCGAACCGCTCTATCCCTTTGTTTTTACGCAATTCGGACGGATGGTTACGGCGAAGTCGCCGAACTTAACCGCTTCACACTTTTCCTGGAATTGCTCTATAGATCGCCGCATGCAGGGATCGCGCTTCGCTTTCGGACCGTTCGTGCTTGATCCGGGCGCGGGAACGCTGCTCCGGGGCGATGTTCCCGTCGCCGCCAGCCATCGCGGGCTGAAGCTGCTGGAGGCGCTCGTCGCGCGTCCGGGCGAAATCCTGGCCAAAGCCGAGCTGATGGATGCGGCTTGGCCTGACATGGCAGTCGAGGAAGGCAATCTCACCGTCCAGATCGCGCAGCTCAGGAAGCTGCTTGGTCCGGCGACCGGTGGCGGTGAATGGATCGCCACGGTGCCGCGCGTCGGCTACCGCTTCACCGGCACCGTCGAACGGCCCGATGCCCCACGCAAATCCTTGCCGCTGCCCGACAAGCCGTCGATTGCCGTGCTGCCCTTCGTCAATCTGAGCAGCGATCCCGAGCAGGACTCTTTCGCCGACGGCCTGACCGAAGACCTGATCACCGATCTCTCCCGGATACCGGGCCTCTTTGTCATCGCGCGCAACTCGGTCTTTGCCTACAAGGGCAAGGCCATGGACGTGCGCGCCATCGCCGGGGAGCTCGGCGTGCGCTACCTGCTGGAAGGCAGCGCCAGGCGCGCCGCGGGGCGGGTGCGCATCAATGCCCAGCTGATCGACGCGCTGAGCGGCGAGCATCTCTGGGCGGAGCGTTTCGATCGCAGTCTTGAGGACATTTTCGCCGTTCAGGACGAGGCGACGGCCAAGATCGTCGAGGCGCTGCTCGGGCGGCTGCGCGCGCTGCCGGAGCGCAACCGGCCGAAGAGTCTCGAAGCCTATGATCTCGTCGTGCGGGCGCGAAAACTGTTCGACGAGTCGCCGCAAATGGCGCGCGAAGCGCATCTGATGCTGACGCGCGCGGTTTCGCTCGACCCGGACTACGCGGAGGCCTATCGCTGGCTGGCCATGAACCATTGGATGGGCTGGGTGCATTGGGGCGAGCCGTTCGAGCCTGCCCGCAGCACGGCCCTGGAACTGGCGCGCAAGGCTGTGGCGATCGATCCCAACGATGCCGGTTGCCGCTGGGTTCTGGCGAACCTTCTTGCCTATGAACGCGATTTCGAACGGTCCGAGGCGGAATTCGCCAAGGCGATCGAGCTCGACCCGAACGAGGCGGATATCTGGGCGACATTGTCCGATATCGACGTGCTGGGCGGGCGGATAAGCGAGGGCCTGGAGCACATCCGCAAGGCCTTCCGGCTCAACCCCTTTCCGCCGAGCTGGTACTATCTGACGCTCGGCCAGGCACAGTATGCGGCCTGTGACTACGAAGCCGCCGTCGAAACGCTGCGCCGCGACGAGACCTACCGCACAAGCTCGCGCCGCTTTCTGGCGGCAAGCCTGGCGCAGCTCGGCCGTCTCGACGAGGCGCGCACCGAGGTCGCGCTGTTCCTCGTCGGCAATCCGCATTTCTCCACGCAGCGCTGGGTCGAGACGGAGCCGTTCCGCGACGACGCGATGCTTGAGCATTTCGTCGACGGCTTCCGCAAGGCCGGCCTGCCGGAGTGATGCGGCGATGTGGCCCACTGGCCGCTGCCGAGATTTCGAATCCTCAGGTCTTTTTCACCGGCCGGCGCGCGCCAGCCCATGCGCCACCAGACGGTCGATGACCTCCGGATAGCTGACGCCGCTCGCCGCCATGGCCTTGGCGTACATGCTGATGTTGGTGAAGCCGGGAATGGTGTTGAGTTCGTTGATCAGGAAGTTCATGTCCGGCATCAAGAAGAAGTCGACGCGGGCCATGCCGTCGCAGCCGAGCGCCCTGAACGCCCTTGCAGCCGCGTCGCGCATGGCATCCTCGACCTTCTGCGGCAGCTCGGCTGGCACGATGAGTGCCGCGCCGTTCTCGTCGATATATTTGGCGTTGTAGTTGTAGAAACCGTGGCTCTCCGCAGGCACGATCTCGCCCGGCCGTGAGACGAAGAGTTCGCCCGCGGGGCTCTCCAGCACGCTGTATTCGATCTCTCGGCCACGGACGAATTCCTCCGCCAGCAGCTTGCGGTCATGTTGGAATGCTTCCGCCAGCGCGTGGTCGAATTCCTGGCTGGCATTGACCTTCGCGACGCCGACCGACGAGCCCTGCCGCGCCGGCTTGATGAACAGCGGCAGGCCGAGCTGGTCTTCCAGTTCGGCGAGCGGAGGCGCGGCACCTTCATTGATCGTCACCGAGCGCGCCACAGGCAGTCCGGCCGCCTTCAGCAGCCGCTTGGCGATGTCCTTGTCGAGCGCCGTGGCGGAGCCGAGGATGCCGCAGCCGGCGAGCGGCACGCGCGCCACCTCGGCCACGCCCTGCACCGCGCCGTCCTCGCCATGCAGGCCGTGCAGGACCGGAAACAGGATATCGATGGGAGGCAGGTCGTGGGGCACACCGCCGGCAGGGATCGCCAGCACCCGTCCATGGCCGCCCGGCACCAGGCAGAGCTGCGTGCCGGCCGACGGCGTCGCCAGCGCGCCGTCCTCAAAGCGGCTCAGCAGCCATTGCCCTTCGCGGGTGACGAAGATCGGAACGGCATCGTATTTCGCCGGGTCCAAGGCAGCCATGACGTTGGTTGCTGAAAGCAGCGATACTTCATGCTCGGCGGAGCGCCCGCCAAAGAGCACGCCAATACGAAGTCTTTTCGCCGCCATCTGGAGCTCCACCAATGATCAGGGTTGGAGCCCCGCATGCGAACACGAGGCGCCCTTAAACTGGCTGAGCAATACGCGAAGGATTGGTGTGGATTTTGACGGGTTCGAGCAGTTCTTCAGCAGAAGCGCCAAAGGCCTTCGGTTCAAACTGCGTCAAGACAATGGGACATGGAGCGGCTCGTCGTTTCGCGAAAACGATGAACCGCTCCAGTGCCTGCCTTTACATCATCAGCGCAGCGCAGCCGCGATGTTGCCGCCGTCCACCGTTGTCACATTCGCCGTGGTGCGCTCGGCCAGCGCCTGGTGCAGGAAGGCCTGCGCGACGTCGTCGGCCGTCACTTCCTGTCCCAGCAGATTGCCGGACATGTACTCCTTCTCCGAGACGCCGCGCGCGCCGGAACGGCTGGCGATCATCGCGTCGGTCAAGAGACCCGAGCGGATGCGGTCGGCGTTGACCGCGTTGGAGCGGATGCCATAGGCGCCGTAGTCAAGCGCATATTGCCGCGACAGGAACAATGTCGCGGCTTTCGGAATGCCGTAGGCGCCGAATTTCGGGCCGGGATTGATCGCTTGCTTGGAGGTGTTGAAGAGGAGCACGCCGCCCGTACCCTGTTCCAGCATGATGCGCACCGCATTCTGCGCCGCCGACTGGTGGGCGAAGAAATTGAGCTCGAAGCTTTTGCGCAGCGTCGCGTCGTCCAATTCGCCGATGCGGCCTTCCCAGGCTGCACCCGCATTCGAGACCAGGATGTCGACGCCACCATAGATGGCGACCGCCTTGTCGAAAGCGGCGCGCATCTCGGCCGGCTTGGTGATGTCGGCGCCGACGCCGATCGAGTTGTTGCCGGCCGCCTTCGCCGCTTCCGCTGCCTTGGCTGGGTCGAGATCGACGATCACGGCATGCGCGCCATTGGCCGCGAACAGTTTTGCCGTCGCGGCGCCGATGGCGCCGGCGCCGCCGGTGATCAGCACCACCTGGCCGGTCAGCGGCTTCGGCTTGTTCGAAGCGAGCTTGGCCTGCTCGAGCGACCAGTATTCGAGCGGGAAGAGGTCGGCCTTGGAGAGCGGATGGAAATTGCCGATCGCTTCTGCGCCGCGCACCGCCTCGATCCACATCTCGCCGACATCCGACGCGATCTTGGCCTCCTTCAGCGTGCGGCCATGGCCGAACATGCCGAGACCCGGCACCAGCGTCAGGCGCGGCATCGGGTCGAGCATGGTGCGCTTGACGTCGTCCAGCGCGTCATTGGTCTCGAAATAGGCGGTGTAGTCCTTGACGAAGGCATCGACATGGCTGCGGACGACGGCCTTGTAGTCGCCGAGCTTGTCGACGTCGGGCGCCGGTACCGCCATCGGTCCGGTCTTGATGCGGATCGACAGGTCCGGCGTCGAAACGCCGCGCCCGGCCAGCTCGGCGATCTTGGCGGAATTGATGAAGTCGACGATCGCGTCCGAGGTGCGGAAGTCGCTGATCATGCGGTCGAAGCGGCCTTCGCCGCGCGCCACGGCAACGGCGCCGCGCAGCGTCGGCGCGATGTCGCTGGGCTTGGCAAGCTTTGCCGGCAATGCTGCCTTGGCCGGCTGCGGCTTGCCGTTTTTGGCGACATAGTCCTCGGCCATGGTCACATAGTGGATCATGCGGTCGTAGGCCTGTTTGGCATCGTCGCCGAAGGTGAAGATGCCGTGCTTGTCGAGGATCAGGCCCTCGACTTTTCGGTCGGCGTCGAAGATTTCCGCCGCAGCCTTGGCGAGGTCGAAGCCCGGCTTGATGTAGGGCACGTAACCCATCTTGTCGCCGAACACCTTTTTCACCAATGCCTTGCTGTCTTCCTGGTCTACGACGGCGAGGATCGCTGTCGAATGCGTGTGGTCGACGAACTTGTGCGGCAGGAAGGCATGAAGCAGCGTTTCGACCGACGGGTTGGGCGAGGACGGATCGATGAGGTTGGAGCGCTGCAGCGCCACCATGTCCTCGTCGGAGAGCTTGTCCAAAGACCGCGCCTTGAGCAGCGCGCCCATCTTCACCGCCGGCAGGCCTTGCGGCTCGATGACCGCCATGTCCCAGCCGCTGCCCTTGACGCAGAGCACGTCCCATTCGTCGCCGACGAGATCGGTGGCTTTGGTCTTGCAGGAGGTGTTGCCGCCGCCATGCAGCACCAGGCGCGGCTCGCCGCCGAGCAGGCGGGTCGTGTAGACGCGCAGCGCAAGGTCGCGGCCGACGCCCTTCCTGGCATAGTCGGCAACCATCTTTTCCGCGTCGGCGTCATTCCAAAGGTTCTGCATGTCGATCCGTCCGATTCCGTCTTTTCTTGCTCATGAACAGAAGGCCGCGACGTCGTGATGACAGAAGCGGCGAGGGTGGTTTTCTACGAGGCCTTTTTCGTTGCCGCGCCGGCGTGCTGAAGCAGGCGCTCGGCCATATGCGCGCCGACCACCAGATGCGTGCACAGCCCGCCGGCGATGGCCGCAAGCAGCGGCTCGAACTTGGTATCTTCCTGCACCACCATCAGCCGCTTCTCGATGGCGCGCAGCGAGGCGAGCTCGGCGGAGATGACGCGCCTATTGTAGCTGCAGTCGAGCACCTCGCCGCCGGCGTCGATGATCTGTCCGGCGATGACGCCGGCCGCACCCTGGCGCCGCAACGTTTCCATCTCGGCCGCCGACAGCGCGCCGCATTTCACCAGATGGCTGTCGGCGTCGACCGCGCCGACGGAATAGAGCGCCAGATCGCAATCGGCGATGCCGGCCATCTGGTCGCGGATCACCGGCTCGGCACGCAAACCTTGCGCCAGGCCTTCTGTCGACAGAACCAGCGGCGCGTAGAAGTTGAGGCCCTTGGCATTCAGCCGTCGCGCGATCTCCATCGTGCACTGGTCGGGCCGGTAGGAATAGGGCGCGCCGAGATTGCCGCAGAGCTGCACCACGGTGACGTCCTGCAGGTCGGCATAGGACATGATGTCGGCGATGGTGTAGACGGTGCGGCCCCAGGCGACGCCGATGCGGTCGCCTTTCTTCACCAGCTCGAGAAAGACGCTCGCCGCCAGCACGGCGATATCGGTCGATGGATCGGCGAGGTAGGCATTTTCCGGCGCGATCCAGACGGCGTCGAGATCGAACGCATCTTCCAGCCGTCGCGCCATGACGTCGTCGGTGAAGAGCTGGGTCGAGGTCGAGATGTTGACGATGCCGGTCTCGCGCGCCTTGCGCAGATACATGGCGACCGAGGCGCGAGAAATGTTGAGCTGGCTCGCCACTTCGTCCTGACGCAGGCCATGCGCATAGTAAAGCCAGGCGGCCTTGTGGATGAGCTGTTCTGCCGGTCTGATAGCCATGCCGCCTCCTCGGCTGACATTAGTCACGGCTCTCGACAAAAGTCAAATTTGCCTGCGCGAGCTGCGATCGTCTCGCGGCGCGGTCCAATCCGGATCGCCATTTCACCAAGCCGGCGCAGCATAGCATTTTCAGCCGCGGAAGGGGGATAGCGTGACGGCGGGCCTAAGGTTAGAAAGCTCGAAAAGAACATCGGGGAGAACGGGATGGCCAATCCTTACGAACAGGATCTCGACAGGAACGCTGCCAACCACCAGCCGCTGACGCCGCTCACCTATCTTGAGCGCGCGGCCAAGACCTATCCCGACCACATCGCCATCATTCATGGCAACCAGCGCATCACCTATCGCGATTTCTGGCGCCGCTCGCTGAAGCTTGCCTCGGCGCTCGCGAAGCACGGCATCGGCAAGGGCGATACGGTGACGGTGATGTTGTCCAACACGCCGCCGATGCTGGAAGCCCATTTCGGCGTGCCGATGGTGAAGGCGGTGCTGCATTCGCTGAACACCCGCCTCGACGCCGCCGTCATCGCGTTCCAGCTCGACCATGCCGACAGCAAGGTGCTGATCGTCGACCGCGAGTTCTCGGGCGTCGTTAAGGACGCGCTGGCCTTGGCCAAGGTGAAGCCATTGGTCATCGACTATGACGATCCGGGCTATGCCGCCGACGCACCCTATCCGAAGGGCGAACGGATCGGCTCAGCTGATTACGAGGAGTTCGTCGCCGCCGGCGACGAGACCTTTGTCTGGTCGATGCCCGATGACGAGTGGGACGCCATCTCGCTCAACTACACCTCCGGCACCACGGGCAATCCGAAGGGCGTCGTCTATCACCATCGCGGCGCGGCGCTGATGGCCTACACCAACACCATCCATGCCGGCATGGCCAAGCACGCGGTCTATCTCTGGACGCTGCCGATGTTTCATTGCAACGGCTGGTGCTTCCCCTGGACCTTGGCCGTGCAGGCCGGCACCCATGTCTGCCTGCGCTGGGTGCGGGCAAAGCCGATATACGACGCCATCGCCGACCACGGTGTCACCCACCTGTGTGGCGCCCCGATCGTCATGTCGGTGCTGATCAACGCGAAGGATGAGGACAAGCGGCAGTTCGCGCAGACCGTCACCTTCAACACCGCCGCAGCGCCCCCGCCGGAGGCCGTGCTGTCCAGCATGGCCGATGCCGGCTTTGCCGTCACCCATCTCTACGGCCTGACCGAGACCTACGGCCCGGCGGTCGTCAACGAGTGGCACTATGAGTGGGACGCGCTGGAGAAGGGACCGAGGACGCAGAAGAAGGCACGCCAGGGCGTGCGCTATGCAGCGCTCGAAGGTCTTGCGGTGATGGATCCCGGGACGATGATGGAGACGCCGGCCGACGGCGAGACCATCGGCGAGGTCATGTTCCGCGGCAACATCGTCATGAAGGGCTATCTGAAGAACCGCAAGGCCACCGACGAAGCCTTCGCCGGCGGCTGGTTCCATTCCGGCGATCTCGGCGTCATGCATACGGACGGCTATATCCAGTTGAAGGATCGCTCCAAGGACATCATCATCTCGGGCGGCGAGAACATCTCGTCCATCGAGGTCGAGGACGCTCTCTACAGGCATCCGTCGGTTGCCTCGTGCGGTGTGGTTGCCCGCGCGGATGACAAATGGGGCGAGGTCCCGGTCGCCTATGTCGAGCTGAAGCCCGGCAAGAGCGCGACCGAGGCCGAGATCATCGAGCACTGCCGAGGGCTGCTGGCGCGTTTCAAGGTGCCGAAGGCGGTGGTGTTTGCCGAAATCCCGAAGACCTCGACGGGGAAGATCCAGAAGTTCAGGCTGCGGGAGATGGCGAAGGGGGTGTAGTTCGCTCCTCCCAACATGGCTTTGACGTCGACAATTTGCGGCAGCGCCCGCGACGTCGTCATCCTAGGGTGGAGCAGTCGCGAAGCGACGTTGCGGAAACCCTAGGATCCACGCCGCTACTTTGCGGCCGCGCTCCGGCGGTTGAGAATAGCCGCAGCGGACGGAAAGTGCTGACCGGCGTAACATCTTGATCTGCTTCGTTCTTCGACCGGCGTCACGGAATGGATCCTCGGGTCTGCGCGCGTCGCTTCGCTCCTTGCTCCGCCCGTGGATGACGACGTCGCAGGCGCCAATGGCTAATCGTCAACGTACTCACCGCAGACCTAGCAACTGTCACCATCTGTCACCAAATTATACGCGTACGTCGATTTCGCGTTGACTCCTCGCCGCTTTCGTTTTACGACTGATGAAAATTGAAATTCGTCACTCATCAAACGAAAGCGCTATGTCAGAAGCCGCCAACATCGTGGCAGACCCCGCCAGACAGGAGAATGTGACCCGCATTCTCGACTGCGCCGAGCGCCTGTTCCGCCACTATGGCTACGGTAAGACCAATGTTGCCGACATCGCTCGCGAGCTCGGCATGTCGCCCGCCAACATCTACCGCTTCTTTGCCTCCAAGGTCGAAATCCACCAGGCCGTCTGCGGCCGCATGCTCGGCGCCAGCTACAACATGGCCTATGAGATCATGCACCTCCCGATCAGCGCCGAGGAGCGACTGAGCCGCTATATTCATGCCCAGTACAAGATGACGCTCGAGACCATGCTGGACGAGCAGAAGGTGCATGAGATGGTTATCGTCGCGCTGGAGCGCGACTGGTCCGTCATCGACAAGCATGTGAACAGTATCCACGACCTGTTCGCCGAGGTGATCCGCGAGGGCATCGAGGCAGGCGAGTTCAGGCAGCAGGATCCTGAAACCGCTGCGCGCTGCTTCGGCGCCGCCACCGTCATTCTGTGCCACCCGCAGATGGTGGCGCAGTGCCTTGCCAAGACCAACCGGGCAATGCCCGACGAACTTATCGACTACGCCATCAGAGCCTTGAAATAGAAGCCGCCCGCCGCGTGCGGTCGACAGATCATCTCCAGTTCGGGAGTGCTAAAGTGTCTTTGCCCAGTTCCATCCTCCGCAGGCTGCCGGCCGCCGGCCTCCCCGCCATCGGCATCGTCGTCGCCGCGCTTGCCCTTGCCGGCTGCAGCCAGGAAAAGGCCGAGGTCGTTCAGGAAGTCGTCCGGCCGGTCAAGGTGGTCGAGATCGGCGAGGCGCGGACCACCCGCCAGCTCGACTATTCCGGTTCGGTGCGCGCCCGCATCGAGATGAATCTCGGCTTCCGCATCGCCGGCAAGGTCACCGAGCGTCTGGTCGATATCGGCCAGCATGTGAATGAAGGCGACGTGCTCGCCCGCGTCGATCCGTCCGACTACGAGCTGTCGGTGAAGAGCGCGCAGGCCAGCCTGGACGCCGCCGAACGCCAGGTCGAGACCGTCGATCTCGCCAGGAAGCGCGCCGAGCAGCTCTATGCCAAGAACTTCGCGCCGAAGTCGCAGCTCGATCAGGCGCGGCTGGCCTACGACCAGGCCGTGGCGACGCGCGATGCCGCCCGCTCGACGCTGGCCCAGGCGCAGAACCAGGTCCATTACACCGATCTCAAGGCCAGCCAGGCCGGCATCGTCACCGCCATCTCTGCCGATGTCGGCCAGGTGGTCGGCGCCGGCACGCCGGTCATGACGGTCGCGGTGGACGGCGAGAAGGAAGTTTCGATCGCGGTGCCGGAGATGGATATTGCAGGGTTCAAGCCCGGCAAGGAAGTCAAGGCAAGCTTCTGGTCGGACGAAGGGCTGACGCTTGACGGCAAGGTCCGCGAGGTCGCCGGCAGCGCCGATCCGCAGTCGCGTACCTTCGCTGTCCGGGTTTCGCTGCCCAACGATCCGCGCGTGCTGCTCGGCATGACGGCCAATGTCGAGGCAACCGTCGGCAGCAAGGCGCAGCTCGTGTCGATCCCGCTGACCGCGATGACCGAGAAGGATGGCAAGCAGATCGTCTGGACGGTCGACCGCGCCTCCGAAACAGTCCATCCGCGCCCGATCAAGGTCGCCAACTTCACTGCCGACGGTGTTGCCGTGGCGGACGGCCTCAAACAGGGCGACGTCGTAGTGGCGGCCGGCACACAGTTCATGACCGAGAACCTGAAGGTTAAGCTTGCAAGCGACGCCCAGCAATCCGCCTCGGCGGAGGACGACGTCGCGACCACCAGCAGCCTGCACTGATGCTTGTCGCCCAAAAGTGCGAAGCGGTTTTGGGACAACGACATGCATCGAACTAAAACCTGAAGTCAGGCGTAACGAACGCCTTTCCCGCTCTCGCTGCTTGCGCCGCGAGCCGGGGAAAGCATGGGTTCCGGGCGGCGAACGCCCCGATCGTGAGATGCCGGCATGTTGGCTCCCCCGCAGCAGTGCCGCGTCGAGCGCGATTTGCGAGCTCTCTCCGCTTGAGGGGTCTCGCCGCCCGGAAGCCCACCGAACTGGAAGCGGCATGCCAAGCGAGCGTGCCTTGCCGATCAATTGGACTGGACGTGTGCCATGACCACCAGCGACAGCAGCACTGAAAAGCGGCCCTTCAATCTTTCGCGTTGGGCGATCGGACATCCGAGCATCGCGCGCTTCCTGTTCGGGCTGATCATCCTTGCCGGCGCGCTCGGCCTGATGCGCATGGGCCAGAAGGAAGACCCCGACTTCACCTTCCGCGTCATGGTGGTGCAGGCGGTCTGGCCCGGCGCCTCGATCCAGGACATGGAGGATCAGGTCGTCAACAAGATCGAGCGCAAGCTGCAGGAAACGCCGCATCTCGATTTCGTGCGTTCCTACACCCGCGCCGGCAGCGCCATCATCACCTTGCAGGTCAAAGGCGACACCAACACCGAGGAAGTGAAGGACGCATTCTACCAGGTGCGCAAGAAGGTCGGCGACATCTCCAATGAATTGCCGCAGGGCCTGCTCGGCCCCTATTTCAACGACGAGTTCGGCGACACCTTCATCACGCTGCATTCGATCAGCGGCGACGGCTTCACCTATCCGGAGCTGAAGAAGTTCGCCATCCAGGCGCGCGACATGCTGTTGACGACACCGGGCGTCGAGAAGGCCGTCATCATCGGCGACCAGCCTGAGAAGATCTATATCGATGTCTCGTCCAAGGCGTTGGCCGAGCGCGGCCTGACCATCCTTGACCTGCAAAACGCCGTGAAAGGCCAGAACGCCGTGGATCCGGCGGGCTCGGTCGACACCGGCCTGCGCTCGGTGCGCATCTCGGTCGAGGGCGATGTCACCAAGGCCGCGGATATCCGCGAGCTCAGGCTGCGCTCGGGCAACCAGGTGACGCGCCTCGGCGACATCGCCACCGTCTCTTCCGGCCTCCAGGATCCTTACGACAACAAATACCTCTTCAACGGCCATCAGAGCGTCCAGCTCGGCGTCGTCATGGCCAAGGGTTTTAACGTCAGGGATGTCGGCAAGGATGTCGAGGCGACCTATCAGCGTTTCGAGGCAGGGCTGCCCTATGGCGTGTCGGTCGATCAGATCTCCGACCAGCCCCAGGTCGTCAAGGACGCGGTGAGCGAGTTCATGGAGGCGCTCGGCGAGGCGCTGCTCATCGTGCTTGCAGTCTCGCTGCTGTCGATCGGTTGGCGCTCGGGCCTGGTGATCGCCATAGCCATCCCGCTCGTCTTGGCCGCCACCTTCGCCATCATGTACGAGATCGGCATCGACCTGCAGCGCATCTCGCTCGGCGCGCTCATCATTGCGCTCGGCCTTTTGGTCGACGACGCCATGATCGTCGTCGAGATGATGGAGCGAAAGCTGGAGGAGGGGCTGGTCAAGATCGAGGCGGCGAGCTTCGCCTACACCTCGACCGCTTTCCCGATGCTGACCGGCACGCTGATCACCACGGCTGGCTTCATCCCGGTCGGCTTCGCCGCCTCCACCGCCGGCGAATATGTGCGCACGCTGTTCTATGTCGTCGGCATCGCGCTGGTCGTGTCGTGGTTCGTCGCGGTCTATTTCACGCCGTGGCTGGGCTACATGATCCTCAAGCAGCGCAAGCATGCGGGCACTCATCACGATGTCTTCGATACCGGCTTCTATCGCCGGCTGCGCGCGACGGTCACCTGGGCCGTGCGCCACCGCATCATCGTTTTGGTGATGACGCTGGTTACTTTTGCCACCAGCCTGTGGGCCTTCCAGTTCATCCCGCAGAACTTCTTTCCGCAATCCTCGCGCCCGGAAATCCTGGTCGACCTGTGGCTGCCGGAAGGCACCTCGATCAAGGATGTCGAAAACCAGGCCAAGTCGTTTGAAGGCAAGATGGCGGACGATCCGGACAAGCGCTTCATCGCCACCTATATCGGCGAAGGCGCACCACGCTTCTTCCTGCCGCTCGACCAGCAGCTCCGTAACCCGAACTTCGCCCAGCTCCTGGTGATGGCCAAGGACGAGCCGGCGCGCGAGCGGCTGATCGTCAAGATGCGCAAGATCCTGGCGCAGGACTTCCCCTCGATCCGCGGCAAGGTCGACCGCCTCTTCCTCGGTCCGCCGACCGGCTGGCCGGTGCAGATGCGCGTCATGGGCCCGGACCGCAAGGAGGTGCGCCGCATCGCCGACGAAGTGAAAGCGAGGTTCCAGGCCAATCCGCTGCTCGGCGCCATCCACGACGACTGGCTGGAACCGGTGCCGGCGATGAAGCTGGTGATCGACCAGGATCGTGCCCGAGCCCTCGGAGTCACCTCGCAGCGCATCCGCCAGATGCTGCAGGCCACCATGTCCGGCGCGCCGCTCGACGACTTCCGCGACGGCGAGGAGACGGTCTCGATCGTCGCCCGCGAGCCGGAGGCGAGCCGTCACCTGCTCTCTTCGGTCGACTCGGTCTATATTCCGACCGACTTCGGCGGATCGGTGCCGCTCTCGCAAGTGGCCAAGGTCGTGCCGGTGATGGAGCAGGGCGTCGAATGGCGGCGCGACCGCCTGCCGACGATCAGCGTGCGCGCCACGCTGCCGGACGGCGTGCAGTCCAACGACGTCGTCACCAAGATGTACAACGACATGAAGGACCTGCGCGCCGGTCTTGCACCCGGCTACAACGTCGAGATCCAGGGCGGCGCCGAGGACTCGGCCGAAAGCCAGGCCTCGATCGCCGCCAAGGCGCCGATCATGCTCGCCGTCATCGTCGTGCTGCTGATGGTCCAGCTGCAGCATTTCGGCAAGTCGATGCTGGTGCTGGCCACGGGACCGCTCGGCATCATCGGCGCCGCAGCGGCGCTGCTGATCAGCGGCGCGCCGTTCGGCTTCGTCGCCATCCTCGGCGTCATCGCGCTGCTCGGCATCATCATGCGCAACTCGATCATCCTGGTCGATCAGATAGACCAGGATATCGCCGCCGGCATGGAGCGATCGGAAGCGATCGTGGGTGCAGCCGTGCGCCGCTTCCGGCCGATCATGCTGACGGCGCTGACCGCGGTCCTGGCGCTGATCCCGATCTCGCGCGGCGTTTTCTGGGGGCCGCTGGCCTACGCCATGATGGGCGGCATCCTCGTCGCCACCGTGCTCACCATCCTGGTGCTGCCGGCCGGCTACGCCCTGTTCTTCGGCCGCGCGCCGAAGAAGGCCAAGACCGACGAGCAGGCGCCCGAGCCGGAGAACGTCGAAGGCATCGAAAGACCGCAGCTGGCCTTGGCTGCGGAATAAAAGGTGGCAACCTTGGATCATCCGTCATCGGCGAAAGCCGGTGGCGGATGACCCGCGTCAAGATCCGCGGGGCGGAAAAATGCGCTGCGGCAAGGCTTCCGCAAAACAGAATTCTTTCTCAGCAACGCCATAAAGGTTCGACGCTGCGCGAGAATCTCGGCCTGAAGCGTCCAGAAAATCGGCTCTTTGTAAGCGAGGCGGTCCGAAAGGCCGGCTGATGCCGGGACGGGCGATCGCAAAAAAGAACGGGCGCGCCGAGGCGCGCCCGTCTGTTTTCAAGGCTGCCGCGTCAGATGACGAACACCCAGTTGGCGATCAGCATCACCACCACGCCGGCAATCAGCGTCAGGTAAGGCAGCATGCCCGCCTTCTTGACCGAGAGGTCGGCCCCCGCCATGCCGAGGTCTGCCAGCATGTGTTCGGGGAACTTGCCCTTGTCCTGGACGTAGTGGCGGAAGCAGAACACCGGGATGATCAAGGCAGCGGTGATCAGGCCGGCCCACAGCGCCATCGGGTTCCACACCTTGGCGCCGGCGCCCATGAAGATGGCGTTCACATAGGCGAAGATCGCGCCGATGCCGAGCAGCCAGGTCGGCGCCTTCCAGGGGCGGTTGATGTGGCCGTTGTCGATGCGATGGATCCAGCCGGCATTGAGGTTGAGGAAGTTGAAGATGATGTAGCCGCAATTCGACACGGCGAGGATGAAGAAGAAGCTCGTCGCGTCGGCCGAGGCGATGGCCAGCACGATCAGGTTGAAGCAGAGGTCGGTCCACATCGCCCGCGTCGGCGCGCCATGCTCATTGACGTGGCTGAGATAGCGCGGCAGCCAGCCGTCGACCGAACCCTGGTAGAGCGTGCGCGAGGAACCGGCCATCGCCGTCATGATGCAGAGCACCAGGGCCAGGATCATCAGCATGACCAGCAGGCTGTGGATGATCTTGCCGCCGCCGACCATGCCGGCCAGCGCGTCGGCGACGCCCGAGCCGTCGACGATCGGCGTCGCCAGCATGCCGTTCAGGCCGAGCACGCCCTGGAAGGTGAAGGGCACCAGGATGAACAGCAGCATGCAGAGCAGGCCGGAATAGAAGATCGCCTTGAACGTGTCGGTGCCGGGGTTCTTGAACTCCGACGTGTAGCAGACGGCCGTCTCGAAGCCGTAGGTCGACCATGCCGCGATGAACATGCCGCCCAGCACCAGCGTCCAGCCGGCGATGTTCCACGAACCCGGATCGGGCGCGTAGGCGGCCGCCAACGGCACCAGCGGCGAGAAGTTCGCCCAGTCGATCTGGCCGGTGAAGATCGGCACGACGCCGACGATCAGCATCGGGACGATGACCAGCAGGCCGATATATTTCTGCACATTGGCCGTGCCGAGGATGCCGCGATGCTGGATCGCGAAGATGATCAGCATCAGCACCGCGCCGATGAAGAAGGTGGCGTTGAAGGTGAAGGACACTGGACCCAGCGTATGGCTGAACAGCGACCAGGTGCGGATCGCGGGCGTGGCGGCGGCCGCCACCGCGGCGATGGCGTCGGCGGGCGCCGTTCCGGCATGCGCAGCGATGTAGGCGACGACTTCCGGCGATGTCTCGGTGAAGGCCGGGATCGGCGCCAGCGCGTTGAGGATGTAGGCGGCGGCGATCGAGCAGCCGAGCGACAGCACCGGCGACCAGGCGAACCAGTTGCACCACACCGATAGCGGCGCGATGAACTTGGAATAGCGCAGCCATGCCGTGGCGCCGTAGATCGAGGCACCGCCGGATTTGTTCGGGAACAGGCCGGCGATCTCGGCATAGGTGAAGGATTGCAGGAAACCCATGATCATGGATACCGTCCAGATCAGGAAGGCCAGCGTTCCGGTCGTGCCGGCAATGCCGCCGATCGAGAACAGGACCAGCGCTGGAACGCCGCTTGCCACCCAGAAGGCGCCACGCCAGTCGATATGCCTGAGCAGCTTGCTTTCGACAGGCTGCTCGAGGGCCGTGCTTATCGTGCTCATATCTTGTGTCTTCCCCTTTTTGTTGTTCCCCGCCAGCGATGCTTCGGCTCTTGCGAAGCTTGCTCCCCGGCAAATCGACATCGGCCTGTCGTGTTTCCACTCAGTCGTATTTTTTTCTTAAGAGTGAAGATTGATCCGACGCGCTTTCGCGTCAAGCGTTTTGTGGATGTCATGCACATCGCGCTTGCGAAACATGCTCTTTCTCTCCTTTGTGGGAGAAGGTGGATCGGCGCGTAGCGCCGAGACGGATGAGTGTTCCAGCGAAGCGAGCGGCTGGTGTCTTCTGGAATACCCCTCATCCGACCGAACTTCGCTCGGCCACCTACTCCCACAACGGAAGAAGGCAAGGGTTGCCGCTATCAGGAACGCGGCTTGGTCTTCTGCGGATCGTAATGGGCGAAGCCCACGACACGCGCCGGCAGCCGCTTGGCGTGGCCGTCGAGCTTGCCGATCTCGACCTCCGTGCCGATCTCGGCATGAGTGACGTCTAGCCGTGCCAGCGCGATGGTCTTGCCGAGCACCGGCGAACGCATGCCGGAGGTGACGACGCCGATCTGGGCGCGGCCGACATGGACGCAGTCGCCGTGGCCGACGGCGACATTGGCATCGATGTCGAGACCGACGAGCTTGTGCTGCGGATGCTCCTTGCGCCGGATCAGCGCGTCGCGGCCGATGAAGTCGTCGGCCTTGGTCTTGAGTGGCACGGTGAAGCCAATGCCGGCCTCGAACGGATCGGTCTGGTCGGAGAATTCGTAACCGGCGAAGATCAGTCCCGCCTCGATGCGCACCATATCGAGCGCCTGGAGGCCCATCGGCTTCAGCCCGTGCGGCTGGCCGGCCTCCCAGACGGCGTCGAACACTTTTTCGGCGTCGCGCGGATGGCACCAGATCTCGTAACCGAGCTCGCCCGTATAGCCGGTGCGTGAGACGACGACGGGCACGCCATTGCCGCCGCCGATGCGGGCGACGGCGAAGCGGAACCATTCAAGCTCCCCGATCGATGGCTGCACGGGCGAGGTCCAGACCACTTCCTTCAATATGTCGCGGCTCTTCGGACCTTGCACGGCGATGTTGTGCATCTGGTCGGTGGAGGAGCGCACCAGCACGTTGAGGCCGAGCTTCTTCGCCGTCTCGCGCAGCCATTCGCCGGAAAGATCGTCGCCGCCGACCCAGCGAAAATTATCCTTGCCGAGCCTGAGCAACGTCCCGTCGTCGATCATGCCGCCATGCTCGTAGCACATCGCGGTATAGACCACCTGGCCGACCCCAAGCTTCTTGACGTCGCGGGTCAGCGTGTATTGCAGCAGCGCTTCGGCATCCGGACCGGTGACCTCGAACTTGCGCAGCGGTGACAGGTCCATGATCACCGCGGCCTGCCGGCAGGCCCAGTATTCGGCGATGGGGCCTTCCTTGGCGAAGGAATTGGCGAGCCAATAGCCGCGATATTCGACGAAGTCGCGCGTGTGCTTGGCAAAGCTCGAATGAAAGGCTGTCTCGCGGGTCATCTTCGGTTCCGAGTCGGGCTTCATGCGTCTGGCGATCGCTCGCGAGAATTTGTGCTGGCCTGAATAGGCGCGCACATGGATGTCGGTGAGGTCCCAGCCATTGGCGGGCGTGGTGTCGTCCGGGCAGGCCGAGGAGACGCAGACGATGTCGGTCAGGGCGCGCAAGAGCACATAGTCGCCAGGTCGCGACCACGGCTCGTCCGACACCATCACGCCATGCGCGTCGATCGCCGTGTTGAAGAAGAAATTGATCGCCATCCAGCCGGCGCGGGGCGTCACGCCCTTGTCCGACAGCGCCTTGTTGAAATTCTCCGAGCAGTTGGTGTGTCCGGGATAGCCGATGTCGTCGTAATATTTGGCGGCGCAGGCAAGCGCGAAGGCGTCGTGCCGGCCGCATGTGTCCTGCACCACCTCGACCAGCGGCTCCATGTCCTGGTCGTAATATTTCGAATGCAAGCCGGGCATCGGATAGGCCGAACCCATCAGCGTGCGGGTCGTCGTCACGTCGAGCGGCAGGTCGCGCCCCTTGTCCAGCTTGCGCGCGGAAAAACACTGGAAGTCGGTGCATTGCCGGCCATCGACATCGATGATCTGCAAATAGTCGCCCGCCTTGACGAAATAGGCCTCGGCGGTCGCCGACTTCACCCGAAGATCAAGCAGGGGATCGGCAAGCGGATCGGGAAGCTGCGACCTGTTCTTCAGCCGGATCGTGGCGCGCCGCACCAGGACGGTGAGCGGCGTCGCGGTGTTGTGTCCGTCGACCAGCATCGGCCCGCCAGGCGCGGCGATCAGCAGCGCGCCGTCGCGCTGGATGCCAAAGCCCTGCTCGGTGCCGGCCGGCGTGGCGCCGCCGAACACGCGCACACCTTTCGGCTGGTCGAGTTGCACATTGCGGCGCTGGAGGCTGAGGCGCAGCGCTGAGAGGCTGTCGTCGCCGTCGGCGAGCAGCGCCTTGATGCCGGCGGCGTTGCTGTTCGACCGTTCGCCGAAAATGCCGGGATCCGTCGCGCCTGATTTGTCCCAGGCCAGCAGCTCGCAAGGCTGGCCGCCTTCGACATTGCTCACGCTGACGCTGTCGCCCGCCTCGACGTCGATCAGCACCGCGCCATTGCCCTGGACGGTATAGCGCTCCATCCCCGGCGGCAGGCTGATCTGGCCGGGCCTAAGGATCAGGCTCGGCTTGGGCGGCCCGGACAGGACGGCGGGGTAGGGCGACTGGCTCATCTCAAACCCTCCTCCGAGCGAGAAACAAGTTTGCCTGTGTGTAAAATTATTTTCGCCGAGAGAATAGCAGGGGGAATGCGTTTGGCAAGGCGGGACTTCCCTTCTCCCCTTGTGGGAGAAGGTGGATCGGCGCGATAGCGCCGAGACGGATGAGGGGTGTTCCAGCGGAGTGAGACGCTGGCTTTCCCTGGAGCACCCCTCATCCGTCGCCTTCGGCGACACCTTCTCCCACAAGGGGAGAAGGGGTGGTGCTGCGCTACGCCAGTTCCTCGGAATGGCCGATCGTCACGCCATATTCCGCAGCCGAGTCCAAGATCGTGTGCCACAGGCTCTCGGCGAAGGTCGCGAACACCAGCAGGTTGAACACCGCCTGTCCATCCGCCAGATCCTTGCCGCGCCACAGCGTGACACTGGTGTGATCCATCGACGTCGCGGCCGCCGCGCCCACGCCGAAAACATCGGGGTGCAGGTCGATCGAAGACAGCTTGGCGAGCATCGTGCGCGCCTTGTCGCCGGAGACGTTGATCAGCACCCGCGCATGCGATTGGTCGGAAAGCGAGGCCGAACCGACGAAGGCCGGCGCAAGCGCCTCGATCGTATGCTTGCCGCCTCTGGACAGCATCAGGAATTGGTCCGGTCCCGACCAGATCAGCGTCGCGTCGGCAGTATCGACCGCCTTTGGCGTTTCCGGCGCCGCCATGCCGAAGCGCGCCTGCGCGGCCTTCACCATCTCGCCGGCCTTGTCGCGCCGCGCCATCACCTGGACGAGATCGAAATTGCGGATCTCTGTCAGCGCCACGCCGGCGTTGCCTTGCGCGCCATAGGGGCCGGCAATCAGCGCGCGGTCGAGCGGGCTGCGGACGTCCCAGGAAAACTCAGCCACGCTGGCGCCCTCCATCCGGATCGTAGAAGACGGAATTGCAGAGCTCGACATCGTAGTCCTCGCCGCGCAGCGGATCATGCGCCCGCACGATCTCGCCGATGCGTTCGCGGCCGTGCTCGACCAGGCCGAGACCGATCCACTGGTCGAGCACCGGCGAGAAACAGACCGAGGTGACATAGCCCTGGTCGTTGCCGGGGCCGGGGGTCTCGCCCTTTGGAATGATGTGCGCGCCGGAACGCAGGCGGCGCGCCTTGTCGGTCGGCTTGATGCCGACGACCACCTGCCGGTTCGGCGCGACGAGCGCCTCGCGGCCGGCCATGACGCGGCCGATGAAATCCTTCTTGGTCGACATCATCTTGCCGAGGCCGAGATCGCCCGCCGTGGTGGTGCCATTGAGCTCCGGCCCGGCGACATGGCCTTTTTCGATGCGCATCACGCCGAGCGCCTCGGTGCCGTAAGGCGTGACGCCGAACGGCTCGCCGGCAACCATCAGATTGCGCACCAGCGCTTCGCCGTAGCGCGCCGGCACCGAAATCTCGAACGCCATCTCGCCGGAGAAGGAGATGCGGAACAGCCTTGCCTTCAGGCCGCCGCGCAGCCTGACCTCGCGCGCGCCCATGAACGGGAAACCTTCATTCGACAGGTCCTCGGCCGGATCGACGATCTCTTTCAGCAGATCGCGGGTCTTAGGTCCGGCGATCGAGAACTGCGCCCATTGGTCGGAGACCGAGGTCAGCTGCACGTCGAGCTCGGGGAACAGAACCTGGCGGCAGAATTCCAGGTGCTGCATCACCAGTCCAGCTTTGGCCGTCGTGGTGGTGAGGAAGTAATGATCCTCGGCCAGCCGCGAGGTCGTGCCGTCGTCATAGACGATGCCGTCCTCGCGCAGCATCAGCCCGTAGCGCGCCTTGCCGACGGCGAGGCTGGAGAAGGCGTTGATGTAGACGCGGTCGAGGAAGGCGCCCGCGTCGGGCCCGTGCACGTCGATCTTGCCGAGCGTCGAGACGTCGCAGAAGCCGACGCCGCTGCGCACCGCCTTGACCTCGCGGGTGACCGATTCCAGCCAGTCCTTCTCGCCGGCGCGCGGATACCACTGCGCGCGCTTCCATAGGCCGGTGTCGACAAAGACCGCGCCCTGTTCGGCCGCCCAGTGATGCGAGGGCGTCAGCCGCGTCGCATGGAAATTCTCGTCGCGGTGATGGCCGGCGAAGGCGCCGATGGCGACAGGCACGTAAGGCGGCCGGTAGATCGTCGTGCCGGTCTCGGGGATCGACTTGCCGCTGACCGCCGCCATGATGGCGAGGCCGGCGACATTCGAGGTCTTGCCCTGGTCGGTTGCCATGCCGAGCGTCGTGTAGCGCTTCAGATGCTCGACTGATTGAAAACCCTCGCGCTGCGCCAGCTCGACATCGGAAGCGGTGACGTCGTGCTGCTGGTCGACGAAGGCCTTGCCCTTGCCGGCGACATGCCAGAGCGGAGTGATCGAAAAGGCCTCGTCGTCGGCGACCGGCATCGATCCGATATTGCCGCTGCGGCCGGCGTCGCGTGCTGCGGCAGCACCGGCTTCAAACCCTTCGCGCAGACAGGCGCCAAGTCCGAACGCGCCGTTGGCTGCGCCTGCCGCGAGCATGCCGGGCGGTGCGCGATCCGGCACGAAGGCTGCGATGTCGTCGCGCCATTTCGGCCTGCCGCGATGGTAGGAGGTGAGGCCGACCGCGGGGTTCCAGCCGCCAGAGACGGCGAGCCCGTCCGCCTCGACCTCGGCGCGCGCGCCGCCGGCCAGCGAGACGGAAATCTTGCGCACGCCACCCTTGCCGCCGTCGACGCCGGCGACAGCGCCGTGCAGTACCGGAAAGCCGCCTTTGCTGGCCAGCGAGCGGTGGGCCGGCGAAATGTCCGGCCGCGCGTCGATCACGGCGGCCACTTGAAGACCCGACGCGATTGCCGTTTCCGCTGTGCGCCAGCCATCCTCATTGTTGGTGAACAGCGCGATGCGTCTCGCCGGCGTGGCCGCGTAGCGGTTGATGTAGCTGCGCATGGCCGACGCCATCATCACGCCCGGCGTGTCGTTGTCGGCAAAGACGATCGGGCGTTCGATTGCGCCGGCCGCGACGACGCAGCGCTTGGCCACGATCCGCCATAGCCGCTGGCGCACCTGATGCTCGGGCGGCACCGGCAGGTGGTCGTTGACACGCTCGATCGCGCCATAGGTGCCGCCGTCATAGACACCGAACAAAGTCGCGCGCGTCATGATGCGCACATCCGGCATCGCCGTCAGCTCGGCAACCGCGCGCGCAACCCATTCGGCGGCCGGCAATCCGTCGATCATGCCGCCGTCGGCGAGCAGGCGCCCGCCGAGGACGAAATCCTCCTCGCACAGGATGACGCGCGCGCCGCAGCGCGCGGCGGCAAGAGCCACCGCCAGACCCGCCGGGCCGGAACCCGCAATCACCACATCGCAATGCGCCCAGGCCTTGTCATAATGGTCGGGATCGGAAACCTGGGCAGCGCGGCCAAGGCCCGCGGCGCGCCGAATTGCCGGCTCGTAGATCGCTTCCCAGAACTTCGCCGGCCACATGAAGGTCTTGTAGTAGAAGCCGGCGACGAAGATCGGCGCGAACAGCTGGTTGACCGACATCACGTCGAAATTGAGCGACGGCCAGCGGTTTTGGCTGGCGGCTTCGAGCCCTTCATAGAGCTCGGCGGTCGTCGCCTTGGTGTTCGGCTCGCGCCTTGCGCCGCTGCGCAATTCGACCAGCGCGTTCGGCTCTTCCGAGCCAGCCGTCAGGATGCCGCGCGGGCGATGATATTTGAACGAGCGGCCGACGAGCTTGACGCCATTGGCGACCAGCGCGGAAGCCAGCGTATCGCCCTTGAAGCCGAAGAGGGTCTTGCCGTCGAAGCGGAAGTTGAGCGCGGTCGAGCGGTCGATGAGACCGCCATTGTTCAGCCGGTTTGCCTGATCGCCGCGCATCACACACCAACCTTGGCGGCGCCTGCGCCCGCCGCCGGCTCGACGGCCGAAATCTCATGCGTCAGCGTGTTGCGGGTGACCTTCAGCCAGGCCCGGCAGCCGCCGCCATGGTACCAGTGCTCGCTCATCGGGCCGGCAATGTTGTCGCGCAGATAGACGTAATCGTAGACCGCGTCCTCGCCGGCATCGGCCGCCGGCCGTTGTGGCTTGGCGTCGCCGAGATAGGTGAACTCGCCGAGTTCGCGTTCGCCGCAGAAGGGACAGACTATGCGCATGGCTGGGTCTTCAATGCATGATGCCAAAAAGTGTGAAGCGGTTTTTGGATAACATCATGCTCTATCCCTAATGCAGGTTCGGTTGGGCGCCCTGGCCCTTCTCGTCGATCATGGCGCCGCGCTGGAAACGGTCGAGGCGGAAAAGCGCGGCTTCCTTGTGCGATTGATCGCGGGCGATGAGATGGGCGAAGACGAAACCGGAGCCGGGCGTCGCCTTGAAGCCGCCATAGCACCAGCCGGCATTGATGTAGAGGCCGTCGACCGGGCTCTTGTCGATGATCGGCGAGCCGTCCATCGACATGTCCATGATGCCCCCCCACTGGCGCAAAAGCCGCACGCGGCCGATCATCGGGATCAGCGCCATACCGCCCTCGCAGACATCCTCCACGACCGGCAGATTGCCGCGCTGGGCATAGGAATTGTAGCCGTCGATATCGCCGCCGAAGACCAGCCCGCCCTTGTCCGACTGGCTGACATAGAAGTGTCCGGCGCCGAAGGTCATGACCCCGGGGATCAGCGGCTTGATCGCTTCGGAGACGAAGGCCTGCAGCACATGGCTTTCGATCGGCAGGCGAAGACCTGCCATAGCCGCGACCCGTGACGAGGAGCCGGCCACTGCCATGCCGACCTTGCCGGCGCCGATCTTGCCGCGCGATGTCTCGACGCCGGTCACCTTGCCGTTGGCGTCGCGCGTGAAGCCGGTAACCTCGCAATTCTGGATGATGTCGACGCCGAGTTCGCTCGCCGCATGCGCGTAGCCCCAGACCACGGCGTCGTGTCGTGCGGTTCCACCGCGGCGTTGCAGCAGTCCGCCTTGCACGGGGAAACGCGCATTGTCGAAATTCAGGAACGGCAGCATTTTGCGCAGCGCCGCCTGGTCGAGCAGTTCCGCATCGATGCCGTTGATGCGCATGGTGTTGCCGCGCCGGGCGAAAGCATCGCGCTGCGCGTCGGAGTGATAGAGGTTGAGCACGCCGCGCTGGCTGACCATCGCGTTATAGTTGAGGTCCTGCTCCATCCGCTCCCACAGCTTCATCGACAATTCGTAGAAGCCGGTGTTGCCGGGAAGGCCGTAATTGGAGCGGATGATGGTGGTGTTGCGGCCGGCATTGCCGGAGCCGATCCACCCTTTTTCCAGCACCGCGACATTGCGGATACCGAACTCGCTGGCGAGAAACCAGGCGGTGGCGAGCCCGTGGCCGCCGCCGCCGATGATGATCACGTCATAGCGGTCCTTGGGCGCAGCATCGCGCCAGGTCGGCTGCCAGTTCTTGTGGCCGGAGAGGGCGGCGCGGGCGAGCGAGAAGATCGAATATTTCATCAGTTCATTCCGAGGTCGCTCGCACCGCTAGAGCATGATGCCGAAAAGTGTGAAGCGGTTTTCGGACGACATCATGCTCCACTACGGGACGGTCAGATATCCAGCGTGTGGTCGCGCTCCCACTGCGTGAAGTGGGAAGCATAGGAATTCCATTCCTGCTGCTTCAGCTTTAGATATGCCGACGAGAATTCCTCACCCAGCGCCGCCTTGAGCGATTTGTCCCTATCGAACTCGCGCAGCGCGTCGAGCAGGTTGAGCGGCAGTTTCGGCGCATCCGTCACCGTGTGGCCGAGCTGGTACATGTCGATGTCGTAGCGCTTGCCGGGATCGGCCTTCGAGCGGATGCCGTCGAGGCCGGCGGCGATGATGACCGCTTGCAGCAGATAGGGATTGGCGGCGCCGTCCGGCAGGCGCAATTCGAAGCGGCCGGGTCCCGGTACGCGCACCATATGCGTGCGGTTGTTGCCGGTCCAGGTCACCGCGTTCGGTGCCCAGGTCGCGCCCGAAATGGTGCGCGGCGCGTTGATGCGCTTGTAGGAATTGACGGTCGGATTGGTGATCGCGGCAAGCGCCGAGGCATGCTTCATGATGCCGCCGAGGAAGTTCCTGCCCTTGGCGGACAGGCCGAGCTCTTGCGAATTGTCGGCAAAGACATTGGTCTTGCCGGTCTCGTCCCACACCGAGATGTGCGCATGGCAGCCATTGCCGGTCAGGCCCTGGAAGGGCTTGGGCATGAACGTCGCGCGCAGGCCATGCTTTTCGGCGATCGACTTGACCATGAACTTGAAGAAGGAGTGCTTGTCGGCGGTCGCCAGCGCGTGATCGAAGGTCCAGTTCATCTCGAACTGGCCGTTGGCGTCCTCATGGTCGTTCTGGTACGGGCCCCAGCCCAACGCCAGCATGTGGTCGCAGATCTCGGCGATGACGTCGTAGCGCCGCATCACGGCCTGCTGGTCGTAGCAGGGCTTCGAGGCTGTATCGTATTCGTCGGAGATCGCCTTGCCATCAGGCGAGATCAGGAAGAACTCGGCCTCGACGCCGGTCTTGACATGCATCCCGTCGCGGGCGGCTTCGTCGATCAGCCGCTTCAGCGTGTTGCGCGGCGCCTGGTTCACCTCCTTGTCGTCCATGATGCAGTTGGCGGCTACCCAGGCGACGTCCTTCTTCCACGGCAGCTGGATGACCGAAGCCGGATCCGGCACGGCCAGCATGTCGGGATGCGCCGGCGTCAGGTCGAGCCATGTGGCGAAGCCGGCAAATCCTGCACCGTCCTTCTGCATGTCGGCGATCGCCTGCGCCGGCACCAGCTTGGCACGCTGCCCGCTGAACAGGTCGGTGTAGGAGATCATGAAATATTTGACGCCGTTCTCCTTGGCGAATGCGGCGAGATCGTTCCCCATTATGTAGTTCCTCGCTTATGTGTCTTGGAAGTTTGTCCTAGAAGCCGTTCTTCCCAGGTATCCAGCTGGTGCCGGCCAAAGGCACGCCGGCCATGGCGGCAGCTTCGATCGAGAGCGCTACGAGATCCTCGGGCTCGAGATTGTGCAGGCTGTTCTTGCCGCAGGCGCGTGCGATGGTCTGCGCTTCGAGCGTCATCACCTTGAGGTAGTTCGCCAGCCGTCGCCCGGCCGCGATCGGGTCGACCCGCTTCATCAATTCGGGATCCTGCGTGGTGATGCCCGCCGGGTCGCGCCCTTCGTGCCAGTCGTCATAGGCGCCGGCCGTGGTGCCGAGCGCGTTGTAGTCCGCCTCCCAGCGTGGATCGTTGTCGCCTAGCGCGACCAGCGCCGCCGTGCCGATCGAGACGGCGTCGACGCCCAGCGCCAGCGCCTTGGCGACATCGGCGCCGTTGCGGATGCCGCCCGAGACGATGAGCTGCACCTTGCGATGCATGCCGAGGTCCTGCAGCGCCTGCACCGCCGGCCGGATGCAGGCAAGCGTCGGCTGGCCGACATTCTCGATGAACACTTCCTGGGTGGCAGCGGTGCCGCCCTGCATGCCGTCGACCACGACGACATCGGCGCCGGCCTTCACCGCGAGCGCGGTGTCGTAATAGGGCCGCGCCCCGCCGACCTTGACGTAGATCGGCTTTTCCCAGTCGGTGATCTCGCGCAGCTCGAGGATCTTGATCTCGAGATCGTCCGGTCCGGTCCAGTCGGGGTGGCGCGAAGCCGAGCGCTGGTCGATGCCCTTGGGCAGCGTGCGCATCTCGGCGACGCGGTCGGAGATCTTCTGTCCGAGCAGCATGCCGCCGCCGCCCGGCTTGGCGCCCTGGCCGACGACCACTTCGATGGCGTCGGCGCGGCGCAGGTCGCGCGGGTTCATGCCGTAGCGCGAGGGCAGGTACTGATAGACCAGCGTCTTGGAATGCCCGCGTTCTTCCTCGGTCATGCCGCCGTCACCGGTGGTGGTCGAGGTGCCGGAAAGCGTGGCGCCGCGCCCCAAGGCTTCCTTAGCCGGCCCGGACAGCGAGCCAAAGCTCATGCCGGCAATGGTGATCGGGATCTTAAGCTCGATCGGCTTCCTGGCGTGGCGCGAGCCGAGCACTACCGAGGTGTCGCAGCGCTCGCGATAGCCTTCGAGCGGATAGCGCGAGATCGAGGCGCCGAGGAACAGCAGGTCGTCGAAATGCGGCAGCTTGCGCTTGGCGCCGGCGCCGCGGATGTCATAGATGCCGGTCGCGGCCGCGCGGCGGATTTCGGAAAGCGTGTAATCGTCGAAGGTCGCGGATTTGCGCGGCGTCGTCGGCGGGTTGCGGTAGGTCATCTTGCCTCAATACGCGTCGGCGTTATCGATGTTGAAATTGTAGAGTTTGCGGGCCGAGCCGTAGCGCTTGAACTCCGAGGCCTTGACGCCGGTCACGCCGGCCTTGTCGAGCAGGGCCTGCAGCAATTCGATATGCTCGGGCCGCATCTCCTTGGCGATGCAGTCGGCGCCGAGGCTCTCCACCTTGCCGCGCACGAAGAGCCGCGCCTCGTAGATGGAATCGCCCAGCGCGTCGCCGGCGTCGCCCAGCACCACGAGGTTGCCGGACTGCGCCATGAAGGCCGACATGTGGCCGATATTGCCGTGCACGACGATGTCGATGCCTTTCATCGAAATGCCGCAGCGCGACGAGGCATTGCCTTCGATGACCAGCAGGCCGCCGCGGCCGGTGGCGCCGGCATACTGGCTGGCATCGCCCTTGATGACGATCGAGCCGGACATCATGTTCTCGCCGACACCGGGGCCGGCCGAGCCATGCACGGTGATCGCCGCGCCATCATTCATGCCGGCGCAGTAATAGCCGACGCTGCCGCGCACATCGATGCTGACGGGCTGATCGACGCCGACCGCCACCGAATGGCTGCCCTTCGGGTTGAGCACTTCCCAGGCGGTCTCGTTCGAGCCGGGCGTGAGCTGGTGCAGCGCCTGGTTCAACTCGCGCAGCGAATGCACGGACAGGTCAAAGACGCGTGATGCCTGACTGTGGGCATGGCCTGGCTCGCGCTCGGCCTTCGACATTGGGGTTGCCGGCATCAGCTCAATGCTCCCAGAAATAAACGGTTGCGGGCTCGGGCTCCCAGACCCGCGCATTGTCGATGCCGGGAAGCTTGGTCAGCGCACGATATTCGGAGCCGAAGGCGACATACTGGTCGGTCTCGGCCATCACGGCCGGCTTGCAGGCGATCGGATCGCGCACCACACCGAAGCCATTCTTGGTGCCGACGACGAAGGTGAAGAAGCCGTCGAGGTCAGAGAGCGTGCCTTCCAGCGCCTCGCCGAGATTCTTGCCATGCGCCATCCGGTTGGACAGATAGGCAGCCGCCACCTCGGTGTCGTTCTCGGTCTCGAAGGTCATGCCGTCGCGAATCAGCTCGCGGCGTACATTGTTGTGGTTGGAGAGCGAGCCATTGTGCACCAGGCACTGGTCGGCGCCGGTCGAGAAAGGATGCGCGCCCATCGTCGTCACCGCCGATTCCGTTGCCATGCGGGTGTGGCCGATACCGTGCGTGCCGGTCATCGCGCGCACGTCGAAACGGTCGACGACCGCTTCGGGCAGGCCGACTTCCTTGTAGATCTCGACTGCTTCGCCGGCGCCCATGATGCGGATGTCGGGCCGGAGCGTCTGCAGCGCCTCGCGCGCGGCGTCGACCTTGTCCGGCGTGGTCCGGATCACCGCATGCGTCGATTTCACAGCGACGCTGACCGGCGCGCCGATTGCCTTGGCGAGCTCGGCGTCGAGGCCGCGGAAATCGCGATCGGGCTTCGGCGACTGCACGGTGATCTTGGCTTCATTGCCGGTGGCCGCGCCATAGATGGCGATGCCGGCACTGTCCGGGCCGCGGTCGCTGAGCGACACCAGCATCTCCGACAGCATGGCGCCGAGCTTCGGCTCCAGCGCCTTATCCTTCAAGAAAAGTCCGACGATTCCGCACATGCCAGCCTCCAACGTTTTTTGGCTCTCAGATGATGTACCCAATGAGTAAGCCGAATTCAATTGGTATGAAAAAAATTTTCCTGTGATTACATATTGGACGGGGCATTGCCCTCGGCACTATCGCCGTCCGGTCGCGCCTTGTGAACCCAGATCGCATGGCGGATGCGCGCAATCCGGTAGGCGTCGAGGATAGAGAAGGCATAGATCAGGAAGCCGCCGGCATGGCGGCCGATGAAGCCGGCGTCGGCCGGCGCCAGCTTCATCGTTATCCAGCCAAGGATCACCATGAAGAACAGGAATTGCAGGCCGCGCGCCGGCACGCCGAGCATGACATGGCCGCTTGCCGGTAAGACGATCGCGGCGCCGAGCACGAGATAGGGATTCGCGGGAGCAGGGGTGGCGGTTTCGTCGCTCATGCGGCCCGCCTTTCGCGCCGGTTGATGGCTTGGCGAAGCGTCGAGGCTGCCTCGAGCAGCCGTTCGATCAAGGCCGGATCGATCCCGGCATCGCCGAACGCCGCCTGCCGGAACACACCGTAGCGAGCGCGCTCGGCCTCGGCCAGCAGCCAGACGATGCGCACGCCCTTCGGCGTGATCAGCAATTCCTTGGCGCGGCTTTCGGCAAAGATGTCTGTATGCGCGGCGATCAGATCCTGCGGGAAGGCGACGCCTCTGCGGTCCGTCCTGAGCACCGCGTCGGCGGGAAGGCCGAGCACCTTCGGCAGCGTGTGCGGCAGATGGTCGAAATTGGAGAATGTCGTCGCCGAATTCGGCCGCATCATCATGTCGAACGTGCCCGGCACAGCGACCGGCTCGGTGATCGAAACGCTGAGCCAGCGCGTCGGCAGCTTTCGCGTCGCCAGCGTGTCGACGATCGTCCGCACCTGGATGCGCTGACCATTCCAGGAACCGGCCCAGGTCACGACGCCGGCCGTGCCGTCGGAAATGTCGGCGGCGTCCGCAACGACGCTGCGGATGCTCGCCATATCGGCGGCCAAGGCCGCCTTCGCCCTGTTGCGGCCCGCGCGCGCCAGCCAGACAATATGAGCGGCGACGCCCAGTGCGATCGCCCCGGTAAGCAATACTGACGTCAGCTCAGACATTTCGATACGCCACGGCCCGCCGTCGAACGGCGGGCCCTTACTCCACTCAATAACCCTGCGGCTTCGGCCACGGCATAGAGAACTGGTCGCCGCGCCGCACGAACTTGTAGCGGTAGAAGTGGAACCATAGCGAGATCAGGAAATAGAACACGGTCATCGCGATCAGCTGCGAGCCGAAGCCGAGGAAGATGGCGAAGAAAGTCACCATGCACAGGCAGAACAGGACGACCGCCGGCAGTGGGTGGAAGGGGTGCGTGTAGCCGCGGCGGATCGAACCCAGCGGCCACTTCTTGCGGAACATCATGATGTTGATGCTCATGAAGGTGTATTGCAGCACGCCCGACAGGATCGAGAAGGTGATCGCCTGGTTGAGATCGGCGATGAAGGCGAAGGCCAACGCGATCGGCAGCAGGAACAGGATCGAGCGATAGGGCGTGCGGTATTTCGGATGCACCGCCGAGAACCAGCTCGGCAGATAGCGGTCGCGTCCGAGCGAGAACCAGGCGCGCGCCGCGTCGTTGATGCAGCCATTGGCCGACGCGAGCGCGGCCAGCAGCGTCGCGATGAAGAGCAGGTTTTCCAGCAGCGGGCTGCCCGTCAGTTTGCCGGCGTCCCATAGCGGATAATAGGTGATGCCGAGATACTCCCAGGGCATCAGCGAGGCGCAGACATACCAGGTCATCGCGGCGGCGATCAGAAGCGTGATCATGCCGGCCATGGTGCCGTAGGGCAGGGAGCGCGCCGGCGAGCGCACTTCCTCGGCGGCCTGGGTCGTGCCCTCGATGCCGAGATAATACCAGATGCCGAACTGGAAGGCGGCGATGACGCCGATCCAGCCATAGGGCAGCGCATTGGCGGGGGTGACCAGTTCGTTGAGCTTCAGCACCGTGCCTTGCGTCCACGGGCTGACCGAGAAGAACAGGATGACGATCGAGACATAGGCGATCGCGGTGATGACGAAGTTGACGTTGAGTGTCATCAGCACGCCGCGATAGTTGAGCCAGGCGAGCACGACGATGGTGGCGGCGATGAAGGAATTGTGCGTCAGCCCCTCGACGCCGGCCTTGGCGACGATCGTGTCGCCGAGCAGGATCGCGTCCGACACTTCGAGCATGGTGTAGGCAAACACCAGGAACAGCGCGACGTTGAAGGCCATCAGCGGCCCGACGATATGCTTGGCCTGCGCATATTGGCCGCCAGCGGCGGCGACGGTGGACGTCACCTCCGAATCGATCATGGCGACCGAGGTGTAGAGCAGCCCGACGACCCAGCAGACGATCAGCGCGGCGAGCGCGCCTCCCTTGTCGGCGGAGAAATTCCAGCCGGTGAACTCGCCGACCAGCACGATGCCGACGCCGAGCGCCCACACATGCGCCGGGCCGAGCACCCGAAGCAGCGAGACCCTGTCGCCGTGGATTGTCGTCGTTTGTGCCGTTTCAACCGCAGCCGTCATGTCAGTCCCCACTCAGATCCGGTGTTTTTCGGAAACGGCTTCAAGCTCGCCTTCACGGGAAGACGTCAAAGTCTCCTCGGAATAGGTCGTATCGACCTTGAACCAGTCGTAGAGCATCCACGCCGCAAGCACGACCGAGATGCCCCAGCAAACGTAAGACAGTCCCATCCACATGATGTGTTCCCCGGTCTCTTTGTCGTCGAAAGTCTCTTTGTCGTCGAAGTCTATTTGTCCTCGAACTTCTCGTTGATCACCTCGCGATATTCCTTATCGGAGGCGCGGAACAGGAAGACGAAATAGGCGATCAGCACGATCGCCATGATGATCAGCGTCGGCCAGTCGATGATGTAGTGGAAGCGGTTCTGGATGATGTCGTGCGCCGTCTCCGGCGTGTAGCCCAGCTTCTCCCAGATCGAGGCCATGGTCGCGTTCTGGCCGAGCGCGTCCCAGGTCTTGGCGTCGAGCGGGTCGATCGACTTCGCCGCCCCGGCAAAGCCGAGTTTCAGCGGCAGCCAGAGCGCCACGAAGATCGCGACCACCACGACCGCTATGTCGAGGATCTGTCCGGCCTTGCTCTGCTCCGGCGGGGTATAGCGAGCCATGGTTTCTCCCTTCACGATTGGCGGTTGCGGGCGGCGTCGGCGTTCTTGATGTCGAGCCCGTAGATGAAGCCCTTGTCTTCCTTGTAGTGGTTGAGCATGGCGAGGATCGCGGCGGTGTTGAAGATCAGCACCGCGGCGGCTGCAACCGCCACCACGAGCTTGATGCCGCTATGCGGAATGTATGGCCATGTCATCAGGAGGACGAAGAGGATCGTTGCCCACAGGCATACGATCAGGAGCACGGACCCACGCACGTCGGAACGGTACAGCGCTTCGATGCGCTGCTGCATGTCGGACATCGGTTTTCCCCTTCTGGCGACGTCCGGCCACACAAACCGACCGGGCGTCCACTCTTTCAACAGAGTGAAATTTTTTTCATAAATTCCGCCCGATTCCCGAAATTGTCAAGCCGGATTTACGCATCGTAAACCGGTTGTTCCAAGGCAAGAAATTTGCCTGACAATGAAATTATTTGCTTCAAGGGGATTGCAGGGCTTCGCCGTTTGCGGTCAATATTCGACCAAGCTCCGCCACCAAGCAGGAGCAGGGAACAGCAACGGCTTAAATCGCACGGAGGACGATCGGATGACGGCATCCTGGAGATTCTCGACCCTGGCGGATCGCCATCGCGCGCTCGGCTCGAAACTCGAGGACTGGAGCGGCATGGGCACCGCCTGGACCTACGACAAGAATGCCGACGAAGAATATATCGCGATCCGCACCAAGGCTGGGCTGATGGACGTCTCCGGCCTGAAGAAGGTCCACATCACCGGGCCGCATGCCTCGCATCTCATCGACCTCGCCACGACGCGCGACGTCGAAAAGATCTATCCCGGCAAGTCGGCCTATGCCTGCATGCTGAACGAGGCCGGCAAGTTCACCGACGATTGCATCCTCTACCGCATCAGCCCCAACTCGTGGATGGTCGTGCACGGCTCCGGCACTGGCCATGAGGAGCTGCAGCGGGCGGCGATGGGTCGCGATGTCTCACTGCGCTTCGATGACAATCTGCACGACCTTTCGCTGCAAGGCCCGACCGCGGTCGACTATCTCGCCAAGCATGTGCCGGGCATCCGCGACCTCAACTATTTCCATCACATGCAGACGCAGCTCTTCGGCTTTCCGGTGATGATCTCGCGCACCGGCTACACCGGCGAGCGCGGCTACGAGATCTTCTGCCGCGGCCAGGATGCCGGCACGATCTGGGACAGGATCCTCGAGGAGGGCAAGAGCGCCGGCATCATCCCGTGCCGCTTCACCACGCTCGATATGCTGCGCGTCGAGAGCTATCTGCTCTTCTACCCTTACGACAATTCCCAAAAGTATCCGTTCGAGAACGAAGGCCCCGGCGACACGCTGTGGGAGCTCGGCCTCGACTTCACCGTCAGCCCCGGCAAGACCGGCTTCCGCGGCGCGGAGGAGCATTATCGGCTGAAGGGCAAGGAGCGCTTCAAGATCTACGGCGTGCTGCTCGACGGCAAGGAACCGGCGGACGAGGGCGCGCCCGTCTATCGCGACGGCAGACAAGTCGGCGTGGTGACCTGCGCCATGTATTCGCCGCTGGTCGAGAAATCGATGGGCATCGCTCGCCTCGATGTCGACTGCGCCGTCAAGGACACCAAGCTCGAGATTCGCAACAGGAGCGGCTCGATCAAAGCAACGGCGCAGCCCTTGCCGTTCGACGATCCGAAGAAGACCAAGCGCACCGCCAAGGGTTGAGGCATCATCAGCGGGGAGGGGTTTTAAGGCACTAGAGCACGATCCCGAAAAGTGGGAACCGGTTTTCGGAAAAGACTATCCTCCAACTGATCTAAGGAAGAATGGCAGCCAAGACGATCATCAGCCGGCCCGTTTACGGAACGCTCTCTCCGCGGCCCGGCAAGCATCATCTGTTCATCGCCGATGCGGAAGGCGCGCTCGCGATAACGGACATGACCGGCAAGGCGACGCCTGGCTTCTTCGACGGCGCCGAGATCGTCTTCATTCCGGGGCCCGAGGGGAAGCACATCGCCGCCCTCGAAGCGCTGAAGCCGATGCAACTTCACATCGCGCCGTCTTTCGCCAGCCTCTTGCCGCGGCTGAAGCAGACGCTGACCAACGCCCATATGGGGCTGCGCCTCTATCTTGCCGGCACCGAAGGCCTGATCGGCCAGGCCATGCAGGTGGCGCTCGAAGCCGGCATCGACCATACTTCGATCGAGACCGAGCATCGCGGCTCGCTGGCGCGCCGCGTGCAATGCGTGCACTGCAAGGGCATCACCGAGAATGTGACGACGCAGCCGGCGCTCTGCTCGCATTGCGGCCTGCTGCTTCTGGTGCGCGATCACTATTCGCGGCGGCTCGCCGCGTTCCAGGGCGTGTGCATCAACGCCGAGGATCGCTCCGAGATTCCTCCGATCGAGGAGGTCTTCCGATGAGCACCGGCACCACCAAGCTCGACGTCGTTGTCAGCGACGTCGTTCCCGTCAACGATCTCGTGACCCGTTTCCATTTCCGCCGTCGCGACGGCGAGCTGCTGCCGACCTTTTCCGGCGGCGCCCATGTCGTGGTCGAGATGCGCGACGGCGACCGCACCAGGCTCAATCCCTATTCGCTGATGGGCTCGCCGCTCGACACGCGCGAATACACGATCTCTGTGCGCCGAGACGATGCCGGCCGCGGTGGCTCGCTGTTCATGCACCGGCAGGTCAAGCCCGGCCTCGAGATGGTGATCAGCTATCCGGTCAATCTGTTCTCGCTGGATCTGCGGGCGAAGAAGCACCTGATGCTGGCCGGCGGCATCGGCATCACGCCTTTCATGGCGCAGACGTCGCAGCTGGCAGGCACCGGCGGCAATTTCGAATTGCATTACACTTGCCGCACCGCTTCGCTGGGCACCTATGCCGATGTGCTGCAGCAGCGCTATGGCAACCGGGTCAGGCTCTATCACGACGACCGCGAGGAGCGCATCGACCTCGAGCGGCTCTTGTCCTCGCAGCCGCTCGGCACACACCTCTATGTCTGCGGGCCGGCGGGCATGATCAACTGGGTGCGCGATCGCGCGGCTAGCCTCGGATGGCCGCCGGAGACCGTGCATTTCGAGCATTTCGCGGCCCCGCAGCCTGGCGCGCCGTTCGACGTGACCTTGGCCGTCAGCGGCAAGACGATTCGCGTCGGCGAGCAGCAGAGCCTGCTCGAGGCGATCGAAGCCGCCGGCGTCGACCCGCCTTATCTCTGCCGCGGCGGCGTTTGCGGCCAGTGCGAGACCAATGTGATCTCCTTCGACGGCAAGTTCATCCACAACGATCACTGGCTGAGCGAGGAAGACCACCGTTCCGGCTGCAAGATCATGCCTTGCGTCTCGCGTTTCGAGGGCAAGTCGCTGGTCCTGGAAAGATAGGAGGCGTCAATGGGCATCACCTTTCGCAAGGAAACGTTCCGGGACGACTACACGTTCAGGAACAGCCCGGAGCATATCCGGCGCTTTCCCTTCCCATTCAACGAAGACTCCTACATGTACGCGGTCAACATCGAGCCGCATGTGGTCGGCCCGAAGGGCAGCGTGCTCGAGAACCTGATCGACGTCGACGAGCACTATGTCGCCGAGATGCAGGACCGCGCGCTGGTGCTGGCCGAGGATCCACTGCGCTGCCAGTCGCTGCCGCATATGACGCTTGCCGGCTGGGACCTGCTCGAGCTTCTGATGGAGCAGCAGGCGCTCGGTTATCCCGAGCACTTCACACTGGAGCGAAACGGCGATCGCTGGCGCTGGATCAACCGGCCGCTCGGCATCGACGACACCTTCACCTTCGGCGACACCTCGACGCTGCCCTACGGGCCGATGGAATACATCACCCGCCAGAGCCAGGGCGATTTCTGCATTCTCGACCAGCGCGACGGCAATTTGTGGATGGATGCCGGTATGGTCACCACTCAGGCCGACTGGTCGCTCGACTTCGACATCGGCATGAATTTCTTCGAATGGCATGCGCCGGTGCCGCTGGCGCATGAGAAGGGCATTTTCACCCGCGCGCTGAAATTCCTGACCAACATCCAGCAGGGCAAGCCGGCCAGGCGCCTCAACTGGACGATGACAATCAATCCGCGCCTCGACACCAGCCCCGAGAACTATCACAAATGGGGTCCGGACCGCGCCACGGTCACGCCCGAAAATGTCGGCCAGAAGGTGCATCTGCGCGTTGAGCTGCAAAGCTTCTGGCGGCTGCCGCGTTCAAACGCCATCGTCTTCCCGATCCGTTGCTATCTGATCAAGATGGACGAGCTGGTCACACAGCCGAAATGGGCGCGGCGCCTGCACCGCGTCATCCGCGACCTGCCGGAAGAGCTCGCCACCTATAAGGGCCTGACACGATATAGGCCGACGCTGGTGGAATGGCTGTCGAAGCTTGACGACGGCAGCCCGACCAGCCCGGGGTTCGGGCCGGATTGAAGACTTGGGTTCCTCGCCCCCGCAAAGCGGGGGAGAGGTGTCCGCGAAGCGGACGGAGAGGGGGCCTTCGTAGGGCGCTCCCCTCTCCGTCTCAGCTTCGCCGAGCCACCTCTCCCCACTTCGTGGGGCGAGGAACCCCAGCTACCGATGCGACAGAATATTCACCAGCCGCCCGAACGGATCGCGCACATAGAAGCGCCGCACGCCCCAGGGCTCGTCGGCCGGGCCGTATTCGACGGCGAAGCCGGCGGCCTTCATTGCGTCGAGCGCCGCGTCCACATCGTCGACCTCGATCGACAGGTCCGGCACGGGCGTTCCGGATCCGCCTTGCGCCATGAAGCTCACCTGCGCCTGCATCCGTTCCTCGGACCCGTAGGTGGCGATCCAACCCATATCCATGAGCAGATCAAGCCCGAGCACGTCCTGGTAAAAGCGTTTGGCCGCGGCAATGTCGGATGTGGCGATGTTGGCGACGATGCGCTCGACTTTCACCATAGGCTGACCCCTGCTTTGCGCGCTTCCCAGTGCCGGCAGCCTATGCCGTGCGCCTCAGCGCCGTCACCTCGATCTCGATCTTCATCTCCGGCTTGTTGAGCTGGCACACGATCATCGTCGCCGCCGGGCGGATGTCGCCGAACGCCTCGCCGAGGATCGGGAAGACCACGTCAACATAGGTCTGGTCGGTGATGTAGTAATGCGCGCGCACCACGTCGGCCATGTCGAACCCGCCTTCGGCGAGCGCCTTGGCGATGGTGGCAAGGCAATTGCGCGTCTGCGCCTCGACCGTGTCGGGCATGGTCATGGTGGCATAGTCATAGCCGGTCGTTCCCGACACGAAGCACCAGTCGCCCTGCACCACCGCGCGCGAATAGCCGGCGGTTTTCTCGAAGGGCGAACCGGTGGAGATGAGCTTGCGCATGGGGGCCTCGCGTTGGTTGCGCCCCCTCTAGCAGGGGAAGACGGGTCTGGTCGTGGGCCAAGCCGGGCGGACCGTTGTCAGGAAAGGTAAGCGCGACATGGGTGATTGGCCGAAGCCTCCCTCCGGTCGTCATTCCTGGGCGGAGCAAGGAGCGAAGCGACGCGAGCAGACCCTGGAATCCATGCCGTGACGTCGAAGCGCCGCAGCGTTTCAGAATTCTGCACCGTTTGCACCCTACGGCAACCGTCACGGCATGGATTCTAGGGTCTGCGCTCCGCTACGCGTCGCTCCGCCCTAGAATGACGAAGGCACGGATGGTCGCCCTAGTTCCCCTGCGCGTCGTCATACGCCTTCTTGATGTCGTCCGGCCAGTCCTTCATCGACGGCCAGGCCTGCGGCTCGCCATTGTCGCCGCGGCGGGCGAAATAGACTTTCTGCTTGGCCGGGTCGACGGCCATGAAGCCGTCATTGCCGCCGCAGTCATGCGGCACGCAGCCGGTGGCGTAGAAGGCGCCGGACGCCGTCTTTTCGGTGCCGCCGCCGACCAGAAGGCTGGTCGCCAAGTCGGGCATGTCGTTGCCCAGCAACGCCTGTCCGGCCTTGTAGACGGCCTCATTGTGGAAGGCATCAATGATGTTGTCCAATTTCGACGGGTCGACATCCTTCCAGCCGGTTCCGGGTTCGGGCGTGTAGGTCAGGTTGCCGGAGGTCGTCAGCCCTTCCGTGGGCGACCATTGCAGCGCCGGCTTGGACTCGCCCGGCAGAAGATAGGGCACGAAATAGATGGCGCTGTCGGAGACTGCTGCCGGCGGCGCGCCGCATTCGTCCTGCTCGACCGTGGTGGTCTGGATCTCGCCGTCCTTCGGCTTCCAGACGATGACCTTGGCCGGCCCGCACTGGTTGCCGCCGTCGCCGACATCGACCAGCGCCACGTTGACATCGCCGATCTTGACGATCTTGTCGAAGAAGACGTCGTAATTGCTGGCCAACTGCTTGCCGTCATAGGCAAGCACCCTTTCGCTGTCCTGCTCCGGCTGCGTGATGGTGAGCTGCCCGCCCTCGAACGGGATCGGCGCCTGCTTGTCGTCATCCGACGCGGCCTGGTCGTTGCCCTGGTCGGACGCGCCTTGATCGGTCGCCGGCTGGTCGGACGCGGCGGGCGCCGACTGCGTGGCCGGCGCGGTGGTCTGCGCATTGGCGCCGATCGTGGCGAGAAGGATTGCCACCGAAGCAGCCAGAAGCGAGCGTGTCATGACTGTCCCTCCATTCAGCCGTCACGAACCCGGCCTGCGAAGGCCGGAGCCTATTGATTTAAAGCCATGCCGCCCAGAGACTGTTTCGAAATTCGCTCTGGCGAGTCATATGGTGGTGGTTTCGAGAACCGTAGCGCAGCGGACATTTGGTCCGTGAGCAACGGAAGCGCAGAAACCGCCATCAGATGGCCGCCGGAGTAGAATTTCCAAACGGTCTCTCAGGCCCAGGGGCGCAGCTCGGCGTTCTTCTTCTCGAAGGACGCGATGGCGCCGGCCTTCTCCATGGTCAGCCCAATGTCGTCGAGGCCGTTCAAGAGGCAGTGGCGCTTGAAATCGTCGAGGTCGAATTTGACCACGCCGCCATCCGGCCCGCGGATTTCCTTCGCCTCGAGGTCGATCGACAGCGTCGCATTGGCGCCGCGCGAGGCGTCGTCCATCAGCTTGTCGAGGTCTTCCGGGCTGACCGTGATCGGCAGGATGCCGTTCTTGAAGCAGTTGTTGTAGAAGATGTCGGCGAACGAGGTCGAGATCACGCAACGGATGCCGAAATCGAGCAGCGCCCAGGGCGCATGCTCGCGGCTCGAGCCGCAGCCGAAATTGTCGCCGGCGACCAGGATCTGCGCCTTGCGGTAGGCCGGCTTGTTGAGCACGAAATCCGGGTTCTCCGAGCCGTCCTCATTGTAGCGCATCTCGGCGAAAAGCCCGGTGCCGAGCCCGGTGCGCTTGATCGTCTTGAGATAATCCTTGGGAATGATCATGTCGGTGTCGACATTGACGATCGGCATGGGCGCGGCGACGCCGGTGAGCTTGGTGAATTTATCCATGGTCCTTGCCCGTCTTCTTCGTGGCTTGCGGGGAATTTTGCCGGACGGTTTACACAAAGCTGGCGGCAAATGAAAGGCAACTGTTCGTGCGCGGACCTTGGACCAATGTCGAGCATGGCATGCGCGCCGGAGCTGGAACACCTCAAAAAACGGCTTCGAAATCCTGGCCGGCTGGTGCAATCTGCGGCCATGGCCGATCCTTCAAAAGTCCTTTACGCCAGCGAGCCCGCCCTCGACGTCGACGAATTCCGCCGTGTGCTGGTCGAATCCGGCCTCGGTGCAACACGGCCCGTCGACGACGAAGCGCGCCTGAAGACAATGCTCGGCAATGCCAATCTGGTGCTGACAGCGCGGCTCGACATCGAGGGCAAGCCGCTGATCGGCGTCGCGCGCGGCGTCACCGATTTCTCCTGGGTCTGCTACATCTCCGAACTCGCCGTATCCGCCTCGGCGCAAGGGCTCGGCGTCGGCAAGGGCCTGATGGACGAAGCACAGCGCCACCTTGGCCCTTCGGTCGCCATCAGCCTGATCTCGATGCCCGACGCCGTCGGCTTCTACGAGCGCATCGGCATGACGCGCATGACCGACGCCTTCTGGTTCTCCCGCAAGCGCTGATCTGAACCGCCACCGATATCGGAGCTGACTCCTGCCTGGAACCGGCAAGCCAGATCGACCCCCACTCCGTCGAGCTTCGCTCGACACCTCTCCCCCGATCGACGGGGGAGAGGAATCGTGCGAGTTCGCCGACCCTGGCTCCCTTCCTCTCCCTCCGGAGGGGGGAGAGGTGGCGCTGCGAAGCAGCGACGGAGTGGGGGAAGGCGCTGCTCAAAATCGAAGCCGCCTCAAGACATGCACAATCCGGGAAGCAAGAAAGCTCAGGCAAGCAGCAATCAGGCTGCAGAATATTTTCGCTAGCGCTTGACATGCAACCAAATGGTTGCATATTAAACCGATGAGCATGGATGCCGTCTTTCGCGCTTTGGCCGACCCGACCCGCCGGCAATTGCTGGACAGCCTCCATGCCCGGAACGGGCAGACGCTGAACGCGCTCTGCGAGCACATGGAGATGACGCGCCAGGCGGTGGCCAAGCACCTGGCGATCCTCGAGGAGGCGAACCTCGTCACCACCATGCGCCGAGGCCGCGAGAAGGAGCACTACCTCAACCCCGTTCCGATCAACGAGATCGCCGAGCGCTGGATCGGCAAGTTCGAGCGGGGGCGGCTTGCCGCTCTCAGCGACCTGAAGCAACGCCTTGAAAGGGAAGAGCCGTGAGCGAGAACCGTTTTGTCTATGTCACCTACATCCGCACCACGCCTGAAAAACTCTGGCAGGCGCTGACTGACCCGGAATTCAACCGGCGGTTCTTCCTCAGCTCCTACCAGGAGAGCGACTGGAAGGTCGGCTCGCGCTGGAAGCTGGTCTTCCCCGACGGCCGCATCGCCGATTCCGGCGAGATCCTCGAGATCGACCCGCCGCGGCGTCTGGTGATCAAATGGCGCAACGAATGGATGCCCGAGGTGAAGGAGGACGGCTACACCCGCTGCACCTTCACCATCGAGCCCGACGGCGAATTGATGAAGCTCGCCGTCACCCACGAGGCCGACGGCCCGCACAGGCTGATCCAGAACGTCGCCAAGGGCTGGCCGCTGGTGCTGGCGAGCCTCAAGAGCCTGCTCGAGACCGGCAAGGGTTTCGAGCGCCCGCCGTCAAAAGAGTAAAGTTCGTTTCGGACACGAGACAATTGCCGGCAGAGGTGGATTCGATGCTTCAATTATCCTTGCCGCAAGCCATGGCGAATGCGGACACGGTCATGGCCTCGGCCGAGCTTCCCGCCTCGCCGGATGAAGTTGGCGCGGCGCTGGTAACCAGCGAGGTCGAGCGCTGGTGGGGTTCGCCCGAAACTTACCGCATGACCGGCTGGAACGCCGATCTTCGCGTCGGCGGAAGCTGGCGTGTCACGGTGCGAACCGCCGACGGCAGGCGCCTGCCCGCCGGCGGAGAGTTTCTCGAAATCGAAATGCCGCGCCGGATCGTGCAGACGCGGCGCTACGACTGGAACCATCCGGCGCTCGGCCGGCGCGAAACGACCCTCGCCTATCTGCTGGAGCCGATCGCCGGCGGCACGCGGCTCACCATCTGCCATGGCGGCTTCGCAGGTTTCCCGGACGCCGCGGCGGAACATGCCGAAGGCTGGGCGCGGGTGCTTGGATGGCTGCAAACATATTTTAGTGACGGACGGCAGGCGGCTTAGCGCCACCTTCTCCCCTTGTGGGAGAAGGTGGATCGGCGCGCAGCGCCGAGACGGATGAGGGGTGTTCCAGCGGAGTGAGACGTTGGCTTTCCCTGGAACACCCCTCATCCGTCGCCTTCGGCGACACCTTCCCCCACAAGGGGGGAAGGGGGCAGCCCTCAGATCACATTCAGTTCCCTGAACGCCCTTCCTTCCGCCACACGGCTATATCCGAACGCCCTGCAATCCACCGTGCGATACCCGCCATGCACGATGAGCTCGGCGATCGACTTCCCCACCGCCGGCGCCTGCTGCAGACCATGGCCGGAGAAGCCGTTGGCGAACAGGAAGTTTTCCACCTCCGGATGCGGGCCGATCACCGCATTCTGGTCAAGCGTGTTGTAGTCGTAATGCCCGACCCAGGCGCGCGTCGGCTTGATCGCCTCGAAGGCCGGGATGCGGGTGGCTAGGACTGGCCAGATCACCTCTTCGAACAGCGGCCAGTTGACCTCGAAATCCGTCGGATCGGGCGCATGATCGCCTTCCTCCGGCTCGGCGCCGCCGGTGATGTAGACCGAGCCTTCGGGCCGCACATAGATGCCGGACGGATCGACCAGCAGCGGCATGTCGGCGAATTTGTCGCGCGCTTCGAAGACGAAGACGTTGCGCTTGCGCGGCTCGACCGGCAGCGCCAGCCCGGCCAAGGCGGCGACCTTGCCGGCATTCGGCCCGGCCGCGTTGACGACAATGCCGGCTTCCAGCGTCTCGCCATTGTCGAGGCTTACACTGGTGACGCGGTTGCCGTCGCGCGCGATGGCGGTGACGGAAGCGGTGATGAGATCGATCTTCTTGTCGCGCAGCGCCTTGCGGAACAGCATCAGCATCGCATGCGCGTCGAACCAGCCTTCGCCGCTGCGGCCATAGGCGCCGGCGGAAATGCCTTCGGCCGACAGCCAAGAGAAACGCTGCGTCAGCTGGCCGGCATCCTCCAGCACGATGTCGGCGCCCTCGGCGACCTGCGTCTCGTGATTGGCCTTGAGGATCGGCAGCCCGGTCTCGCCGGCGAGGATGAGATAGCCGCCCTCGCGAAAGCCGATATCGGCATCGGCGCCGAAGGTTTCCTTCAGCCGCCGGAACAGTTTCAGCGTGAACTGCGACAGGCGGATGTTTTCAGGGATCGAGAATTGCTGGCGGATCGAGGCGCAGGACAAGGTCGTCGCCGCATGCGAGAATTGCGGATCGCGCTCGATCAGCGCGATCGAGCCGGTAAAGCCCTCCTCGCGCAAATAATAGGCGACCGAGGACCCGACGATGGCCCCGCCGATGATGACGATGTCATAGCGCACGCTTTTGGTTCTCCGACTCCAGAGCATGATCCCGACGCTCGGGTTCGCACGCTCAAATCAATGCAGGAAGATCGATCTCGAAGCGCGTGCCGCGCTCGGAGTCAACCAGCCTGATCGTGCCATCATGCGCTTTCAGGAGGGCCAGCACGATGCCGAGCCCCATGCCGGTGCCGCCGGTCTCGCGCCGCGTGGTGAAGAACGGCTCGAAGATCCTGGCGCGGTTGGCGGCCGAGATGCCGTCGCCGTCGTCGCCGATCTGGACCGCCGCGCGCTCGCCATCGGCTGAAGCATGGATCGCCACCTGTCGGGCGCCATGTCGTGCCGAATTGTCGATGAGATTGGCGAGCACGATGCCGAGATTCTCGACCGAGATGCCGAGCCTGATATCGCCGCCGCCTTCAAGCCGCGCTTCCAGCCTTGTGTCGACCGGCAAGGATGCCAACGCAGCATGAAGTGTCGTGCTTTCGCCGCTCGGTTCCAGATTTTCAGCGCGCGCCAGGTCAAGCAGTCGGCGCACCAGGAGATTGAGCCGCCCGGCGTCGGTGACGATGTTGTTGGAGAAACGCTGGCGCTCGGCCTCGTCCATGGCGCCGCCGGAATCCCTCAGCAGCTCCGCCGCGCCCTGGATCGCCGTCAACGGCGATTTCAGCTCATGCGAGACATGGGTGGCGAAGGTCTGGATGCTGTCGGAGCGCGCCTGCAGTTTTTGCGCCATGTCGAGGAACGCCGCCGACAGCGCCGCCATCTCGCGCGTGCCGTGATGGGCGAGCGGCCTGATCGCCTCGCGGTCGCCGGCGGCGATGCGTTTCGTCCGCTCGATCAGCGCGTAGATCGGCCGGCTGACAGTACGGATGAACACCAGCGCGATCAAGAGCGTGCCGCCGACGATCGTGATTGCCGCCAACGTCACCTTGCCGCGCTCGCCATAGAGGTGCTTGACGATGTTGTTCGGCGTCCGCGACAGATAGACCACGCCCGCGACCCGGCCGTCGAGCTCGACCGGCAGGGCGACGAAGACGCGCACCCTGGTGCCGCGGCTCACCGAGTAGAGCGGCGGCGGCGGCTGGTCGGGAATGCGCAGCCTGAGCGCGCTGGCATAAGCGCCTGAAAGCGCGGTCCGCACCTCTTCGATTTCGCCGAGCGACCGGCCGACCTCGTCGCCGCCGGCGATCACCACGCCGCGCGGATCGAGCAGCCGGAAGCCGGCAAGCGTCGTTTTCTGCGTCTCGTCGAGGATGCCGTCGAGCCGCGCGCCTATTGCCGCGAAGGCCGGATCGGCGGTGGCGGGAAGCGCCGCCGGGCGCGTCGGCATGACATCGTCCGAGGCAAGGTCGAGGCGCGGCTCGATCGGATCATAGGGATAGTTGTTGTCCCTTGCCGGATCGGCCGAGATCGGCGACCCCAGTTTTTCCTGGGGAATGCCTGCAGCGCGCACCTCCTGGGCATAGACGGCGGCGGCGACCGCGCCTTGCGCGATGAGCTCGCCTTCGGTCTGGCGGATGAGCTGGTTCTCGTAGAGCCGGAAGAAGAACAGTCCGACCAGCGGCAGCGCCATCACCAGGATGAGGATGACGACGACGACGGTGGCAAGCCTGGGCCGCCACTTCTCCTTGCTCAACCACCGCATCGGCCGAGCCGGAAGCCAACGCCATGCACCGTGGCGATCGCATCGAGACAGCCGACCGCCGCCAGCTTGGCCCGCACATTGCGGATATGGCTGTCGACCGTGCGCTCCGAGACATGGATGTTGGAGGCATAGGCATTGGCCATCACCGCGTCGCGGCCAAGCACATGCTGCGGGCGGGCGAGGAAGCCCTTCAGGATCGCGAACTCGATCGCCGTCAAGATGAGCGGCTTGCCGTCGAAGCTCGCCTCATGGCTTGCCGGGACGAGCATGAGCTTGCCATGCGCGAATTGACGGTCGTCGGCTTCTTCTTCGACCGGCGCCGGACGCGCGCGCCGCAGGATGACGTTGACGCGGGCGACCAGCTCGCGCGGGCTGAACGGTTTCGTCACATAATCATCGCCGCCCATCTCCAGCCCGAGCACCCGGTCGATCTCCTCGTCGCGCGCGGACAAAAACAGCACCGGCACGTCGGACTTTTGCCGAAGCCTGCGGCAGACCTCCAGCCCGTCCATCTCCGGCATGCCGATATCGAGCACGATGAGATCGGGCGCGCGGCGCTCGACCGCCTGGAGCGCGGCGGCGCCGTCGGCGACGGCGGCCGTCTTCATGCCGGCCTTTTCCAGCGCGAAGCAGATGATCTCGCGGATATGCGGGTCGTCGTCGGCGACGAGGATGTTGTGCGGCATGAAATCAGCGGCCCGGCGCGTAAGGTAGGATGACGGCAGGATTAGAGCAATTCCAGGGAAAAGTGCGAAATTGTTTTCGGTCCGGAGTGGAGCGGCCTCGGGGCGAAAAGCAGGATACCCGCCCCATGGCATGGTCTTTGCGGCTCGACGAGCCACCAGCCTTCATTGCGGAGCCGGCGCGGCAGCGACCAGCGGGATGTGTGAGGTGTTCGCATGATGCCGGTTTCGCCGGCCGGTGCGGTAAGTGCGCGGCGGAATCCTGGAGCTTTTCAGCAGGGATTTGCAGATTTAGTGCAGGCAGGTCGCCTTTTCGGCGGGATAATCGCGTAGGGCGCTCCCCCTCTCCGTCTCGGCTTCGCCGAGCCACCTCTCCCCCGCCTCTGGCGGGGGCGAGGAACCCAGGCCTGCGAAGGTCGCGCGCCCTCGGCGATTAGCGTTTCCTCGCCCCCACAAAGTGGGGGAGAGGTGGCTCGGCGCGCAGCGCCGAGACGGAGCGGGGGCTGGCGCCGCCATATGCGATTGTCCTGTCCCCTCCGCCTTGCCTCATCCGCCGTCACCCGGCATAGATCGGCGATGGCTCAAGAATCCTACCGCCCGCGCCGCTCGGTGCTCTACATTCCCGCCTCCAACGACAAGGCGCTCGCCAAGATCGGCTCCTTGGCCTGCGACGCGGTCATCATCGATCTCGAGGATGCCGTTCTGCCCGCCGACAAGAAAGCCGCGCGCGACAAGGTTGCCGGCATCCTGGCTGCGCGTCCCGAACGGCGCTGCGAGATGGTGGTGCGCATCAATCCTTTGGCCAGCGAATGGGGCACCCATGACCTTTTGGCAGTGGCCAAGGCCGAGCCCGACGGCATTCTTCTGCCCAAGATCGCCACGCCGCGCGACATCCTCGAGGCCGGCGACCTGCTCGACGACAATTTCGCGCCGGACAGCGTGAAACTATGGGCGATGGTCGAGACGCCCAAGGCGCTGCTCAACATCGGCGCCATCGCCGAACTCGGCCGCGATCCGGCTTCGAGGCTGGCTTGTTTCGTGACCGGAACGAATGACCTGGTGAAGGCGACCGGCATCCTGGCGACGCCCGACCGACGCTATCTGATGCCGTGGCTGATGCAGCTGGTGCTTGCGGCGCGGGCCGGCGGTCTCGACGTCATCGATGGCGTTGCCAATGATTTTCGCGATCTCGACGCTTTTGCCCGCGAATGCGCCGACGGGGCCGCCATGGGCTTTGACGGCAAGTCGCTGATCCATCCCGCCCAGATCGAGCCGGCGAACCGCGCTTTTTCGCCGTCGCCCGAGAGGCTGGCTGCGGCCCATGCGATCAAGGATGCGTTCGCGCGGCCCGAGAATGCCGGCAAGGGCGTGATTGCGATGGACGGGCGCATGGTCGAACGGCTGCATCTGGCGGAAGCCGAGAAACTTCTGGCGAAGGCCGCGATCATCGGCGCATGATGCGCCGGTCTTCAAGATAGGCTCGATAAATGAAACTCTACCGCTTTCTGTCCGGTCCGGACGATTCAACTTTCTGCCACAAGGTGACGGCAGCCCTGAACAAGGGCTGGCACCTGTTCGGCTCGCCGACCTATGCCTTTGACCAGCAGACGAAGTCGATGCGCTGCGGCCAGGCCGTGGTGAAGGACGTCGAAGGCCAGGACTACGGCCCGGACACCAAGCTCAGCGACTGGTAGGAGGGCAGCAGGCTCTCTCATTCGTCATCCTAGGGGGTAGCGACGCGAAGCGGAGCGCAGACCCTAGGATCCATTCCGTTCCCTCTGCCGAAGGGCGCGGCGGGCCAGAATATAGGGAAATTGCGGTGTCGGGCGGCAGGCGTTCCGTTCTGCACCGCGGGCTTGGTGTTGATGGAATGGCATGGATCCTAGGGTCTACGCGCGTCGCTTCGCTCCTTGCTTCGCCCTAGGATGACGAAGTGCGTGCTCACCCAGCCGCCGCCTGCTCCGCCGCCTCCTCGATCCGCTCCATATCGTCGTCCGACAGGCCGAAATGGTGGCCGATCTCATGGATCAGCACATGGGTGACGATGTCGCCCATCGTCTCTTCATTCTCGGCCCAGTAGTCGAGGATGGCGCGGCGGTAGAGCGTGATGCGGTTTGGACCTTCGCCGGTCTGCGGGTTCCAGCGCTCGGCGATGCCGCGCCCCTCGAACAGGCCGAGCAGGTCGAAGGGCGTCTCCAGCGACAGATCGTCCATGATCTCGTCGGTCGGGAACTCGGCGATCTGGATGATGATCTCGCCGGTGAGCTTGCGGAACTCGTCCGGCAGATGGGCATAGGCCTCCAGCGCCAGAAGCTCCATCTCGTCCATCGACGGCGAGAGCTGGTCGTGCCAGGTGCGGGTCTTGTAGATGCGGGCCATGAAATGTCCTTTAATCCCGGCATATAGGCTTTCACGCCGATTGAGGCAAATGGACCGGCTGGGGTGTTCGCTTTCAAGGTAAAAGACGAAGGAATAAATTCCTTGCGACTCTGCTTGACTCTTCCGGGCGCCTCTGGAATCTATAGGAACATAACAGGAACAACTGCTGCTGGAAGTGAACGTCATGGCGATGAGCGCCGTGGCGCGGGACACTGTTTTTGCCCTGCGCCGCCAGATCGCGAAGATCGAGGGAACGCTGCCAGAGCGCCTGCAGGCGCCCTCGGGGTGCGCGCCCGAAGCAATTCCAGGAAAAGTGCGAAGCAGTTTTCCCTCCGGAATGGCGCAAAACCAAACACCCAGCGATGCCGCCGGGCCGGACATGACGATTGTCCGGCGCGGCCTTGCCGTGGCTTCGGCGGATGCCTTCCTGCACACCGGCATCGATAGGCTCGATGCAGCGCTTGGCGGCGGCCTGCCCAAGGCGGCGCTCAGCGAAATCCATGGCCTGGAGACCCGCGATGCCGGCGCCGTTGCCGGCTTCGCGCTCTCGCTTGTAAGCCTGGTCCTCAGGGAGAAGCAGGGTCTGCCGATCCTCTGGGTCGGCACGGCGGAAATCTTCCACGAGGCCGGCATGCCCTATGCCAGGGGCCTTCATGCCCTGTTCGGCATCGAGCCGGGGCAATTGCTGTTTTCCGAGGCGCCGAAGCTGCTCGACGCGCTGTGGATCGCCGAGGAGGCCGCCCGCATGACGGCCTTTGCCGCGGTCATCCTCGAGATCCGTGGCAGCCCGCGGCTTCTCGACCTCACCGCCACGCGCCGGCTGCATGCGCGGGCCCGGAGCGCCGGCCGGCCGCTGCTGTTGCTGCGCCAGGCCGGCGAGGCCGATCCCACCGCCGCTCCGGTGCGTCTCATCGTTTCGGCGGCGCCCGCGGCAAGCCGCGAGACCCTCGCCGGGCCGCTCGCCGGCTCGATCGGCCGCCCCGCCTTCAAAGTCGATATCGGCAAGAGCCGCACGGCCCTGCCTGGACAGTTCACACTGGAGTGGAACCCCAATGAGCACGCTTTTGCAGAAAGAACAGAGAATTCTGTCGCTGTGGTTCCCGCATCTGGCCGCGGAGCGGATCCTGCGCCAGCGTCTGGGGCGGTCCTGGCGTTCCCGGCCCTCGCATCGCCTGCCGTCGCTTCAGCCGCCGCTGGTGATCAGCCATCGCGACAACAACACCCAGCGCATCGCAGCCCTCGACGAGCGGGCTGAGGCGCTCAGATTGAAGCGCGGCATGGGCATCGCCGATGCGCGCGCCATGCATCCCTCGATCGATGTGGTCGAGGCAGATCCGGAAGCCGACCGCCGCCTGCTCGAAGGCCTTGCCGATTGGTGCGACCGCTACACGCCGCTGGTGGCGATCGACGGCGAGGACGGGCTGTTCCTCGACGTCACCGGCTGCACGCATCTGTTCGGCGGCGAGCGCGCCATGCAGGACGAGATCCTCGCCCGCTTCTTCCAGCAGGGCTTCGATGTCCGCGCCGGGCTGGCCTCGACGCCGGGCGCCGCCTGGGCGGCGGCGCGCTTCCATGGCGATCGCATCGTAGCCGGCGGCGAGGAGGAGGCGCTGCTTTCGCCGCTGCCCTTGTCGGCGCTGCGCATCGCGCCGGAGACCCGCGCCAGCCTGGAAAGTGTGGGCCTGCGCACCGCCGGCGCGGTGATGGCAGCACCCCGCGCGCCGCTCGCCCGCCGTTTCGGCGCCACCTTGCTTCTGCGCCTCGACCAGGCGCTCGGCCGCCTCGACGAGGCCGTGTCGCCGCGCCTTCCCGTGGCGCCGCTCTCGGTCGAGCGCCATCTTGCCGAGCCGGTCGTGCTCACCGACGACATCGAGCGGCTGGTGAGCCGGCTGGCGATCGCCTTGAAGACCGACCTCGAACGCCGCGGCGAGGGCGCAAGGACGCTGGCGCTGCTTCTCTTCCGCGTCGATGGCGCCGTCAACCGCATCGCCGTCGGCACCTCCCGCCCGATGCGCGAGCCGCGGCTGATCCAAAGACTGTTCCATGAGCGGCTCACCGCGCTGGAGCAGAGCATCGACGCCGGCTTCGGCTTCGATCTCGTGCGGCTGTCCGTGCTGTCGGTCGCGGCCTTCGACTTGGCTCAGGGCGACCTCACCGGCGAGACCGACGACGATGACGCCGACATCGCGCTCTTTGCCGACCGCGTCCGCGCCCGTCTCGGCGAAGCCGCCGTGCTGAAGCCGGTGGTCGTCGAAAGCCATCTGCCGGAACGCGCCGTCAAAACCGTGCCTTTCGCCGAAGCGCCGCAAGGACGCGCCCCGGCGGCCGGACGGACGCCGCCGCCCCGAACAGCGCCACCGATGACCGTTTACCCGCCGGAGCGGCCGGTGCGCCTGTTCCGCTCGCCTGAGCCGATCGAGGTGCCGGCGACCGAGATCCCGGAGGGACCGCCGATGAATTTCCGCTGGCGGCGCGCGCTCTATCGTGTCGCCCGCGCCGAGGGGCCGGAGCGCATCGCCGCCGAATGGTGGCGCCAGCTGCCCGGCGAGGAAGAGGCGCCGACCCGCGACTATTACCGCATCGAAGACAGCGAGGGGCGCCGCTACTGGCTCTACCGTCAGGGCCTCTACAGCAGCGCCGCGCAGGCCGCGCCGCCCCGCTGGTTCATGCATGGGGTGTTCGCATGAATGCGCTGACCGTCATCCCCTATGCCGAGTTCGGCATAAGCTCGAATTTCTCCTTCCTGCGCGGCGCTTCGAAACCCGAGGAGCTGGTGGTGACGGCGAAGTTCTACGGTTTTGCCTCGATCGGCCTTGCCGACCGCAACACGGTCGCCGGCGTCGTGCGCGCCTGGCAACAGGCCAGGGTGGAAAAGCTCGCCTACCATCCCGGCTGCCGCCTGGTGTTTGGCGACGGCACGCCGGACATCCTCGCCTATCCCCGCGACCGCCAGGGCTGGGGGCATCTCTGCCGCATGCTCACCCAAGCCAATCTGCGCGACGAGAACGAGAAGGGCGCGACGCTGCTCCAGTTGAGCGACCTGCTCGAATGGGGCGATCGGATGTCGCTGGCGATCCTGCCCGATTTGTCGGCAGGCGCGCAAGACAACCTTGCATTCATTAGCCGGTTTAAGGATCGCTTCGGCGCAGCGCTCCGGCTGGCCGTGGCGCCGGATTATGCCGGCAACGACCGTTTCCGCATCGAGCAGGCTTCCGCGATGGCCGAGCATGCCCGCGTCCCGCTGATGGCGACCAACGATGTGCTCTACCATGCCGCCGATCGCCGTCCGCTGCAGGACGTGCTGACCGCGATCCGCCTCAACACGCCGGTTTCCGAGGTCGGGCTGGAGCTGATGGCCAATGCCGAGCGCCACCTGAAGCCGCCGCTGGAGATGGCGCGGCTTTTCCGCCGCCACCCGCAGGCGTTGGCGGAGACGCTACGCTTCGCCGACGAGCTCGCCTTCTCGCTCAGCGACCTCGAATACAATTATCCGGACGAGCCGACCGAATCCGGGCTTGGACCGCAGGCCGAGCTCGAACGGTTGGCGCGGGAAGGCGCGGCCGTCCGCTATCCGGCCGGCGTTCCCGAGGATGTGCTGAAACGCATCGACAGCGAGCTCGTCCTGATCGAGCGCCTGAACTATGCCCGCTATTTCCTCACCGTCCATGACATCGTCAAATTCGCCCGCAGCCAAGGCATCCTTTGCCAGGGCCGCGGTTCGGCCGCCAATTCGATCATCTGCTTCTGCATCGGCATCACCGAGGTCGGCCCCGATCGCATCGACACCTTGTTCGAACGTTTCATCTCGGAGGAACGCAACGAGCCGCCCGACATCGACGTCGACTTCGAGCATGAGCGGCGCGAAGAGGTCATTCAGTACATCTATACGAAATACAGCGCCAAGCGCACCGCCTTGGCCGCCGCCGTCATCAGCTATCGCGGCCGCTCCGCCCTGCGCGAGGTGGCCAAGGCCATGGGCTTGTCGGAGGATGTTCGCAGCGCGCTCTCCAGCACCATCTGGGGCTGGTCGACCTCCGAGCTCGGCGAAAGGGAAGCCAATGCCGGCGGCCTCGACCGCACCGATCCGCTGTCGCGGCAGGTGCTGGAGCGCGCCAACGAGATCATGGGCTTTCCCCGCCATCTTTCCCAGCATGTCGGCGGCTTCGTCATCACCCGCGACCGGCTCGACGAGGTCGTGCCCATCGTCAAGACGGCGATGGAGGAGCGCAAGATGGTCGAGTGGGACAAGGACGATCTCGATGCGGTGAAGATCCTCAAGGTGGACGTGCTGGCGCTCGGCATGCTGACCTGCCTGAAGCGCGCCTTCACCTTGCTCACCGATCATTATCCGCGGGCGCGGGATCCGTTTGGACAGCCTTATGTGCTCGCGACCCTTCCCGAAGAGGACAGGCGCGTTTACGCCATGATCCAAAGAGCCGACACGCTCGGCGTCTTCCAGATCGAGTCGCGTGCGCAGATGTCGATGCTGCCGCGCCTCAAGCCGGCAAATTTCTACGACCTCGTCATCGAGGTGGCGATCGTGCGCCCCGGCCCGATCCAGGGCGACATGGTGCATCCCTATCTGCGCCGGCGGCAAGGCAAGGAGAAGGCCGAATACCCCAAGCCTGAGTTGGAAGAGATTCTCGGCAAGACCCTTGGAGTGCCTTTGTTCCAGGAGCAGGCGATGAAGATCGCCATTGTCGCCGGCGGCTTCAAGCCGGGTGAGGCAGACGAGTTGCGCCGCGCCATGGCAACCTTCAAACGCACCGGCACGATAGGAAACTATGAAACGCGAATGGTCGAGGGAATGGTCAAGAAGGGCTATCCTAGAGAGTTCGCCGAGCGCTGCTTCAAGCAGATCGAAGGCTTTGGCGAATATGGCTTTCCCGAAAGCCACGCAGCGTCCTTCGCGCTGCTTGTCTACGCCTCCTGCTGGTTCAAGACCTTTTATCCGGACGTGTTCTGCGCCGCGATCCTGAATTCCCAGCCGATGGGTTTTTACCAGCCGGCCCAGCTCGTGCGCGATGCGCGCGACCATGGCGTCGAGGTGCGCGAGGTCGACATCAACCATTCCGTCTGGGACTGCACGCTGGAGGAAACCGCCTTCGATCCGTCCCGCATTCTCGAGCGCCACGCCTCGATGCGCGGCGTCATCGAGACGGCTCACGCCGTCCGCCTCGGCTTCCGCCAGATCAAGGGCCTGTCCGAAGAGCGCATGGATATAGTCGTTGCCCGCCGCGGCGACGGCTATCGCTCGGTCAGGGACGTCTGGCTGCGTTCGGGCCTCGATGTCGGCGAGATCGAAAGATTGGCGCAAGCGGACGCCTTCCGCTCGATCGGCCTCGACCGCCGTGCCGCGCTCTGGGAAGTCCGCGCCCTTGACGGCAAGAGCGCCGCCGAGAAACTGCCGTTGTTCGACCAGCCCTCGCTTCGCCTGCGCGAGCTGGAGCCGGAAACGAAACTGCCGAAAATGCCGCTCGGCGAGCATGTCGTGCACGACTACCGCTCGCTCGGCCTGTCGCTGAAGGAGCATCCCGTCGCCTTCCTGCGCGAACGGCTGGATCGCGCCGGCGTCACCCCCAACGCCCGCCTGCCGTCTGTGCGCGACGGCCGTCGCGTCTCCGTCGCCGGGCTGGTGCTGGTGCGCCAGCGTCCGGGCAAGGGCAATGCCATTTTCCTCACGCTGGAAGACGAAAAATCGATCGCCAACGTCATCATCTGGCCACGCGTCTTCGACCGCTTCCGCCCGGTGGTCATGGGCGCGCGCTTCATCCGCGTCACCGGCAAGCTGCAGCATGAATCGGACGTCATCCACATCGTCGCCGACCGGGTGGAGGATTTGACGTCCTGGCTGGGCGTGCTGCTGGAGTCCGCCAACCGACCGGTCATCGAGCATAATCCCGCCGAACGGCCGGTTGGAGCCGCCGCAAGCCGTGGCCGGCCGGTCCATCAGGAGATCGAAGCCCTGTCGGGTGCCGCGCAACAAGTCATGCCGAAAGGGCGGAATTTTCAGTAGAACGATACGGGAAGCAGAAGCCCGACTGCGTGTGCCGTCACGATGCACAACTTTGATGTCGGCGGGACAGCGCCCCCCTCTGTCCTACCGGACATCTCCCCCTCAAGGGGGGAGATCAGACGTCACGCCGGCTTTTCGCTAATCTCCTACACTGCAGAATGGACGGGAGGCCCAAGCTGCCAATCTCCCCCCTAGAGGGGGAGAGGGCCGGCAGGCCAGAGGGGGCGCGAAGGATCGCCTACCTACGTCACTGTACCAAGCACAGCCCACTCACGAAGCCCCGCCGAGCCGCGGCGGTGGGGTCAGCATGTCCTCGGCCGAGATCGTGCGCGCCTCCGACGGCAGCATGATCGGGATGCCGTCGCGCACCGGATAGGCGAGCTTCGCCACGCGCGAGACCAGCTCGTTGCGCTCGGGGTCCCAGGTTAGCGGTCCCTTGGTCAGCGGGCAGGCGAGCAGCTCCAGCAGCTTCGGGTCGACCGTGGCTTTTCGTCCGTCCCGTCCGTCCGCCATGAACTCATCCCCGTGCCGGCAAGCTATTGTAGACTCGAGCCAAACTCATCATCCTCGCGCGCCAGCGTCATTTCGGTGATGGCGATCAGCGTTTCGGCGCGCGTCTTCAGGTCCGGCGCTTCCAGCAGCGCCTGCTTCTCTGCCGGCCCGTAGGGCGCCATCATCGACAGCGCGTTGACCAGCATGCCGTTTTCGGCGCGGCTGACGCTTTCCCAGTCGGCCTCGAGGTCGTTGGCCTGCAGATAGGAACGAAAAGCCTTGAGCAGCGCCGGCCGGTCGACGTCGGCGCCGGCCGGGTCTTCCTCGAGGTCGGCGAGAAACGGCGCGATCTTGCACTGCCGGAACGGCGCCTTTGCCGTAAGCTCCTGCACAATGCGAAACCGGCACACGCCCTGCAGCGAGATCAAATAGCGCCCGTCGCCCGTCTCGGCGAGCGAGATGATGCGCCCGGCGCAGCCGACGCTGCACAGTTCAGGCTCGCCGTCGTCGCGCAATGCGCCGTCAAGGCTGGGCTGGATCATGCCGATCAGCCGCGAGCCGGCCATCGCCAGATCGATCATCTGCAGATAGCGCGGCTCGAAAACGTTGAGCGGCATGCGGCCGCCCGGCAGAAGCAGCGCGCCGGCGAGCGGGAAAACCGGGATTGCCGCCGGCAGATCCTTGGCAAGCCTGTAAAGTGCGTTACCGACGCGCACCGCGACCCTCCCAAAGCAACGCCGGCAAGCGTATCAAGCTGCAATCTCCTCTCGCACCGGCGAATTCGTCACGATCGGCATCCGGCCCGCCCTTATCTGGCGCTGATGTCCCGCTGCGCAAGCCTGCCGGCCGCGACAGCCGGCAAAAAATTCACGGCAATTCCGGGAAAGTATCAGTTGGGGTCGGCAAATTCGCCGCAGCTTTCCGTCCGGAATTGCGCAAACCGAACTTAAAGCGGTTCGGCGGCTCTGTGAATCGCCGAAACCGTCCTACGAGAACAGCAGCGACGAGAGCTTGCGGCGTGCCGCGAGCGTCGCCTCGTCGGTCATTCCCCAGGCTTCGAACAGCTTCAACAGCTGCGCCCTGGCGCCGTCGTCGTTCCAGGTCCGGTCGGCCTTGACGATCGCCAGCAAATTGTCGGCGGCCGCGTCGCGCTCGCCGCGCGCGTTCTGGATCATCGCCAGATCGAAGCGCGCCTGATGGTCGGCGGGGTTGGCGGCGAGCCGGCGCTCGAGCTCGTCCGGATTGCCGAGCGCGGCCGCTTCCGCGGCAAGCGTCATCTTGGCGCGCAGCGCCGCCAGCGCCGGCGCGTCCTTCTTGTCCTCGGGCGCTCGCGCCAGCACGGCCTCGGCACCTTCCACGTCCCCGGCATCGTACAGGATCTCGCCCAGGCCTGCGACCGCCTCGATCGTCTCCGGCGCCTGCTCGAGGACCGCGTCGTAAATGTCGGCCGCAGTCTGGACGTCGCCGGCCGTGCGCGCCTCGGCCGCCGCCGCAAGCGCGTCGGCGATCTGCGGCACGCCGCCGCCCTTGCCGCCGACCTTCTCGATGAATTGGGCGACCTGGCTTTCCGGAACCGCGCCCATGAACCCGTCGACGGGCTGGCCATCCTTGAAGGCGATGACCGCGGGAATCGACTGGATGCCGAGCTGGCCGGCGATCGAGGGGTGATCGTCGATGTTCATCTTGACCAGCTTGACCTTGCCGCCGGCGTTCTTCACCGCCTTTTCGAGCTGCGGCGTCAGCTGCTTGCAAGGCCCGCACCATGGCGCCCAGAAGTCGACCAGCACCGGCTGGCGGCGCGATTCCTGGATGACGTCGGCGGCGAAAGTCGCGGTTGTGGTGTCCTTGATAAGGTCGGCCGCCGCCGGCCCGTCGCCGAGCGAAACCTTGGCGCGGTCGCCGCCGCCATATTGCACCGTCTGGGCATACTGGCCGCCATTGCCGCCAAACGCGCCGCTATACGGATTGTTGTCACTCATCTTGTCGCCCTTTCGGTCACGCTCTCAGGCGTCGGCGCCCGGCGCGTCATTGTCGGATTTCGCAACCGCCTTCCATGTGGCGATCAGCCCCCGAGTTTCAAGGCAATAAGGCCTTCAAGGCAAGGGCACTTTCAAGGTCATGAGACTTTCAGGATAACAGGATCATGGCCGGTTGCCTCGACGAATCTGATCAGGTCGGCGGCGGCGATCGAGGTCGTCGCCTCATTGGTCAGCGGATGGCCGTTGATGACGTCGTGGCTCATCAACGCCTCGTCGAGCACGACCTTGACCTTGCCTTCCGTGTCGTTGATCAGGCCGAAAACGGTGACCGCGCCGGGGATGACGCCGAGCAGCTCCATCAGCATTTCCGGCTTGCCGAACGACACCCGGCTGGCGGCGCCGATCAGGTGGTGGATCTGCTTCAGGTCGACCACGGCGTCCTCGCCGACGGTGACGAGGAAATAATTGTCCTTCTTGTCCTTGAGGAACAGGTTCTTGGTGTGGCCGCCGGGAATCTCGCCGCGCAGGCCTTGCGAATCGGCGACCGTGAACAGCGGCGGGTGCCTGACCGTCGAGACGGAAATGCCGAGATCGGCAAGAAATTCGTTGAGCTCGGCTTCGGTCTTCGGCATCGGTCCTCGCGCGGTCAAAAAAGGGCTCATGCCGTTTACGGCCAACGGTGCCATCGGGGCAAGGCCGCCGGAGCCATTGCGGGCAAAGCGGGCGGCGGCTTGCCTGCGGATTTGCGAGCAGTCCGGTTTCGCCGCCGCTTCGGTGCTTTCGAGCGAACGTCGCCGCGGGAAGAATTCGCGCCAAAAAAGACCGTCATTTCCCTGTTGCAATCGCCGCGCTCTTCGGCCATATAGGCGCGGCTTGCGGCCCAAGGCCGCGCGAGCGGGTGTAGCTCAGGGGTAGAGCACAACCTTGCCAAGGTTGGGGTCGGGCGTTCGAATCGCCTCACCCGCTCCAGTTTCCTTCAAGGAATCAAGCAAACGAAAAGCCGCGGTCTCCGCGGCTTTTTCGCGTTTGCGGCTAGCGGGAAACCCACCCGCGGCACAGCGCCGGAGTTACGTCTGGACCGTCGGCAACGCGCATTGCCGCATCTCCACGATCTCCTGCAAAAATATCCAGCAGATGGTTCACGCGATATTTTCCTCCGGACGGCCACGTCCGCCATCCGGAAAGTATCCGCTGCCCATCAGACTTGAGTCGCATGCCGAAGGGACTGTAGAGCCTCTTTTGCCGGGCGCCCGACAACTATATGTTGTGTGAAAGTGCTGGAATTAATCCGGCCGGACAGTCTCGCGGGAAGCATTCCCGCAAGTCGTTACGTTGGGGCATAGCTGGAGCAATTCCAGGAAAGTGTGAGCGGTTAATGCTCGGCGACTTCGCCGTAGTCTCCGTTCGGAATTGCGTCGAAGCAAAGATAGAACAGACGTCGGCCATGAGGTTCACAGCCTTTCAGGATCCGTGCGGCCAATGGATGGTATTCGATTTGCGGTCCGGTCTCCCGGCGCGAATGCCGGACATGTTGCTGCTTGGCCCGACTCGCGAGGAGGCGGAGCTGCTCGCGGGCCAGGCAAATGAATTCCTCTCGGTGCCGCGCTCGGCCGTGCCTCTTTCTCGATATTTGATCGCCCCGCAATGGAACGATTGGGCATCATCGGAACTTTAGCTTGCGCTAAAACAAGGAGCGCCTATGAGGTTCGCGGCAATACAGGATCCTTGCGACGACTGGCTTGTCTGCGATCTGGTTTCCGATCTTCCGGCGGAGATAGCAGGCCGGCTGCTGATCGGGCTGACGCAAGGCGAAGCCGAGCGACTTGCCGACCAGGCCAATGCCGGGCTAATCGGGCAGGCGATCGATTGGCCGATCCCGCTCGCCAGCGTCGCCTGAAGACGGCTGGGCTTGGGAACCCGCCTCGCCGACGGCGCATCGGCGATTCAACCCCAGATCACATCGGATAACGTTTGCGTGCTGCTTCATTTCAACGCCGCGGCGGTTTCTATATCTCCTCCCTGGGCCGAGATCCGCCGGCGGCGAATGGCCAGCACCGCGACACGACGCGACCGGACGGCCCGTTTTCGGAAAAAGCGGTCTTGCCGCTTCCTCCATCACGAGGAGATGTCATCATGCGTTCTTTCACCCCAAAACTCATCGCAGCCGCCTCGATCTTCGCGGCCATACCGCTTTCGAGCGCCTATGCTGTGCACCGCCACCATAGGGCGCAGATCGACACAATGACCACGGCGTCAGTGCCGGCGGAGCCCGAAGCGAGAGCCGCGACGCAGCAGCTGCTTGGCGTGAAGCAAGGCATCCGTGCGGCCAGGCAGGCCGGCAAGATCACGCAGGAACAGGCTCGCGACCTGATGCGGCAGGCCGATAGCATCCAGCCCGCCGGCGGCCGTTCTGCGATCGGGCGGATCAATGAGCTGGATCAGCGGCTCCGAAACGCTACCGGCCAGGGAATCTATATGGGCGACGGCTCGGACGGCGGCTATTATCCGAACGGCTGACCCCCTGAATTAGCTGAGCGGTGCGATGCGGCAGTCCTGGAGCAATTCCGGGAAAGCCGGATCGCGCTCCGGCCCGGCGCCGTCGCTTTCGGCCCGCGCACGAAATAAGAACCTGAAGCGGCCCGGCGTTTCGCAAGATCGCCGAACCGCTTCACGCCTCACCGCTGCCGTCACCGATCCTGCCGCTACGCCAGCCGCGCCCGCGTCGTCCTCGGCGTCGCCAGCAGCAGGCTTGTCTCGCTCCCCGTAATGCCGGGGATCAGCCGGATGCGGCGCAGCACCGCATCGAAATCCGTCAGCGTGGCGGTGCCGAGCTCGACCACCAGGTCCCAGCGGCCGTTGGTGGTGTGGATGGTCGAGACCTCGGCGAGGCCGCCGAGCGCCTTGACGACGCGGTCGGCGGCATGGCCTTCGATCTCGATCGTCATCACGCCGCGTATCTTCTGATCGACCGCGTCGGCGCGCAGCACCACAGTGTAGCCGATGATCTCGCCGGACTTTTCCAGCCGTTCCATGCGCGACCTGACCGTGGCGCGCGACACGCCGAGATCGATGGCGAGGTCGGATACACTGCGCCGCGCATCGTGCCTCAGCAGCGTCACCAGTTTCTCGTCCAGCGCGTCCATGGCTTCCATTTCGATCAAATCGTCTGACCATCATGATAGATTAGTCTTCTCGAAATGCCAATTTTCACTGTTCAAGCCGCCAGCAGCTGATGGTTCACTCCTTCGATCAATCGCAAGGTGAGAAAAGATGCGCTGCAGGATCGTCGGCGCGCCGGTGCAGGACGGCGCGGGCAGGATGGGATGCGAGATGGGGCCGAGCGCGCTGCGCACAGCAGGGCTGGTCTCGGTGCTGGCCGAGCTCGGCCACGAGGTCGAGGACTGGGGCGCGGTCGAGAAAGCCGCGGCGCGGCCCGTGGCGCACGGCAATCTCGCGCTGAAGGCGCTGCCGGAGATTTCCGCCTGGACGGCGGCGATCGCCGAGACCGCCTACGCGGCTTCGCGGGACGCCATGCCAATCTTCCTCGGCGGCGACCATTCGATCTCCGCCGGCACCGTGTCGGGCGTGGCGCGCCGCGCGGCCGAGCGCGGACGGCCGCTCTTCGTGCTGTGGCTCGACGCGCATCCCGATTTCCACACGCTCGACACCACCACCAGCGGCAATCTGCACGGCGTGCCGCTCGCCTATGCCAGCGGCCAGGCCGGCTTCAAGGGCTATTTCCCGGATCTGCCGCAAGCCGTCGACCCGGTCCGCATCTGCGCCATCGGCCTGCGCAGCGTCGATCCGGCCGAGCGCCGCGCGCTTACTGAAGCCGGCGTCACCGTGCACGACATGCGCGCCATCGACGAGCACGGCATCGCGCCTCTGCTGCGCGCCTTCCTGGCCCGCGTCGAGAAGGAGAACGGGCTCTTGCATGTCAGCCTCGACGTCGATTTCCTCGACCCCTCGATCGCGCCCGCCGTCGGCACCACCGTTCCCGGCGGCGCCACCTTCCGCGAGGCGCATCTGGTGATGGAGATGCTGTCCGACTCAGGCCTCGTCTCAAGCCTCGACCTGGTCGAATTGAACCCCTTCCTCGACGAGCGCGGCCGTACCGCCACCCTGATGGTCGACCTCACCGCCAGCCTGATGGGCCGCCGCATCATGGATCGCCCGACCCGCAGCCATTCCGGAAACCTCTGATCATGACCCAGCCTTCGCGCCTTGCCATCGTTCCCTTTGTCAGCGTCGATCGCATGATGAAGCTGGTGCTCGCCATCGGCGTCGAGCGCTTCCTCACCGAGCTCGCCGCCTATATCGAGGAGGATTTCCGCCGCTGGGAGCTGTTCGACAAGACGCCGCGCATCGCCTCGCACAGCCATGACGGCGTCATCGAGCTGATGCCGACCAGCGACGGCAAGATGTACGGCTTCAAATATGTCAACGGCCATCCGAAGAACATGCGCGAAGGACGCCAGACCGTAACCGCTTTCGGCGTCCTCGCCGATGTCGGCTCCGGCTATCCGATGCTGTTGACCGAAATGACCATCCTGACGGCGCTGCGCACGGCGGCCACCTCGGCGGTAGCGGCAAAATACCTGGCGCCGAAGAACTCCCGCGCCATGGCCATCATCGGCAATGGCGCCCAGTCCGAATTCCAGGCCATCGCCTTCAAGGCGCTCATCGGCATCGACCGGCTGCGGCTCTATGACATCGACCGCTCGGCCTCGGAAAAATGCGCCCGCAACCTCGCCGGCAAGGGGTTCGATATCACCATCTGCTCGACCGGGCAGGATGCCGTGGAAGGCGTCGACATCATCACCACGGTGACCGCCGACAAGCAGTATGCCACGATCCTCACCGACAACATGGTCGGCGCCGGCGTCCATATCAACGCGGTCGGCGGCGACTGCCCCGGCAAGACCGAGCTGCACCGCGACATCCTTCTGCGCTCCGACATCTTCGTCGAGTTCCCGCCGCAGACGCGCATCGAGGGCGAGATCCAGCAGCTCGACGCCGATCATCCGGTGACGGAGCTGTGGCAGGTGATGACCGGGAAGGCCGAGGGCCGCAAGACGTCCGAGCAGATCACGCTGTTCGATTCCGTCGGCTTCGCCACGGAAGATTTTTCCGCGCTGCGCTACGTCCGCGACCAGCTCCAGGCCACCGGCCTCTATGAGGAGCTCGACCTGCTCGCCGACCCCGACGAGCCGCGCGACCTGTTCGGCATGCTGCTGAGAGCCGCCATGCAGCCGGCGGCCTGAGGCGGTTCGCTGAGGCGATTTCATACGGCGGGATAATCGCATAGAGCGCTCCCCCTCTCCCGTCTCGGCTTCGCCGAGCCACCTCTCACCACTTCGTCTACGTTAAGCACATCTTCTGTGACTGGCGCGACTGATCAGGCCGACGCTTGATTGCCACGTGGTTCCCCCAATCCGTCGCTGCTTCGCAGCGCCACCTTCCCCCCCTCCGGAGGGAAAGGAAGGGAGCTGGACGGGCGTTGACGGCAAAAGGCTTGGCGCCTTTCCTCTACCCCGTCGATCGGGGGAGAGGTGGCTCGGCGAAGCCGAGACGGAGTGGGGGTCGACCAGCGCGCTGCCATGCACGCTATCGCCAAAGGCCGGCCGCTTTGAAAGGTGTGCATGCCATAGATGAAATGGCGGAGAGGTGGATCGGCGCGCAGCGCCGAGACGGAGCGGGGGCAGTGCCTAAGTCGTCGATTGCCAGACTACCCCCGCGCCGCGCAGCTTTCCCGCTCCACCAGAACCGGCGCCAGCACCTCGCGCCTTGACGGCGCTTCCGGCTCGCCCAGCCTCTCGAGCAGCAGGCTCACCGCCAGCGTGCCGATCTTTTCCACCGGCTGCGCGATTGTCGTCAGCGGCGGCCAGGTGGTGACGGCGTAGGGGATGTCGTCGAAGCCGATCATCGACATATCGTCGGGAACATGCAATCCCCGCGAGCGCAGCGCCGTGACCGCGCCCATGGCCATCAGGTCGTTGCAGGCGAACACCGCAGTGATGCCGGCCGCCTGTACCATAAGCTGCTCCATCGCTAGGCGGCCGCCGGCGAAATGATAGTCGGAATCGACGATTGACGACGCCGGCAGCTCAACGCCTGCTTCGCCAAGCGCGCGGACAAAACCGCGCAGGCGGGCCGGGCTGGAGCTCGAATCGCGCGGACCGCCGATGACGCCGATCTTCCTGTGGCCGAGGCCGGCCAGGTATTTGCCGGCGAGATAGCCGCCATGGTCGTGGTCGACCAGCACCGAATCGACATTGACCGACTGGATCTCGCGGTCGAGCAGCACCGCCGGCACGCTGGGCAGGAGGCGGGCGAACACCCGCGCGTGGTCGGACGAGCCGGCAAAGATCAACCCGTCTATCTGCTTGGCCATCAGCACCGAGAGATAGCGCTCCTCCTTCTCGGCGTTGCCGTCGGAGTTGCACAGGATCACCGTGTAGCCGGAAACGAAGCCGGCATCCTCGATCTGCCGCGCCACGCTGGCGAAGAAGGGATTGGAATTGTCGGGAAGAAGCAGGCCGATGGTCTTGGTTTCGCCGCGCCTGAGACTCCTCGCCACCGAGTTCGGGCTGTAGCGCAGCGCCGCGATCGCGGCGCGCACGCGCTCGGCCGTTTCCGGCTCGACATGACGCGTATGGTTCATCACATGCGAGACGGTGGCGACGGACACCCCTGCACGGCGCGCGACATCGGCAATCGTCGTCATGGCCCGTTCCCCTCAGCGGATTTTCCGCAACAGCCTCTCCCGGTACGCGTCTAGGATGACCGCGAGCACAATGACAAGGCCAATCACGATCGGTTTGAAATTGTCGCCGACGCCGAGCAGCTGCAATCCGGTGGAAAGCACCTGCAGGATGCAGGCGCCGACCAGCGTGCCGATGATCGAGCCCTTGCCGCCGCTGAGGCTGGTGCCGCCGATGATGACGGCGGCAATCGCGTTGAGCTCGTAGCCCACGCCGGCGATCGGGCTGCCGATGTTGAGGCGCAACAGATAGACCATGGCCGCGATGCCGGCGGTGAGCCCGCTGATGGTGAACGCGGCGACCTTGTAGAAATCCGGATTGTGACCCGACAGCCGCACCGCCTCGTCATTGGTGCCGACGGCGAAGATCATGCGGCCGAAGACGGTGAAGCGCAGCACGAACCAGCCGGCCGCGATCACCAGCACGGCGACGAGGAAGATCGACGGCAGGAAGCCGCCGATGATCAGATTGCCGAAATCGACGAAGCTCTGCGGCAGGCCGGTGATGGTCGAATTGTCGCTGACCACGCGCGCGGCGCCCGCGGCCATGTTGAGCATGCCCAGCGTGACGATGAAGGAAGGGATCTTCCAGCGCGTCGAGATCCAGCCGTTGAGGAAGCCGCACACCGCACCCGTCGCCATGCAGGCGAGCAGCGCCAGCGTGATCGCGACGGCCGGCGACAGGCTTTCGTTTATCATCACGGTGGCGCCGACGACCGTACACAGCGCCAGCACCGAGCCGACCGAAAGGTCGATGCCGCCGGTGAGAATGACGAAGGTCATGCCGGCCGCCAGCACCGTGTTGATGGCGATCTGCACGAAGATCTTCAGCGCGTTGCCGGAGGTGGCGAAATAGGGCGCGGTGACCGAGAAGAACAGCGTGATCAGCACCAGCGCCAGGAGCACGCCGGCATCGCGCACCAGGAAACGCAGGAACTTCGCCCGGCCCGGAGAAACAGGCGCCGCCACGGCTATCTCGGACATCTCGCTCATGGTCGCACATACTCCTGATAGGCGAGCGACAGGATGCGCTCCTGGTCGAATTCGGATCGCGGCACTTCGCCGACGATCCTGTTTTTCGAAAAGACGATGATGCGGTGGCACATGCCCATCAATTCAGGCAGGTCGGACGACACCATGATGATGCCCTTCTGCCGCGCCGCCAGCATCCACAGCAGCTGGTAGATCTCGCGCCGGGCGCCGATGTCGACGCCGCGCGTCGGCTCGTCGAGGATCAGCGTCGAGGTGCCGCGGAACAGCCATTTGGCCAGCACCACCTTCTGCTGGTTGCCGCCCGAGAGGTTGCGCACCGCCTGCTCGATCGAGCTCGCCTTGACGCGCAGCTGGCCGACGAGATCGTTGGCGGCCGCAGCCTCCGTCCTTCGGTTGAGCAGCCCGTTGCGCGAGATCTTGCTGAGATCGGTGATGGTGATGTTCTTGTCGACGGCCATGTCGAGCAGCAGGCCCTGGCCCTTGCGGTCTTCGGTAAGCAGGCTCAGGCCATGCCGCACCGCGTCCTTCGGCGCGGCGATCGCCACCGGCTTGCCGTCGATCTCGACGACACCGTCGAGCTTCGGATCGGCGCCGAACAGAGCGCGCATAGCTTCGGTGCGGCCGCTGCCGACCAGGCCGGCGACGCCGAGGATCTCGCCATGGCGCACGGCGAACGATATCTCCGGGGTGGAGGCGTCGCGCTTCAGATTGGCAACGCTGAGCGCGACCTTGCCCGGTACGACCCTGGCATCGAAACCATATTCGTCGGCGATGTCGCGGCCGATCATCATGCGCACCAGGTCGGGCACGGTGAGGCCGTGCAGGTCGCGCGTCGCGACCAGCCTGCCGTTCCGCAAGACGGTCACGCGGTCGCCGATCTCGAACACCTCGTGCAGCCGGTGCGAGATGTAGATGGTGGTGACGCCTTTGGCCTTCAGCCGCTTGATGATGGAAAACAGCCGCTCGATCTCCGGCGGCGTCAGCGTCGCGGTCGGCTCGTCCAGCACCAGAAGCTTCGAGTCGTAGCTCAGCGCCTTGGCGATCTCGACCAGCTGCATCTGCGCGACGCCGAGCGCCTCGACGCGTATGCGCGGATCGATGTCGAGCCCGACTTGCTTGAGCAGCGCCACCGCGCGGCTATTGAGCGCCTTGCGGTCGACGATGCCGAAGGCGCGGCGCGGCAGGCTTTCCAGCATCAGATTCTCGGCGATGCTGAGATAGGGCAACAGGTTCAGCTCCTGGTGCACGACGCGGATGCCGCTCTGCTGCGCATCATGCGGCGTCTTCGGCTGATAGGGCTGGCCGTTGAAGGCGATCGTGCCGGAGTCCGGCTGGTAGATGCCGGCCAGCAGCTTGATCAGCGTCGACTTGCCGGCGCCGTTCTCGCCCAGGATGATATGGGTCTCGCCGCGCGCGATCGACAGCGACACCTCGCTCAGCGCGACGGCGCCGGGAAAGATCTTTCCGACTCTTTCAAGAGAGAGAATCGCATCCATGGGCGGCAGAATCCTAAACCGTGCCCGTCGGCGACGACAGCAGCGGATGCTCCGTCACCGCCGCCGAAACTGGCGGCGGCGGTGACGAGAGAGGCGAAGCCTGGCGCCGGAAGGGAGCGCCGGCGCCCCGGCTCGCCTCATGCGGTGACCAGCTTGACGTCGGTCTTGACCCAGCCGGAGAATTTCTCGCCGGCCAGCTCGCGCAGGCCGTAGTCGATGCCCATCGCCGCCATCTTCGCGCCATACTGCTCGACGGTGGCGAGCATCTTGCCTTCCTTCAGCAGCGGACCGACAGCCGGGATGTTGTCGAAGCCGACGACCTTGATCTGGCCGGACTTACCGGCAGCGTCGATCGCCTTGACGACGCCGAGCGCCATGGAGTCGTTGGCCGCCATCACGCCCTGAATGTCGGGATGCTGGGTGAGGAAGTTGGTCATCAGCGTGTTGGCTTCCTCGGTCTCCCAATGCGCGGTCTTGGAGTCGAGCAGGTCGAGGCCGTATTCCTTCACCGAATCGTCGAAGCCGAGCTTGCGCTGCTTGGCGTTGTCGGCCTCGGGATTGCCCTCGAGGATGACGACCTTGCCGCCCTTGCCCAGCGCCTTGCCGAGCGCGTCGCCGGCCAGCTTGGCGCCGGCGCGGTTGTCCGGGCCGAAGAAGGCGAGGTCGATGCCGGCCTTCTTCTTGGCCTCGGTGTCGAGCGCAACGTCGATGTTGATGACCTTGATGCCGGCCTTCAGCGCCTTGGCGATCGGCGTGACCATGGCTTTCGAATCGGCCGGGGCGACGACGATGATGTTGTAGTTCTGGGTGATGAAGTTCTCGATGGCGTCGACCTGGGCGGCGAAGTCGCGCTCGTCCTTCATGCCGACGGCGGCGAAATCGAACTTGTCCTTGTTCTTGGCCGCATACTCCTCCGCGCCAGCCTGCATCTGCTTGAAGAACTCGTTGGCCAGGGACTTCATGACCAGGCCGACCTTCGGCTTGTCGGCGGCGAGAACCGGTCCGAGCGGCAGCGCCAGCGCGCCGGCAGCCAAGGCGCTGGTCTTCAGGAACTGGCGGCGCGAGAACGGGCCAAGCCCATGCGTGTTTGAGAACTTGCTCATTAGTCTCCTCCACTTGATTGAGCCGTAATCGGTTACGTAACCGATTACGCGCCAAAGTAGATTGCTATTTTATCAGATGTCAACGTCGAAGGAAGGACGAGAGAGAAGGCGGTCCAAGGCTGACGTTGGTGATTGGCGAAAGCCGGCGTGAAGTCTGATCTCCCCCCTTCCGGGGGAGATTACGCGTTTTGCGGTTTTCGCCACATCACCGCCAGCCCAGCGCCGGCGCGACATGCTTCAGGATCGACTCGATGACATGGGCGTTGTAGTCGACGCCGAGTTGGTTGGGCACGGTGAGCAGCAGCGTGTCGGCCTCGGCGATCGCCTCGTCCTCCTTCAACTGCTCGATAAGCACCTCCGGCTCGGCGGCATAGGTGCGGCCGAACACGGCCCGCTTTTCCGGCTCGATATAGCCAAAATGGTCCTCGCCCTCGCTGCCGCCGAAATAGGCGCGGTCCATGTCGTTGACGAGAGCGAAGATGCTGCGGCTGACCGAGACGCGCGGCTCCCTGGCATGGCCTGCTTCCTTCCAGGCGGCGCGGTAGGCCCTTATCTGCTTGGCTTGCTGGACATGCAGCGGCTCGCCGGTCTCATCGAATTTCAGCGTCGAGCTTTGCAGATTCATGCCGAGCTTGGCCGCCCACACGGCCGTGGCGTCGGTGGCCGCGCCCCACCAGATGCGTTCGCGCAGGCCGGCCGAGAACGGCTCGAGCCTGAGCAGGCCGGGCGGGTTGGGGAACATCGGCCGCGGATTGGGCTGGGCGAAGCCTTCGCCGCGCAGCAGGTCGAGGAAGATCTCGGAGTGCCGGCGCGCCATGTCGGCATCGCTCTTGCCCTCTTCCGGCACGTAGCCGAAATAGCGCCAGCCATCGATCACCTGCTCGGGCGAGCCGCGGCTGATGCCCAACTGCAGACGCCCGCCGGCAATCAGGTCCGCGGCGCCCGCGTCCTCGGCCATGTAGAGCGGGTTCTCGTAGCGCATATCGATGACGGCGGTGCCGAGCTCGATACGCTTGGTCCTGGCGCCGGCCGCGGCAAGCAGCGGAAACGGCGAGGCGAGCTGGCGGGCGAAATGGTGGACGCGGTAATAGGCACCGTCCGCGCCAAGTTCCTCGGCCGCGACCGCGAGGTCGATCGACTGCAGCAGCGCGTCGGCGCCCGAGCGCGTGCCCGATTGCGGCGAGGGCGACCAATGCCCGAACGACAGAAATCCGATCTTCTTCATGTGCTCCGTTCCTGCTGGAGCGGCCCAACGACCGCTTGAACTTCTTGTTGCTCCAGCAGATAGCCAGGGCAGTGCCGCGATACAACGGACACCGAACGGATACAGACCGTCAATGCGTCCTGCGAAATGTCCGCCCTCGCGTCGGGACGTGATGGGGCCGGAGGCGGCGCCGATCGCCTCATCCTGGCATTCTCGCCGGCGCCGGAGCGCTGTATCGTTCTCGCCACCCGATGATTCCCGAGCATTGGACGAAGCCTTGATGCATGGCCTGACACCCATATTTTCCACCGTGACCGCCTCGTTCCTGGCCTCCTTCGTCGAAGTGGTTGAAGCCTTCACCATCGTGCTCGCCGTCGGCGTGACGCGCAGCTGGCGACCGGCGCTGACGGGTGCGGCGCTGGCGCTCGCCCTGCTGGCGGCGCTGGTGCTTGTTTTCGGACCGCTGCTGGCGCTCGTCCCCATCACCGTCCTGCAATTCGTGGTCGGCGTGCTTTTGATCCTGTTCGGCATGCGCTGGCTGAGAAAGGCGATCCTGCGCAGCGTCGGCGTCATCGCGCTGCATGACGAGGAGCAGGCCTTTTCCAAGGAGACGGCCGCCTTGCAGCGGCAGGCCGCCGACCGCCGCGCCGACTATCTGGCGGCCGTCGCATCGTTCAAGGCAGTGCTGCTCGAAGGCGTCGAGGTGGTGTTCATCGTCATCGCCGTCGGCGCCGCGCACGGGCAGACGCTCTATGCCGGCCTCGGCGCGCTGGCGGCCTTCGTGCTGGTGATGCTGATCGGCCTTGCCGTGCATCGTCCTTTAGCCCGCGTGCCCGAGAATGCGCTGAAATTCGTCGTCGGCCTGATGCTGACCAGCTTCGGCGTGTTCTGGACCGGCGAGGGCCTCGGCGCCGAGTGGCCGGGCGCCGACCTCGCTCTGCTCGCCATCTTCGCCGTCATTGCCGCCGCATCCTTCGCCATCGTGCGCTGGCTGCGCGGCGCCTACCCGGAACCCGCCGAAGGAGTTGCCCGATGATCCGTCTGGTCTTCAAGGAGCTCGTCGGCATGTTCGTCGACGACGGCAATCTCGCCCTGCTCGCGCTGATCCTGATCGCGCTGATCACCGCCGCGGTAAAGCTTCTGACGCTGCCGCCGCTCATCGGCGGCTTCCTGCTTCTCGCCGGCTGCCTGGCAATTCTCCTGCAGAGCACACGCCGCGCCGCGCGCGGCAGGGCGCGCTGACCGGGGTTTATTTTCCGCGAAATCAGCGCAACGCTGGAGACTGGCGGAAGCTTCACAACCTCGTCATCCACGGGCGGAGCGACGCGAAGCGGAGCGCAGACCCGAGGATCCATTCCGTGACCTTGGTCGAGGAAAGCAGCGGAGCAGAATTCTGCACCGTGGCAACGCCTCGATGTCACGGAATGGATTCTAAGGTCTGCGCGCGTCGCTTCGCTCCTTGCTCCGCCATAGAATGACGATCTGACAAGCGCGTCAGTCAATCTCCAACGTATGCCGCCTGCCAAGGCAGACAGAGCCGTCGGTCATTCTGTACCGGAAAACTAATAGACCGTGAAAAGCGTCGGCAGGTCGCCGCTGAGGCGCAAATACTCGACCGCCTCGATCACCGGAAACAAAGCCAGGAAATAGAGCCCGTCGCGGAACGTGTTCCGCAGCGCGCCGGTCGAAAACAGCCACTGCGCCTCGTCGCGGTAAAGCAGCGGATTCGGCCAGAAGGACGGCGTGCGTTCGGCATAGGCCGCGTAAGCCGCACCGAACTTGCCGGCAAGATACTCCGCCTCTTTGCGCGCGGTGAAGCGGAAGACGAGGAAGCTCGCCAGGCCGAGCATGAGGGCCGCCAGCAGCGAGCCGAACATCAGCCCGATGCCAGCCGTGCCGACCGTCGAGAAGAAATAGAGCGGGTTCCGGGTCATCGAGAACGGGCCGGACACGATCAGCTCGTCATTCTTCCTGCCGCCGACGAAGAGGATGCTCCACAGCCGGCCGAGGAAGCAGATCAGCACCATCGCGAAGCCGATCGTCTCCATGACTTCGTGACCGTCCGATCCCTCGGCCAACGCCGGCTTGCTGAACAGGAGCAGGATGACGGCAAGCACGGCGGCCAGCTGCACGACGATCAGGCGCTTATGCTGGTCGAACGCATTCGGCGTCGATTTGGGGGATGCCATTCTTCTCACCGCTCCGGCGCAGCCAGGGGGCGCCAAGGCTTGTCTATCTCTTCGCTGGCGGCATGACGAGGCTCGGCGGATGTTTTTGGCCAACCTTACGAATTTGTAAGAACGCGGACAGGCCGCGGTGAATTCGCCTGCCTAATTTGGGCGTCGCCGCCATACGGAATTCGAGGCGGCTCGAACGAACAGCGGATCGCGCCATGATCTCTCAAGCCGACAACCTCGCCCCCAACCGCGTCCCGGACGTCACCATCGATTTCTGGCTGGTCAAGATCATGGCGGTGACCATGGGCGAGACGGCGGCCGACTACCTCGCCGTGAAGCTCGGCCTCGGCCTAACCGTCACGTCCTTGATCATGGGCGGCATCCTCATCGTCGCGCTCGTCCTGCAATTCGCGCAGAAACGCTATGTACCTTGGGCCTATTGGCTCGCCGTCGTGCTGATCAGCGTCGTCGGCACCCTGGTCGCCGACAACCTCATCGACGATTTCGGCGTGCGGCTGGAGACGACGACCATCGTCTTCTCGGTCGCCCTCGCACTGACTTTCGCGGTCTGGTATGCCAGCGAAAGGACCCTCTCGATCCACACCATCTTCACCGCCAGGCGCGAGATCTTCTACTGGCTAGCGATCCTCTTCACCTTCTCGCTCGGCACGGCTGCCGGCGATCTGGTGGCCGAGCGCTTCGATATCGGCTATCTCGCTACCGGCCTCATCTTTGGCGGCGTGATCGCGGCGATCGCTTTTGCCTGGTTCTTCCTCGGCCTGAACAGCGTCCTCGCCTTCTGGCTTGCCTATATCCTGACCCGGCCGTTCGGCGCCTCCTTCGGCGACCTGCTCTCGCATCCGGTCGACTATGGCGGGCTGGGCTTCGGCGCCACCTTCACCAGCCTGATTTTCCTCGGCTGCATCGTGGCCATCGTTCTCCATATGACGCTGAGAAAACTGATCGACGAAGACGAGCTGGCGCTCCTCGACTAGAGCATGTCGCGATTGACCGTAAGCTGCAGCAGCGAGACTGGCTCGGTCCGGGAGGGCCGGCAGCGCAGCCCGCCCGCTATCCCCTTGCGCGCCGCTCAACGATGCGCTAGATACTGAACCAAATGGTTCAGTATTCGAAAGCCCGCCTCGATGTCTCGTTCGCCGCGCTCTCGGACGCCACACGGCGCGGCATTCTGGAGCAGCTTGGACGCGCGGAGGCCTCGATCACGGACCTTGCCGAGAAATTCCACATGACCCTCACAGGCATGAAGAAGCATATCGGCGTCTTGGAACAGGCGGGGCTCGTCACCACCCGGAAAGCCGGGCGGGTGCGGACCTGCACGCTCGGCCTGCGCGGATTGGAGGAAGAGGCGGCTTGGATCGAGAGCTACCGCCGGCTTTGGGACGCACGCTTCGAAGAGCTGGACAAAGTTGTCGAGGAACTGAAACGGAAGGAGGAAGTCGATGGAACGGAGTGAGCCTGCTCGCACGACGGTAGAACGGAGGTCCGACCGTGAGCTGGTCGTTACGCGAACCTTCGACGCCCCCGCACGCATCGTGTTCGAGGCGTGGACCAAGCCCGAACTGTTCAAGCGGTGGTGGGCGCCCAAGTCTATGGGCATGATCCTGCGTTCCTGCGAGATGGATGTTCGCGTCGGAGGCGGGTACCGTTTGGCGTTCGGCCATGATGCCTCGAACCCCGCCGAGTTCTTCGGCCGGTATATCGAAGTGGTGCCGTACTCGCGCCTCGCCTGGACCAATGACGAAGGCGGCGACGGTGGACCCGTCACCACGGTGACCTTCGAGGAAAAGGGTGGCAAGACGCTGCTGGTGATGCACGAGCTCTATCCCTCGAAGGAAGCTCTCGACGCTGCCGGCACCGGGGCGGCCGATGCGATGGGCGAGACGTTCGGGCAACTGGACGAGCTTCTTCTCACGCTGGGCGCGAGCGCGGGACGACCATGAGGTCGCTCTCGCCGCCGGCCGCCCGGTTCTTCGCCGCTGCCGTCGGCGGTCGCGACGGATATCGGCTGTCCCTCGCAAAAATGTGTAGCGGCACTCGGTCTGAAAGCTCGTAAAAACAAATGGTTGAGGTGGCAAGGACGGCACCGGACAATGCGACTTCTGCTTGTTGAAGACGATCCGAGAACCGCGGATTATATCGTCAGGGGACTGACCGAGGCCGGCCATGTCTGCGATCTCTTGCGCGACGGTCATGACGGGCTCTTCGCCGCTACCCGCAACGCCTATGACGTGATCGTCGCCGACCGCATGGTGCCCGGCCTCGACGGCCTGTCAATGATCAAGGCGGTGCGTGCCGCCGGCATCCGCACGCCGGCTATTTTCCTGACCTCGATCGGCGGCGTCGACGACCGGGTCGAAGGCCTCGAGGCCGGCGGCGACGACTATCTCGTCAAGCCCTTCGCCTTTTCCGAGCTGCTTGCCCGCATCCATGCGCTCGGCCGCCGGCCGGCGGCGCAGGAGCAGAAGACGGCTTTGCGTGTCGCCGACCTCGAAATGGACCTTATCCAGCGCCGCGTCACCAGGCAGGGCCAGCCGATCGACCTGCAGCCGCGCGAGTTCAGCCTGCTCGAAGTGCTGATGCGCGGCGAGGGCCGCGTCATCACCCGCACCATGCTGCTCGAGCGCGTCTGGGATTTTCATTTCGACCCCAAGACCAGTGTCGTCGAGACGCATATCAGCCGGCTCAGGGCCAAGGTCGACAGGCCCTTCGACGTGCCGTTGATCCACACCGTGCGCAACACCGGCTACAGCCTGCATGTCCCGGCCTGATCTTGCCTCCGCAATCGCGGGGCGGCCAACCGCTTCCGCGATCGCATGAGCGGGACGCGCTCCAGCCTGCTGCGCAGCACGCCGTTCCGGCTGGCGCTGACCTTCGCCTTCCTGTTCCTGCTGGCCTTCATCCTGTCGGGCGCGATCGTCTATCAGCTGATGAGCGCCTCGCTGGCCAGGCAGCTCGATCAATCGATCAAGGAGACCTATTCGCTCATCGCCGCGACCCATGCCGAGGGCGACGAGGAGGATCTCGTTTCAACCGTCAGGGACCATGCCCAGTTCAGCCAGGACAAGGACGAAATCTTTTCCCTCACCGATCGGAACGGCAACCGTCTCGCCGGGGATTTCACCGCCTCCAGCCTGCCGGACGGCTTTTCCATGTTCGCCGCCGACTTGCCGGGCGTGCCGCCCGATACCCAATATCGCGCCTATTCGGGCACGGTCGGCGGCAACAAGCTAACGGTCGCCTTCTCGCTTTCGGAAACCGAGGATCTGGAAAGGATCGTGTTGATGAGCTTCGGCTGGGCCACGCTCTTCATCACCGTCCTGGCGATCGGCGGCGGCGCGATGCTTGCCTCGCGCGTCCAGCGCCGCCTCGACGGCATCGCCAATACCATGGTCGATGTCTCGCATGGGCGCCTCGACGCGCGCATTCCGCTGACCGGCAATGGCGACGACATCGACGCCGTCTCCGCCCAGGTGAACGCGGCGCTCGAGCGCCTGTCGGCCCTGGTCGATGGCATGCGCGAAGTGAGCGCCAACATCGCCCACGATCTCAAGACGCCGCTCAACCGGCTGCAGATGATCCTGGAATCCGCCGCCGACAAGACGGTGTCGGGCGAGGATATCTCGACCGAGCTGAGCGACGCCCGCACCGAGAGCCAGCAGATCAACAGCACGTTCGACGCTTTGCTGCGCATCGCCCAGATCGAAGCCGGCGCCCGCAAGGCGCGCTTCGTCGATCTCGATGTCGGCCCGGTCGTCGAGACCATTGGCGAAGTCTATGCCGATGTCGCCGAGGACGACGGCAAGTCTCTGTCCACCGTGATCGTTCCGGATACAAAATGGTACGTGCACGGCGACCGCGATCTGCTCATGCAGATGCTGGCCAATCTGGTCGAGAACGCGCTCAGGCATTGCCCGCGGGGCACCGCGATCGAGCTCTCGGTGACCCGGGCAGGCAACCACGTCCTCATTCATGTCCGCGACAATGGCCCGGGCATTCCCGCCGAGGAGCGCGAAAAAGTGTTCCGCCGGCTCTATCGGCTCGATGCCAGCCGCACGACGCCCGGCAGCGGACTGGGCCTCAGCTTGGTCAAGGCGGTGGCCGACCTGCATGGCGCCGCCATCGTGCTCGAGGACCGCAATCCGGGTCTCGGCGTCACCGTCAGCTTTCCGGCCGTGGGAACTCCGGTGACGTCGTCATTCTAGGGCGGAGCAAGGAGCGGAGCGACGCGCGCAGACCCTAGAATCCATGCCATAACTTCTGCCGGGAAATGCAACGGTGCAGAAGATTCTGTACCCGCTGCAACGCCTTAACGTCACGGCATGGATTCTAGGGTCTACGCGGTACGCTTCGCTTCCCGCTCCGCCCTAGAATGACGATCGCGATGGGCGACGACGGGTGGGCGACCGTCGGCCATTTTTACCGCGCCCCGCCCGCCCGGCGGAAATCGGAGGGCGACATGCCGGCAAGCTTGCGGAACGATTTGTTGAAGGCGCTGAGCGAGCCGAAGCCTGAGTCCATGGCGACCCTCAACACATTGGCGTCCTCATGCATCAGCAGCGCCTGCGCGTAGCTCAACCGCAGCAGATTGACATATTCGTTGAGCGTCATGCCGGTCGATTTCTTGAACAGGCTCATTGCGTATTTGGGATGGATATCGGCGGCCGCGGCGATGGTCACGCAGTCGATGTCGTAGAGGAAATTCTCGGCGATGAAATCGCACATGCGCCCGACATTACGGGAGGACTGCTGGTCGAAGGCATTGCCGGCGCCTTGGCCAGCCACCCTTTCCGGAACCAGCCGGTAAGGCTCGAAGCGTACCCGCTCGAGCCGCAGCAGCAGCTCGTTGACGGCATGCTCGGCCCTCGCCGGATCGCCCGAGCGCGCATATTCGTTCCAGCGCTTGAAATTGTCGTTGTCCGACTGGTCGGTCGCATTGGTCACCAGCGTCGCGCCGGTCATCAGCCGATGGCGTATGTCGGCCGGCAGATGCAGGCGGAAGAAATGCACCAGCGGCAGATGCGCGCCGGCATAGATGGCGTCGTCGGAGAGGTCGTTCATCTGGTGCGGCAGGCCGCCCCAGAACAGGCACATCTCGCCGGCCGAAAGCGAAATCTCGTGCTCGGCCATGCGGTAATGCACGCGGCCCTGCACGATGAAATTCACCTCCACCTGGGCGTGCCAGTGCGGTTTCAGCATCACCAACGGGTGGTTGTAAAACATCTGCAGCATGAGCGGCAGTCCTTCGACGCTGCTCGCGCCAGGCTGGTAGAATGGACGCTCCGGCATCTTACTTTCCGCCAACTTCTTATTCCCTCTGACGGCGACAAGCCTTCCGCGCCGGATAGTCTAGCCACGCTCACAGTGAGAGAGCAAATGAAATGGGAGGATTTCAATGCGCACTACACTGACCTGCGCCGCGCTTATGCTTGCCCTGGGCTCCGGCCCGGCGCTGGCGCAGTCCGGCGAGATCACCATCTGGAGCTGGAACATCGCCGCCTCGTCATTGAAGGCGACGGTCGAGGGCTTCAACAAGAAATACCCCGACATCAAGGTCACGGTTCAGGATCTCGGCAACCAGCCCACCTATGACAAATCGATCGCCGGCTGCGCCGCCGGCGGCGTCGGCCTGCCCGATATCGTCTCGATCGAGAATGGCGAGGCGGAGAATTACTGGAGCCAGTTCCCGGACTGCTTCGTCGACCTGCACACGCTGGGTTACACGGCGGAAGACCAGAAGAAATTCCCCGACTTCAAGCGCACCGAGCTCGAAGTCGGCGACAAGGCCTATGCCATGCCCTGGGATTCCGGCCCGGTGGCCGTCTTCTACCGCCGCGACTTCTACGAGAAGGCAGGCGTCGACCCGGCCTCGATCAAGACCTGGGACGATTTCATCGCCGCCGGCAAGAAGATCCAGGACGCCAATCCGGGCGTATCGATGACCAATGCCGATTTCAACGGCGACACCGAATTCTTCCGCATGATCTCCAACGAGCAGGGCTGCGCCTATTTCGCCGAGGATGGCCAGTCGATCACCGTGGCCGAGCCGAAATGCGTCGACGCCATGACCAAGGTCAAGGAGATGAAGGACGCCGGCATCGTGTCGTCGGCCGACTGGTCGACCAAGATCACCAACAACACCGCCGGCACCGTCGCCAGCCAGGTCTATGGCGGCTGGTATGAAGGCACGATCCGCACCGAATCGCCGAAGGAGAGCGGCAAGTGGGGCGTCTACCTGATGCCGAGCCTGACCGCCGACGGCCCGCGCGCCGCCAATCTCGGCGGCTCGTCCTTGGCCATCACCTCGGCCTCGAAGAACAAGGAAGCGGCCTACGCCTATCTGAAATACACGCTCGAGACCAATGACGGCCAGATCACCATGCTGAAGGATTTCGGCCTGGTGCCGTCGCTGATCTCGGCGCTCGACGATCCTTACGTCTCGCAGCCGCAGCCCTATTGGGGCGGCCAGGCCGTGTGGAAAGATATCCTGGCCACGCTGCCCAAGGTGGTGCCGAGCCGCGGCACGCAATTCCAGAGCGACGCCGAGATCATCGTCCGCGCCGTGCAGACCAAATACCTGGCCAACGGCTATCCCGACGCCAAGGCCGCGCTCGACGACGCCGCCAAGCAGATCGCCGCCGCGACTGGCCTGCCGGTTAAATAGTGCGCTGCCTCCCCTTCTCCCCTTGTGGGAGAAGGTGGATTGGCGCGCAGCGCCAAGACGGATGAGGGGTGTTGGACGGATTGCCGTCGTTGCCAAGCTGGAACACCCCTCATCCGGCCGCTTCGCGGCCACCTTCTCCCACAAGGGGAGAAGGCAGAGACAGATGAAAGGAGGAAGCGAAATGCGCACCCAGAACGCCACCGCGTACCGCTTCCTCACGCCTTACCTTCTGATCTTCGCCATCTTCTGGATCTGGCCGATCATCTCTTCCTTCATCATCTCCTTCCAGGCGACGCGCACCGTGCCTTGGCGCTTCGCGCCGGCCTTCAATTGGGGCCGACTGATCGGCGACCCCGCCTTCTACAATGCGCTGAAGAACACGCTGCTGATCCTGGTCATCCAGGTGCCGGTGATGATTGCACTGGCGATCGTCATGGCGGTGCTTCTGAACTCGCCGCTGCTTAAAGCCCGCGGCCTCTACCGCTTCGCTTTCTTCGCCCCGGTTGTAGTCGGCGAGGTCGCCTATTCGGCCGTCTTCCGGCTGATGTTCAGCCTCGATTTCGGCATCGTCAACAAGCTCCTGGAGAGCGTCGGCATCTCAAAGATCGACTGGTTCTCCAACGTAACGCCGGCCATGGCGCTGATCATGATCGCGGTCACCTGGCGCTGGGCCGGCTACAACGCCATCATCATCCTCGCCGGCCTGCAGTCGATCCCGGAGGATGTCTATGAGGCGGCGACGCTCGACCGCGTCAGCAGGCTGAAGCAGTTCTTCCACATCACCTTGCCGCTGCTGAAGCCGGTCATCGTCTTTTGCGCCGTGCTGTCGATCATCGGCACCATGCAGCTCTTCACCGAGCCGTTCCTGATCACTGAGCGCGGCGGCCCGGGCGGCGGCACCGAGACGCTCGGCCTGCTGCTCTACCGCCAGGGCTTCCGCTCGCTCAATTTCGGCTACGCCTCGGCCGTCGCCTACACCATGGCCGGGCTCGCCATCGCCATCACCCTGGTGCAGCTCTGGCTGATGAGGGAGCCGAAATGACTTCGCGCTCGCAAGCAAGGCTGGGCCGCGTCATTGCGCTGCATCTTTTCCTGACGCCGCTGGCGCTGGTCTGGCTGTTCCCGCTGTGGATGATGGTGGTGTTCTCCACCATGCCGGACAACGGCATCTTCAGCCCCGGCATCGAGCTCCTGCCGCATGACAATTTCCTCGACAATGTCGCCAACCTGCAGCGCGACACCAACTTCATCGGCGCCATCGGCATCTCGGTCTCGGTAGCGGTGACCTACACGGTCCTTTCGGTGCTGCTCACCTCGATGGCCGGCTGGGCGCTGGCGCGCTACGAATTCCATGGCAAGGGCGCGGTCGTCGCCATCATCTTCGGCACCATCACGCTTCCCTATGCGGTGGTGCTCATCCCGCAATTCATCATGGTGGCGCGCGACTTCGCTTTGGCCAACACCTGGATCGCGCTGATCGTGCCGCCCCTGTTCAATTCGCTGGGGGTGCTCTTCATGCGCCAGGCTTTCTCGATGATGCCGGCCGAATTGTTCGACGCCGCCCGCGTCGAAGGCGTCAAGGAATGGCGCATCTTCCTGTTCGTGGCGCTGCCGCTGGCCCGCCCGATGCTGGCGGCGCTTGCGATCATCCTCTTCCTCGCCTCGTGGAACAATTATCTCTGGCCGCTGCTGATCAACAGCCAGCCGGGCGCGATGACCGCGCCGGTGGCGCTCGGCACGCTGATCGGTCTGACCAAGGTTTCGTGGGGCGGCATCATGGCCGGCGCCGTCATGCTGACGGTGCCGATGCTCGTCGTCTTCGTGCTGTTGCAGCGCCATTTCATCGCCGGCATCGCCGCCGGCGCGGTCAAATAGGAAGCGCGAGATGCCTCGCCGACTGGGACACAGAATGATGCAACCTAACTACATCTCGCTCTAACATGGCGGCCGTCACCCTCACCAATGTCGTCAAACGCTTCGGCATCTTCGAAGTCGTCCACGGCGCCAACATCGACATCGCCGACGGCGAGTTCGTCGTCTTCGTCGGCCCCTCCGGCTGCGGCAAGTCCACGCTGCTCAGGATGATCGCCGGGCTGGAGGACATCAGCGGCGGCGACATCGCCATCGGCGGCAAGGTTATGAACGATGTCGAGCCGGCCGACCGCGGCATCGCCATGGTGTTCCAGTCCTACGCGCTCTACCCGCATATGACGGTGGAGCAGAACCTCAGCTTCGGGCTGAGGATGAACGGCAACCCGAAGGCCGACACCGAGCGCCGGGTGAAGCGAGCGGCGGAAATCCTGCGCATCGACGAATTGATGCAGCGGCGGCCGAAGCAATTGTCGGGCGGCCAGCGCCAGCGTGTCGCCATCGGCCGCGCCATCGTGCGCGAGCCGCAGGTCTTCCTGTTCGACGAGCCGCTGTCCAATCTCGACGCCGAACTCAGGGTGCAGATGCGGGTCGAGATCTCGCGCCTGCACAAGGAGCTCGGCGTCACCATGATCTATGTGACGCACGACCAGACCGAGGCGATGACGCTGGCCGACCGCATCGTTGTGCTCAAAGCCGGCAATGTCGAGCAGATCGGCGCGCCGCTCGATCTCTATGACGACCCGGCCAACCGTTTCGTCGCCGGCTTCATCGGCTCGCCGAAGATGAATTTCCTCAGCGCCAAGGTCGTCGAGACGACGAACAGCGCCGCGATCATCGAGTTCGCCCATCACGGCGGCGCCCGGTTGCGCAAGCCGCTTTGCGAGACTTTTCCCGCCCTTGGCGCCGAGGTGGTGCTCGGCGTGAGGCCGGAGCATTTCTTCGAGGCCGGCAAGGGCGATTGCGACATCCCGGTCAAGGCCGATGTCGCCGAGCATCTGGGCTCGGTGAGCTATGTCTACGCCAATGCCGGACCGGAGGAGCTGATCGTCGAGCGCGAGGCTTCGCGCCAACGCGCCAGCGGCGACCATTTCACGGTCTCGATCAAGGCGGAACGGGCGCTGCTCTTCGACAAGGCGGGCGCAAGGATCCGCTGACCCGCAAATTATCTTTGCCGGCATGCCAGGCGTGGCGGCGACCATGGAGAATTCGACATGACATCTGGAAAAATCCGCTGGGGCATCCTCGGACCCGGCAGCATCGCCAAATCCTTTGCCGGCGGAGTGGCAGGGTCGCGCAACGGCGAGCTGGTCGCGCTCGGCGCCCGCAATCCCGCCAAGCCGGGCTTGGCGCAGAGCTTTCCGGGCGCGCGTATCCTCGACGGCTATGACGCGCTGCTCGCCGACAAGCAAGTCGATGCCGTCTATATTTCGATCCCGCATCCGGGCCATGCCGAATGGGCGATCAAGGCCGCCGAGGCGGGCAAGCATGTCTTGTGCGAGAAGCCGCTGGCGCTGACCGCCTTCGAGGCCGACGCCATGATGCATGCGGCGCGCAAGGCCGGCACCTTCCTCGGCGAGGCCTTCATGTACCGGCTGCACCCGCAGACGCTGCAATTGGACGAGCTGATCAAATCGGGCGCCATCGGCGAGATCCGCATGATCAAGTCGAGCTTCGGCTTCGCCATGCCGGGCTTCATGCCCGAACATCGGCTCTATGCCAACGACATGGCTGGCGGCGGCATCCTCGATGTCGGCGGCTATCCGGTGTCGATGGCGCGGCTGATCGCGGGCGCCGCCGCCGGGCAGCCTTTCCTCGAGCCGGACAAGGTTGTCGGCGCCGCCCATCTCGGCCAGTCCGGCGTCGACGAGTGGGCCTCGGCCCTGCTCACGTTCCCCAACGGCATCGTCGCCGAGATCTCCTGCAGCATCTCGCTCAACCAGGACAATGTGTTGCGCATCTTCGGCACCAAGGGTCAGATCGAGGTGCCCGATTTCTGGTTCGCCGGTGGCAACCGCGACGTCGGACCGGGCCGGATCGAGGTGATCCGGTCCGGGGCGGCTCGCGAGGTGATCAGCCTCGACGAGACCCGCCACCTTTATTCCTTCGAGGTCGATGCCGCCGGCGAGGCGATCCTGGCCGGACGGCAGGAGTTCGCCTGGCCGGGCATGGGCTGGGCCGACAGCCTCGGCACGCTGCGCGTTCTCGACAAGTGGCGCGCCGCGGTCGGGCTGGAATATGACATCGAAAAGCCGGCTAAGCGCGTCAACACCCTCTCCGGCCGCCCGCTGCGGACCGATGGCAAGGCAATCGGCAAGCGCGCCATTCCCGGCCTGCCGCGCGCAGTGTCGCTTCTGGCGCTCGGCTTCGAGGATTTCCGCACCTTCTCCTCCGGCTCGATCCTGCTCGACGCCTATTTCGAGGCCGGCGGCAATCTGTTCGACACCGGCTTCGTCTATGGCGCCGGCTACACCGAGACGCTGCTTGGCCAATGGCTCAGGAATCGCGGCGTGCGCGAGCAGTCGGTGATCATCGCCAAAGGCGCGCATTCGCCGCTCTGCTATCCCGATGTGATCGGCAAGCAGCTGGCGCAGTCGCTCGACCGGCTACAGACCGACCATGTCGACATCTATTTCATGCATCGCGACAATCCGGACGTGCCGGTCGGCGAATTCGTCGATGCGATGGATCGCGAGGCGAAAGCCGGCCGCATCCGCGGCCTGTTCGGCGGCTCCAACTGGACGATGGAGCGCATGGACGAGGCGATTGCCTATGCCGAAAAGAACGGTAAGCAGAAGCCCGGCGCGCTCTCCAACAATTTCTCGCTGGCCGAGATGCTGGAGCCGATCTGGCCCGGTTGCGTCACCTCTTCCACGGATGACTGGAAGGGCTGGCTGACGGCGAGGCAGATGCCGAACTTCGCCTGGTCGAGCCAGGGCCGCGGCTTCTTCACCGACCGCGCCGGCCGCGACCGGACCGACAATGAAGAGCTGGTGCGGGTCTGGTATTCGGAAAAGAATTTCGGTCGCCGCGACCGCGCCGTCGAATTGGCGCGCAAACTCGGCAAGAGCCCGATCCATGTCGCGCTCGCCTACGTGCTGGCGCAGCCCTTCCCCTCGGTCCCGCTGATCGGCCCGCGCACGCTGGACGAGCTGGAGGACAGTCTTAGGGCGCTGGATATCAAGCTGACGCCGGAGGATGTGGGGTGGCTGGATGAGGGGCCAGAGAGACGCAGGGCTTGATCGGAGCGAGGAAAAACAAACGCCTCATTCCTTCGCCCCTCTCTGCCCTGCCGGGCATCTCCCCCTCAAGGGGGGAGATCAGATGTCACGCCGGCTTTCGCCAATCACCAATGCTGCAGAAAAGGCGCCGGCGTCGAAGCTGCCAATCTCCCCCCTTGAGGGGGAGATGTCCGGCAGGACAGAGAGGGGGGCCTCGCGCCAACATCTCAGGCCCGCCTACCGATCCACCCGTGTCGACAGAATAATCGACGACGACGTCCGCTCTACCCCCTCCATTGCCCCGATCCGGTCGAGCAGCGCGTCAAGGTCGCGGATCGACGGCGCGTCGACGACGACGATCATGTCGAAATTGCCGCTCACCGAATGCACCGTACGGACCGGCGCCATCGCCGCGAGGCTGCGCACCACCTTGTCGGCGAGCTTCGGCGTCACGGTGAGCAGCACATGCGCCTTGACCAGCCCTTGCTCATAATCGGGCGACAGCCTGACCCCATAGCCGGTGATGATGCCGCGCTGCTCCAGCCGCTCGATGCGGCTCTGCACCGTGGTGCGCGACACGCCGAGCTGGCGCGCGAGCTCGGCGGTCGAGGCGCGGGCGTTGGCGCGCAACAAGGTAAGCAGGGCTTGTTCGGCTTCACTGATCATTTCGACGAAACCTTTCGGCAAATCGCTCAAACTTACGTTTCATATTGCCAGATTCTACCCTTCCTTTCGACAGGAAAGCTGCGAAGATTCCCGCCACATCGCAATCAGCATTGGCAGGGGAATTGATCATGAAGAACATCGTTGTCGTCGGCGCCGGCAAGATCGGCTCGACTATAGCTGAAATGCTGAACGCCACGGGCGACTACCGCGTCACGCTGGTCGACCGCTCGGCGGCTCAGCTTGCCGCCGCAGAACTGCCGGCCGGCGTCGCGACGCAGGAGCTCGACATCACTGCCTCGGGTGAGCTCGAAAAGGTGCTTGCCGGCAAATTCGCCGTGCTCAGCGCCGCGCCCTTCCACCTCACCACGCGCATCGCCGAGGCGGCCGCCGCCACTGGCGTGCATTATCTCGATCTCACCGAGGACGTCGTCTCGACGCGCCGCGTCAAGGAGCTGGCGCGTGACGCCAAAAGCGCCTTCATCCCACAATGCGGCCTAGCGCCGGGCTTCATCTCGATCGTCGCCAACGATCTCGCCAGCCGCTTCGACACGCTGGAAAGCGTGCGCATGCGCGTCGGCGCGTTGCCGCAATATCCGTCCAATGCGCTCAACTACAACCTCACCTGGAGCACCGACGGCGTCATCAACGAATATTGCGAGCCTTGCGAGGCGATCGTCGAGGGCGAGCTGATCGAAGTGCCGCCGCTGGAGGAGCGCGAGGAATTCTCGCTCGACGGCGTCACCTACGAAGCCTTCAACACCTCGGGCGGCCTGGGCACTTTGGCCGAGACGCTGAAGGGCAAGGTGCGCACGCTGAACTACCGCACCATCCGCTATCCCGGTCACGCCGCGATCATGAAGGCGCTGCTCAACGACCTTGGGCTCCGCCACCGCCGCGACGTGCTGAAGGACATCTTCGAAAGCGCCCTGCCGGCGACGCTGCAGGACGTGGTCATCGTCTTCGTCACCGTTTCGGGTCGCCGCAACGGTCGCCTGCTGCAGGAGACCTACGCCAACAAGATCTATTCGCAGCGCATCGGCAACATCGTGCGCAGCGCCATCCAGATCACCACCGCATCCGGCATCTGTGCCGTGCTCGACATGCTGGCCGACGGCAGCCTGCCGGCCAAGGGTTTCGTGCGCCAGGAAGACATCGCCCTCGACGCCTTCCTCGCCAACCGCTTCGGCCGCGCCTACGCCCAGCACGAGATGGTAAGCCGGCTGGCGAGCTGAGGGGCGCCGGCTCCCCTTCCCCCCTTGTGGGGGAAGGTGTCGCCGAAGGCGACGGATGAGGGGTGCTCCAGGCAAAGCCAGCGTCTCACTTCGCTGGAACACCCCTCATCCGTCTCGGCGCTGCGCGCCGATCCACCTTCTCCCACAGGGGGAGAAGGAAGAAGCGCTCAAACATGCAGCGCGTGGCCCAGGGCCTTCAGCGCCGCTTCCTGGAATCCCTCGCCCTGCGTCGGATGTGCATGGATCGTGCCGGCGATGTCCTCCAGGCGAGCGCCCATCTCCAACGCCAGGCCAAATGCCGCTGATAGTTCCGACACGCCCTGCCCGACCGCCTGGATGCCCAGCACCAGATGGTTGTCGGCACGCGCCACGACCCGCACGAAACCGTCCTCGCCCTGTTTGGTCATCGCGCGGCCGTTGGCGGCGAAGGGGAACTGGCCGATCTTGATCTCGCCGGCGAGCGCCTTCGCTTCTTCGGGCGACAGCCCGGCGGTGACCAGCTCCGGATCGGTGAAGCAGATCGCCGGAATGGCGCGCTTGTCCCAGCTTCTTTTGTGGCCGGCGACGATCTCGGCCACCATCTCGCCCTGCGCCATGGCGCGGTGCGCCAGCATCGGCTCGCCGGTGACGTCGCCGATGGCAAAAATGCCGCGCATCGAGGTGCGGCACTGGTCATCGATGCGGATGAATTTTCCTGCCATGTCGAGGTCGATCTGCTCCAAGCCCCAGCCCTCGGTCAGCGGCTTGCGGCCGACCGTGACCAGGATCCTGTCGGCGGCGATCTTGGCGTTCTTGCCCTCGGCGGTTTCGACCAGCAGCGCATCGCCCTTGGTCGACAATCCCTTTGCCTTGACGCCCAGCATCACCTCGACGCCCAGCTCTGCGAGCCGCTTAAGCACCGGTCGGGTGAGTTCCGCATCATATTGCGTGAGCACGCGCGGCAGGGCTTCGACCACGGTGATCTTGGCGCCCATCTTGGCGAAGGCCATGCCAAGCTCCAACCCGATATAGCCGCCGCCGACGACCGCGAGCTTCTCCGGCACTTCGCTCAGCGCCAGCGCCTCGGTGGACGAGATGACCGGGCCGCCGAAACGCAGGAACGGCAATTCGACCGGCGCCGAGCCGGTGGCGATCACCACGGTCTCCGCGTGAATGACCTGCGTGCCGGTCTCGGTCTCGACTTCGACGGTCTTGCCGTCCCGAAACGTCGCCCAGCCTTGTACGGTTTTCACCCTGGCCTTCTTCAACAGGCCGGCCACGCCGCTGTTGAGCCGGCTAACGATGCCGTCTTTCCATGCTATTGTCTTGGTCAGGTCGAGCGTCGGCGCACCGACCTTGATGCCCAGCGGATCCTTGCCGCGGGCCATATGCGCGATCTTCCCGAACTCTTCCGCGGCATGGATCAGCGCCTTCGACGGGATGCAGCCGACATTGAGGCAGGTGCCGCCCGGCTTGCCGAACTCGACGATGACGGTGTCGACGCCGAGCTGGCCGGCCCGGATGGCGCAGACATAGCCGCCCGGCCCGGCGCCGATGACGAGCAGCTTGCAGGAGATTTCTTTCATGGGATCACGCTCTTCCTGATGGCGGAGGCGGCGACGCGCCTTTTCCTTCTCCCCTTGTGGGAGAAGGTGGATCGGCGCGACAGCGCCGAGACGGATGAGGGGTGTTCCAGGGAAAGCCAACGTCTCACTCCGCTGGAGCACCCCTCATCCGTCGCCTTCGGCGACACCTTCTCCCACAAGGGGAGAAGGGGGAGCGCGCATTTCGGCGCCGCGATGTTCGAGACCGACCCCATCTCCCTCAATCCACGAAGATCAGCGCCGGCGTCTCCAGCAGCGCCTTGATGCGCTGCACGAAAACCGCGGCATCCCAGCCGTCGATGACGCGATGGTCGAAGCTTGACGACAGGTTCATCATCTTGCGCGGGATGAACTGCGTGCCGTCCCACACCGGCCGCACCATCATCTTGTTGACGCCGACGATCGCCACTTCCGGGTAGTTGATGACCGGCGTCGTCGCCACGCCGCCCATGGCGCCGAGCGAGGTGATGGTGATGGTCGAGCCGGAAAGCTCATCGCGGCTCGCGGTGCCGGCCTTCGCCGCATCGGCCAGCCGGTTGACTTCCGCAGCGCAATCCCACAGGTCGCGCGCCTCGGCATGTTTCACCACCGGCACCACCAGCCCGTTCGGCGTCTGCGCGGCGATGCCGATATGGATGCCTTCATGCTGGTGGATGATGCCGGCATCGTCGTCGAACAAGGCGTTAAGGTTCGGCTGCTCGCCAATCGCCTTGACCATCGCCCGCATCAGGAAAGGCAGCAGCGTCAGCTTGGGACGATCGGCACGCTTCTCCCTGTTGAGGGTGGCGCGCAGCTCCTCCAGCGCGGTGACGTCGATCTCCTCGACATAAGTGATATGCGGGATGCGCGATTTCGCCAGCGACATCTTTTCGGCGATCTTGCGCCGGAGCCCAACGACCTTGATGTCCTCGACGCCGTCTTTGCGGGCAAGCCCGGTCGCGCGGGCGACTTGCGGGCCGCGCGCGAGGAATGCGTCGATGTCCTCATGGCTGATGCGCCCGGCCGGACCGCTGCCCGCAACCTGGCGCAGATCGATGCCGGCGTCCTTGGCGCGCAGGCGGACGGCCGGCGAGGCAAGCGGCTTCTCGCCTTCCGCGCGCGGCGCGCCCGAAAGGCTGGGCATGGCGCGATCCTTCTTAACGCCGTCATCCTCGGGCTTGTCCCGAGGATCTGCCGACCTGCGTGGATGCGACGCCAGTTCCGGCGAACCAGCGGATCCTCGGGACAAGCCCGAGGATGACGGCGCTGCGTTTTGCGCAGGGGGAAGACGATCGCCATGGCTCGCTCCAGCGGGGATGCCGTCGGCACCACTCTCGCCTGGCGAGGTGTTTTTCACATTGCCTTCGCCGGCCACCTTCAGCCGCACGATCGGCGAGCCGATCGCCACCGTGTCGCCGATCTCGGCGCCGAGCCACAGTATCTCGCCATCGACCGGCGAGGGGATCTCGACGGTTGCCTTGTCGGTCATGACGGCGGCGAGAACCGTGTCCTCGCGCACGAGGTCGCCGACCTTGACGTGCCACTCGACAAGCTCGGCCTCGGCGACGCCTTCGCCGACATCGGGCAGCTTGATGACGTGCTCGCCCATCTCAGGCCTCCCCCACTCTAAGCTTCCAATGTTTCGACGAGCGCGCGCCCGACCCGCGCCGGACCGGGGAAATAATCCCATTCCTGCGCATGCGGATAGGGCGTGTCCCAGCCGGCGACCCGCGCCACCGGCGCTTCCAGATGGTAGAAGCAGTTCTCCTGCACGAGCGCCACCAGCTCGGCGCCGAAGCCGGAGGTGAGCGTCGCCTCGTGTACGACGACGCAGCGGCCGGTCTTCTTCACCGAGGCGACGATCGCCTCGAGGTCGAGCGGCAGCAGCGTCCTGAGATCGATCACTTCGGCGTCGATGCCGGTCTCCTCGGCCGCGGCTTGGGCAACATAGACCATCGTGCCATAGGCAAGCACCGTCACCGCCGATCCCGGCCTGCGGATCGCCGCCTTGCCGAGCGGGATCGTGTAATGGCCGTCCGCGACCTCGCCCAGCTCATGCTTCGACCATGGCGTCACCGGCTTGTCGTGATGCCCGTCGAACGGGCCGTTATAGAGCCGCTTCGGCTCGAGGAAAATCACCGGGTCCGGATCCTCGATCGCCGCGATCAGCAACCCCTTGGCGTCATGCGGGTTGGAGGGCACGATCACCTTCAGGCCCGAGACATGGGTGAACAGCGCTTCCGGGCTCTGGCTGTGCGTCTGGCCGCCGAAGATGCCGCCGCCGGTCGGCATGCGCACCACGATCGGGCAGGTGAAATCGCCGTTGGAGCGATAGCGCAGCCGCGCCGCCTCCGACACGATCTGATCGTAAGCCGGATAAACATAATCGGCGAATTGCACCTCGACGCAGGGCTTCAGCCCATAGGCAGCCATGCCGATAGCCGAGCCGACGATGCCGGATTCGCTGATCGGCGCGTCGAAGCAGCGGCTCTTGCCGTATTTGGCCTGCAGGCCCTGCGTGGCGCGGAAGACGCCGCCGAAGAAGCCGACATCCTCGCCATAGACGATGACTTGGCTGTCGCGCCCCATCGACACGTCCATGGCGTCACGGATCGCCTCGATCATCGTGCGTCTCGGCATGGTCAGACCCCCGCCTGCTGGCGCTGGCGCCTGAGATGCGGCGGCATCTCGGCATAGACGCCCTCGAACATGTCGCGCGTCGACGGCTTGCCACCGGCATGCAGCGTGCCGTGGCTTTCGGCCTCCTTCTGCGCCGCGATCACCGTTTCGAGGATCTCGGCCTCCGCCTGGGTGTGTCGCTCCTCCGACCAGACTTCCTTGTGGATGAGGTGGTTCTTCAACCGGATCACCGGATCGCCGAGCGGCCAGGCATCGGATTCCGCCTTCGGCCGGTAGGCAGACGGATCGTCCGAGCTCGAATGCGCGCCGGCGCGGTAGGTGACGTATTCGACCAGCGTCGGCCCGAGATTGGCGCGCGCCCGCTCCGCCGCCCATTTGGCCACCGCATGCACGGCGAGATAGTCGTTGCCGTCGACGCGCAGCGAAGGAATCCCGAAGCCGAGCCCGCGCGCGGCGAACGTGCCGGAGCCGCCGCGCGCGATGCCCTGGAAGGTCGAGATCGCCCACTGGTTGTTGACGACGTTGAGCACGACAGGCGCCTTGTAGGTGGAAGCAAACACCAGCGCCGCATGGAAATCGGACTCCGCCGTCGAGCCGTCGCCGATCCACGCTGCCGCAATCTTGGAATCATTGGAGATCGCCGAGGCCATCGCCCAGCCGACCGCCTGGATATATTGCGTCGCCAGATTGCCGGAGATCGAGAAGAAGCCGTGCTCCTTCGACGAATACATGATCGGCAGCTGCCGGCCCTTCAGCGGATCGGCTTCGTTGGAATAGATCTGGTTCATCATGGTGACCATCGGATAGCCGTCCGCAATCAAAAGGCCGGCCTGCCGATAGGTCGGGAAGTTCATGTCGCCCGGCTTGAGCGCCTTGCGGAAAGCGCAGCTCACCGCCTCTTCGCCCAGATGCTGCATGTAGAAGGAGGTCTTGCCCTGGCGCTGCGCCATCTGCATGCGCGCATCGAAGGTCCTGAGCGTCATCATATGGCGCAGGCCTTCGAGCAGCTCCTCGTCGCTGAGCAGCCCGGCCCACGGCCCGACCGCTTCGCCGGCGCGGTTCAGCACCCGGATGATGGAAAAAGCCATGTCGCGGATGCTGCGCGGATCGACCTCGATCTCCGGACGCGGCACCGAGCCCGCCTTGGGAATGGTCACATTCGAGAAATCCGGCGTGCCGCCGGGCCGAACCTCTGGCTCGGGCACATGGAAGCGCAACAATCCAGCGTCGGCCATGAGCTCACATCCTCCAATGTTGCCGGTGCGATATTTGCACATCCGCGCCGCCAGACCAGTGCCAATTCGCCGGACCTCGCCACGGCCTTCCTCCCGGTCGTCGGCCCCGCGGAACCGATGCGGCACAGATGCCAAGATGCAGATATGGCGGCGAAATTTCTTGTCGATGTTTTTGCCCGCCGCGCAATTTGGCGGAAGTTTGCGGGGCGATTGCCGCCAGAAAATGCGATTGGGAGGGGGAGCCGGGCGCGGCCTTCCCCTTCTCCCCTTGTGGGAGAAGGGGTCGCCGAAGGCGACGGATGAGGGGTGTTCCAGATGCCACCAGCGTCTCACTCCGCTGGAACACCCCTCATCCGTCTCGGCGCTGTCGCGCCGATCCACCTTCTCCCACAAGGGGAGAAGGTAAGGACGCTGGCACCTCCTTCTCCGTTCACTCGGCCCCCGCCCCGTGCTAATTCACCCCGCATGGCACAGAAGAAAGGATACGAGGTCGATTCGTGGCTGGCGAAGCCCGATCCGGCCATGGCAATCGTCCTGCTTTACGGCCCTGACCGCGGCCTTGTCGCCGAGCGGGCGAAAACCTTCGCCGCGAAAACCGGCCTGCCGCTCGACGATCCCTTCTCGGTGGTCAGGCTGGACGGCGCCGAAGTCGACCGCGATGAGGGGCGGCTGCTCGACGAAGCCCGCACGGTGCCGATGTTTTCCGACCGGCGGCTGCTTTGGGTGCGCAATGCCAGCGGCCAGAAGGCGCTGGCCGACGACATCAAGGCGCTGACCGCCGAGCCCGCGCGCGACGCCATCATCCTCATCGAAGCCGGCGACCTGAAGAAAGGCACCGGCCTGCGCGCCATCGTCGAGGCCGCCGGCAACGCCATTGCCTTGCCTTGCTATGCCGACGAGGCCCGCGATCTGGACTCAGTGATCGACGACGAATTGCGCAAGGCCGGCATGTCAATGACCTTGGACGCCAGGCAAGCGCTGCGCCGCAACCTCGGCGGCGATCGCCTCGCATCGCGCGGCGAGATCGAGAAGCTGGTGCTCTACGCGCATGGCCACAAGGAGATCGGCATCGACGACGTCAACGCGCTGTCGGGCGACGTCTCCGGTGCTTCCTTCGACGCCGCTGTCGACGCCATGCTGGACGGCAAGGTCGGCGATTTCGACATCGCCTTCAACCGCCACTGCCAATCGGGCGGCCATCCGTTCCTGGTGCTGTCATCGGCGATGCGCCAATTGCAGGCGATCCAGGCGATGCGCGGCCAGATGGAGACCGGCGGCCGCAACGCCGCTTCGGTCGTCGCCGGCGCCCGCCCCCCGGTCTTCTTCTCGCGCCGCAAGCTGGTGGAAAAGACGCTGGAGCGCTGGAACGTCGAGGCGCTCGCACGTGCGCTCGGCCGGCTGCAGACGGCGGTGCTGCAGACCCGCAAACGACCGGACCTGTCGGAAGCGCTGGCACGCCAGGCGCTGCTTGGCATTGCCATCGAAAGCGCGAGGCTAGGGCAAAGGTAGCTGCCTGCCGCTGCTCAATCCATCACCATATCCGTCGGCTGAAAGGTCGGCAGCGCCTGGGGAAAGACCAGCACCACCGCGCCGTAAAGGAGCAGGGCGATGCCAGACACCTTGGCTATGCCCTTTCCCGCCGGGAAGGTCTTTTCCGCAAAGATCAGCAGCGTGACCACGGCCATTGCGGCGACATTCATGATCCCGAGCGGGAAAAGTGCCAGAAACAAGAGCCAGCAACAGCCCAGACAAAAGGCGCCGTGCTCGAGGCCCATGCGGACCGCGCCCCAAGAACCATCGCGCCAGGAGGTCAGGATGAAACCGAGTGGCGTGCGGCATTTGGCCAGGCACAGATCCTTCAGTGGCGAGAGCTGGTAGGCGCCGGCAATGATCAGCAGGGCGCCGCCGATGCGTGCGGCCGTCGCGGTGGACAATCCCGCACGATCGGCAAGCGTCTCGGCTCCTGCGGCGCCGGCAAAGGCCAAAACGCCCACCGTGCCCCAAACCAGCATATAGCCTGCCACGAATACCCAGGTAGCGACAAAGGCCTCGCCGCGACCTCGTTTGCCGGCTTGGACCTGGTGGAAGGTCAGGATCATGGGCGCCGCCGTCGGAAACATCATGGCAATCATCATGATCATCCAGACAGCAAGAAACAGCGGCGCCGCCATGCCCATGGTGGGTGAGTACATCTGCATGCGCATATCTGCGTCCGTGCCGATCCGCTGCCGGATGAGCAAGACCCACGCCGCCGCGGCGACAGCGCCCAATAGGGCGAGAATGATGTTTCGCTGCAATGTCAGCGTCATGGGCGAGGCCGTTCCGACCATGCGTGCGGGACTATTGCTGGCCGGACCAATTGATCGGAGCGTAGTGCGCGTTCCGGCGGGAATTGTCCCAACTCATGCCATGGTCGCTGAAAGTATTGCCTTCCATTCCCATCGCCATACCGAGCCAGTCGGGATTGACGGGATGGCCGGAGGCCACCCACATCTCGCCGTCCTCGCGCATTGTCGGCAACGGTTCGACCGCCAGCTGCATCACGCCGGCAATCTCCACCGACCGCTTCTTGCCGTCGGCCTGGTATCTGATCGGCACCTTCTTGGCTCCGAGATTGGTGCTGATCATCGGCGCGAAGGCGGCCATCGGCCCACCCGCGGCGCCGGTGAAGATGGCGCCCAGCGCTTCGGTCTGCCCGTCATCCGCACGGTCGTCGATATAGGCGGCGGCCGTCCAATTGCCCTCCGCCATCGGACCTGGCGTGTGAGCAACCATCGCGACATTGAGCCCGTCCAACCGAACGTCCCCGAAACTGCCCTTGTCGATATGAAAGACCAAGGCGACGTCGCAAACGCCTTTCGTCGGCTTCGATGTCAGCTGCGCCTGGGTGGACAGCAGGCAAGGACATACGACGTCGCAGCTGCAATTCTCGAAGTAATTTCCGGACAATTGCCAACTGACTGCCATTTACACCTCCCATTGTGTCAGGCGTGTCCGGCTTTGGCGAGGCGGTGCCGTTTCACGGAGAACGGCAGATAGCCCTCACCGCGACTGATCGGCACGCTGGGGCAGTAATTTAAGGTCAAGCTAATAAAGGGTACGCCGTTGCCGTGGACTGTCAAGGCGCGGGCTGCGGTGCCTCGGCGGTGGGCAAGCGCTGGCGAGACAGGTGGCGGGCGGCCCGATGAAAACCGCCGCAGCATACCCGTCGTCATTCTAGGGCGGAGCAAGGAGCGAAGCGACGCGCGCAGACCCTAGAATGACGATAGAGGGGAACGGCGCTCCTTCACGGCCCCCCTCTGCCCTTGCCTCCCACCTTCGCCAGTTCACCACCGCCAACAAGGGGCCGGCGGATCGCCAGTGCCTTGTCTATCACCGATATATCAGGCGTATCCAGCTTTAACCTAAAACCTCAGAGGCCAGTAAATACCGTTACGCCTCAGCCGCCTACCGCTCGTCCTTCAGGCGCCGGCAGAGCTCGTCGAGCTGTTCCAGCGAGCGGTAGCTGACCTTGAGCGTGCCGCCCTTGCCCTTGTGCTCGATGCTCACGATCATGCCGATCGTATCGGTCATCAGCTTCTCGAGCGCCAGCGTGTCGGGGTCCTTCTCGGGCGGGCTCGCGGGGGATTTCACCTTGGCTGGCGTCGGGCCGGCGGGCATTTGCGCCAAGGCTTCGGCCTGGCGCACCGAAAGCCCTTCCTTGACGATGCGCTTGGCGAGCCCGGCCGGGTCTTCGGCGGTGACCAGCGTTCGGGCGTGGCCGGCCGACAAATCGCCGTCGACCAGCATGTCGTGAATGACGTTGGGCAGCTTCAACAGCCTCAGCGTGTTGGCGACATGGCTGCGGCTCTTGCCGATCACCTGGCCGAGATCGGCCTGCGTGTAGCCATGCTCGTCGATAAGCTGCTGGTAGCCTTGCGCCTCCTCGACAGGATTGAGATCGGCGCGCTGGACGTTCTCGATGATCGCCAGCTCCAGCGCGGTGCGGTCGTTGACGTCGCGCACGATCAGCGGGATTTCGGTCAGACCGGCGCGCTGCGCCGCCCGCCAGCGCCGCTCGCCGGCGATGATCTCGTAGCGGCCGGGCTGCGACGGCGAGGGGCGCGCCACGACCGGCTGCACCACGCCGTGCTCGCGGATCGACTGGGCCAGGTCGGTGAGCTCGGCATCGCCGAAATGCCGGCGCGGATTCTTCGGGTTCGGGCTGACGAACTCGATCGGTACCTTGCCGTCGGCTGCCACCGCCGCGCTCGCCTTTTCGGGCGCCGCCGGACGGTCGATTTCGCCGATCAGCGCCGCGAGGCCGCGGCCCAGTCTTTTTCTCGATTGGTCTTCGCTCATGAGTTTATCCAGATCGTTTCGGAATCGAATCGACTAATTAACCACGCCGTCGCGCGATGATGGTAGCTCAGGCGGCGCGCAGCTTGCGCTCGCGGCGGATCACCTCGGAGGCGAGCTGCAGATAGGCCTGGCTGCCCGAGCATTTCAGGTCGTAGAGGATCGCCGGCTTGCCGTAGGACGGCGCCTCGGAGACGCGTACATTGCGCGGGATGATCGTCTCATAGACCTTGTCGCCCATATGGGTGCGCACATCCTGCACCACCTGGTTGGCGAGGTTGTTGCGCCCGTCATACATGGTGAGCACGATGCCCTGGATGGTGAGGTCCGGATTGATGGTATTGCGCACCTGTTCGACCGTCTCCAGCAACTGGCTGAGACCTTCCAGCGCGAAGAACTCGCATTGCAGCGGCACGAGAACGGAATCGGCCGCCGCCATTGAATTCAAAGTCAAAAGGTTGAGCGAGGGCGGGCAGTCGATCAGCACATAGCCGAACGGCGCCGAACGCTCGGAGGCGGCGCGCAGCGCATTGCGCAACTTGAGCACGCGGTCGGGCGCCGAGGCGATTTCCATCTCGATGCCGAGAAGGTCGAGAGTCGAGGGTATGATGGAGAGGCCGGGCACCGCCGTCGGCACCGCGGCCTGCTCCAGCTCGAGCTCGCCAGTCAGCACGTCATAGGACGAAACCGTGCGATCCTTGCGGTCGATGCCGAGGCCGGTGCTGGCATTGCCCTGCGGGTCGAGGTCGACGATCAGCACGCGCTCGCCGATCGCGGCCAGCGCCGTGGCCAGGTTGATGGCCGTCGTCGTCTTGCCGACGCCGCCTTTCTGGTTGGCGACAGTGATGATACGCGGTCCGGTTTTCATGGATTTATGCCAGTAATTCATTGCTGTTTCGCTGGGCGCAAGTCGGTGATGTCGAGGATGACGCCTTCGGCGTCGGTCATGCTCGAATGTTCTACCAGATCGAAGCCCCAGCGGTGAGTGCTTTCTTCCACCTCGGCGCGGTAATCCCGGCCTTTGTGAAAGAGCGCGCGTGCGCCGCTGGTCAGCCAGGGCGCCGATAGGTCGAGCAGGACCGGAAGCGCCGCCAGCGCCCTGGCCGTGACGATTTCTGGTGTTGAAACAAGCGCATAGCTGTCATCGATGCGCCTGGCCACGACACGCGCCGGCAAACCGAACTGGCCTATGACGGATTGCAGGAACGACGCCTTTTTGCGATTGCTTTCGACCAGGGCGATCGATGCGCCGGGGCGCTCCGCCAGCAGGAAAGCCAGCACCAGGCCGGGAAAACCGCCGCCTGAGCCGAGATCGACCCAGCGCGTCGCGGTGGATGCGATTCGCGCAAGCTGGGCGCTGTCCAGGATATGGCGGCGCCACACATCGTCCAATGTCGACGGCGCCGCCAGATTGATGCTGCGGTTCCATTTCAGGAACAGCTGTTCGAACGCCTGCAGCCGCTCGAATGTTTCACGTGAAACCGGACCCGCTGCCTTTTGCAGGCTCGCCCAGGCATCCGCGCTCACGCCAAGTCCTTTCGCGCTGCGAACTCGGCGTTGCGGACATGCGCGACAATGATGGCAAGCGCGGCGGGTGTCATGCCTTCCATGCGCTGCGCATCGGCGATCGAGCGCGGCTGGCGCGCCTTCATCTTCTGCTTCAGCTCGTTTGAAAGTCCCGGAACGTCCGAGAAATCGAGCGCCTCGGGGATGAGCCGCGATTCCTCATGCCTGATCTGTGCGGCGTCGGCTTGCTGGCGATCGAGGTAAACTGAATATTTCGCCTCCGTTTCGAGCCGCTCCGCCGTCTTGGCGTCCAGTTCGGCAAAGCGCGGCTCGACCCTTCTCAGCCAGGCCATGTCGACGCCCGGATGCGCCAACAGCGCATAGGCCGAGCGGCGCACGCCGTCTTTGTTGATCTCCAGCCCATGCCGTGCCGCTTCATTCGGCGTAAGCGTCACAGACTTTGCCAGCGCGCGGGCTTCGTCGAGCTTCTGCGCCAGCGCGCCAAAACGCTGCAGCCGCTCCGTTGACACGATGCCGAGTTTTTCCGCCAACGGCGTCAGCCGCTCGTCGGCATTGTCGGCGCGCAGCGACAACCGGAACTCCGCGCGCGAGGTGAACATGCGATAGGGCTCGGCGATGCCCCGGCTGGTCAGGTCATCGACCATCACGCCGATATAGGCCTCGGTGCGGCTGAGCACGAACGGCTCATCGCCGGATGCCGCCCGCGCGGCGTTGATGCCGGCGAGCAGGCCTTGCGCGCCGGCCTCTTCATAACCGGTCGTGCCGTTGATCTGCCCGGCCAGGAACAGGCCGGCGAGCCGCTTCGTCTCCAGCGTCGTCTTCAGCTCGCGCGGATCGACATGGTCATATTCGATCGCGTAGCCCGGCTGCAGCATCGTCGCCTTTTCCAGCCCGGGGATCGTCTTCAGCATGTCGAGTTGCACGTCTTCCGGCAGCGAGGTTGAGATGCCGTTCGGATAGACGGTGTCGTCGTCGAGGCCTTCGGGCTCGAGGAAGATCTGATGGCCCTCGCGGTCGCCGAACTTGACGATCTTGTCCTCGATCGAGGGACAGTAGCGCGGCCCGATGCCTTCGATCGAGCCGGAATACATGGCCGAACGACCGAGATTGGCGCGGATCAGCTCATGCGTCGCCGGCATGGTCCGGGTGATGCCGCAATGGATCTGCGGATTGGCGATCACGTCGGTCATCAGCGAGAACGGCACTGGATCCTCGTCGGCGGCTTGGGCATCCAGCGACGCCCAGTCGATAGTGCGGCCGTCGAGGCGAGGGGGCGTTCCGGTCTTCAGGCGACCGAGCTTGAAACCCGCGCGCGCCATCGTCGCCGACAGGCCGAGACTTGCCTGCTCGTTCATCCGCCCGGCGACGATCTTCCTTTCGCCGATATGGATCAGCCCGCGCAGGAAAGTTCCGGTGGTCAGCACGACGGCGCCGCAGACCAGCCGCCGATTGCCGGAAACCAGCACGGCTGCGACGCTACCGTTTTCGATCTCAAGGTCGAGGACTTCGCCCTCGATCACGTCGAGATCGTTCTGCTGCCGAATCGCTTCCTGCATTGCCAGGCGATAAAGCTTGCGGTCGGCCTGGGTGCGCGGCCCGCGCACGGCCGGCCCCTTGCGGCGGTTGAGCAGGCGGAACTGGATGCCGGCGGCATCGGCGATGCGGCCCATCAGCCCATCCATGGCGTCGATCTCCCGCACCAGATGGCCCTTGCCGAGACCTCCGATCGCGGGATTGCAGGACATGACGCCGATCGTCTCGAAGCGCAGCGTGACCAGGGCGGTCCTTGCGCCGGCGCGCGCGGCAGCACTCGCCGCCTCGCAACCGGCATGGCCGCCGCCCACCACCACCACATCATAGTGATTGGTCATTTTTCCAAGAATCCGCTTTCAGAGATTGGGTTGACAGATGTCCCCGACGGCGGCTGGTGTCAAGGAGAGGTGGACTCGTTTCACGTGAAACAATGAATGGCGAGCATTGCGATCCAAGCCGACAACTGAGAAGCCGGCGGCGCCGGCGGAGTTTCACGTGAATCATTGCGGGGTAGCGCCCCAGCCCGTGTTTCACGTGAATCACTTACCGATGCAGAACTGCGAAAAGATGACGTCGAACAAATCTTCGACATCAACCGCGCCGATGATCCGGCCAAGGCGCTCGGCCGCCAGCCGCAGTTCCTCAGCGCGCAGTTCCTGTCTTTGGCCCGACAGTGCCGCCCGCAGGAAATCCGCTGCCTCTTTGAGCAACTCTACATGGCGCAGCCTGGATGGCAGCACGTCACCCACCTCGCCAACCGCAGCGGCGGCGCGGGCCCCTATCTCGTTCAGAAGGCGGTCCAGACCGCCGCCGTCCTTGGAAGAAATAACCAAGTCGTAGTCACCGCCGCCGGCATTGGCGATGTCCGACTTCGTTCCGATCCTCAGCACCGGAGCCCCACCTGGGATATCCCCAACGGGCGTCGGATCAGCCATATCCTCCAACAGCAGAACGAGATCCGCCACGTCAGCTTTGGCCCGCGCCCTTTCGATACCGATCGACTCGACCTTGCCCGCAGCCTCCCGCAGACCGGCCGTATCGACAAGCCGCACCTTCAGCCCGTTAAGGTCCATCACCACCTCGATCAGATCGCGCGTCGTGCCCGGTTCATCGGTGACGATCGCCGCTTCGCGCCGCGCCAACGCGTTGAACAAGCTGGACTTGCCGGCATTCGGGGCGCCGAGGATCACGACTTCGAAACCATCGCGAATGATCTCCGCGGCCTTGAAACCTCCGATGTGGCGATCGATTTCCCCGATCATTACCGACACGTCGGACCAGACCGCCTCCGAAACGGAACCCGGCACATCCTCTTCCTCGGCGAAGTCGATCTCCGCTTCGATCATGGCTCGCGCGTGGATCAGCCGGCGGCGCCAGTCCGAATAGAGTTCGCTTTGCGCACCTTCGGCATTGCGCAGGGCGAAGCGGCGCTGCGCCTCCGTCTCGGCATTGACCAGATCGGCGAGCGCCTCGGTCTCGACGAGGTCAAGCTTGCCGTTCAGAAAGGCGCGCCGGGTAAACTCGCCCGGTTCCGCATGCCGCACCCCATCGAACTGCGTGATCGTCTCCAGCATCTTGGCCGCAACGGCGCGGCTGCCATGGACCTGGAACTCTGCAACGTCCTCCCCGGTGAAGCTGCCGGGACCTGGAAAGAACAGGACGAGGCCGTGATCGATGATCGAGCCGTCCGCCGCCCGGAGCCTTCGCAACGTGGTAAACCGATCCTTAACGGATCCGGCTATCGTTTCGACCACGAACCGAGTTTTGGGGCCGGAAATTCGGATGACGGCGATGCCTGCCGGCAAGCGGCCGCTCGACAGTGCGACGATCGAATCCTTCGACGCCATTGGGGAAACCATTTGCCGGACCTGCCGAACCGCCTAGATTGAAAGATAGAGCACGGCCGAAAGCCGCTTCACACTTTTCGGCATCATGCTCCAGCGTTGATGCATGAGACCCAAAAAAGAGCCGTCCATCGTGACCTTACCCGCACGAAACCTGCTTGCCGAAGAGGCCAGCCCTTATCTGCAGCAGCACAGCGACAATCCCGTCCACTGGCGCGGCTGGTCGCCTGCGGCCCTTGCCGAAGCGAAGCAGCTCGGGCGGCCGATCCTGCTCTCCATCGGTTACGCCGCTTGCCACTGGTGCCATGTCATGGCCCATGAAAGCTTTGAGAACGACGCCGTGGCCGCCGTCATGAACCGGCTCTACGTGAATATCAAGGTCGATCGCGAAGAGCGGCCCGACATCGACCAGATCTATATGGCCGCGCTGCATGCCATGGGCGAGCAGGGCGGCTGGCCGCTGACCATGTTTCTGACACCCGACGGCAAGCCTTTCTGGGGCGGCACCTATTTCCCGCGCGAGGCGCGTTACGGAAGGCCGGGCTTCATCCAGGTGCTGGAAGCGGTCGACAAGGCCTGGCGCGAGAAGCAGCGGAGCCTCGCCGAAAGCGCCGACGGGCTGACCGCCCATGTCGAGCAGCGGCTAGCCAGCGCGACGGGCAAGGCGGTGCTCGATCGCGACACGCTGGCCGACCTCGCCACCCGCATCGGCGGCATGATCGACCGCGATCTCGGCGGCTTGAAGGGCGCGCCGAAATTCCCCAACGCGCCCTTCATGCACACGCTTTGGCTGTCCTGGCTGCGTGACGGCGAGGCCGCGCATCGCGACGCGGTGCTCGCCAGCCTCGAAAAAATGCTCGCCGGCGGTATCTACGATCATGTCGGCGGCGGTCTCAGCCGCTACTCCACCGACGCCGAATGGCTGGTGCCGCATTTCGAGAAGATGCTTTACGACAACGCCCAGCTCATCCGCCTGTGCAACTGGGCCCATGCGGCCACCGGGAATGACTTGTTCCGGATACGAATCGAAGAGACCGTCGGCTGGTTGCTGCGCGAGATGTTGGTCGAAGGCGGCGCCTTCGCCGCCAGCCTCGATGCCGACAGCGACGGCGAGGAGGGGCTTTTCTACACATGGAACCGCGACGAAGTCGAAGCCGCGCTCGGCGACGATACGTCGACCTTCTTCCGGTATTTCGAGCTCGCTGCGCCGCATGGCTGGGAAGGCAAGCCGATCATTCGCCAGAGCGAGACCCAGCAAGCTCAGGGCATCGCCGACTATTCGCAATTGGCGTCTCTGAGGGCAAAGCTGTTGGGCGTCCGCGAAGGGCGGGTCAGGCCGGGCCGCGACGGCAAGGCGCTCACCGACTGGAACGGGCTGATGATCGCAGCACTCGCCGAGGCGGGCCGCTCGCTTGGGCGGCATGACTGGATCGACTCCGCCGCAAAAGCCTTCGGCCATATCGTCGAGGCGGGCCAGGACGGACGGCTGCCGCATTCCATGCTAGGCGCGAAAAAGCTCTTTCCGGCGCTGTCCAGCGACTATGCCGCCATGACCAACGCGGCGATCGCGCTGTTCGAGGCGACCGGCGATCCGGCCTATTCCGATCGCGCCAGGCAGTTCACCGGCGAGCTCGACCGCTGGCACCTGGATGAACAAAAGAGCGGCTACTGGCTGACGGCGTCGGACAGCGGCGACGTTCCGATCCGCATCCGCGGTGATGTGGATGAAGCAATCCCGTCCGCCACCGGCCAGATCGTCGAGGCGCTGGTGCGGCTGTCATCGCTCACCGGCGATCTCGCTCTCTGGGAAAAGGCGTGGACGACCGCCGAGCATGCAATGGGCCGCGCCTCGCAGCAGGCCTACGGCCAGGCCGGCATCGTCAACGCCTGTGCCTTGGCGCTCGAGCCGCTGAAGCTCGTCATTGTAGACAAGCTGGATTCGCCAAGCCTCGTTCCGGTTGCGAATCGGAATCCGGACCTGCGCCGGGTCGACATCGTCGTGCCAATTGGTACGGAAGCGAATCGACCGTTGTTGCCGGGCGGCGTGTTGCCGCCGACGGACAAGGCCGGCGCCTGGTTCTGCAGCGGGCAGGTGTGCATGCCGGTGGTGAGGGATGCGGAGGAGTTGGAGAAGTTGCTGCGGCGATAGCGCCTTCCTCCTTCTCCCCTTGTGGGAGAAGGTGTCGCCGAAGGCGACGGATGAGGGGTGCTCCAGGGAAAGCCAGCGTCTCATTCCGCTGGAACACCCCTCATCCGTCTCGGCGCTGCGCGCCGATCCACCTTCTCCCACAAGGGGAGAAGGAGGAAGGGCGTCAGCCCAATCACGTATTCATCGAATCGAAGAAGTCGGCGTTGGTCTTGGTCTGCTTGAGCTTGTCGATGAGGAACTCGATCGCGTCGGTCGTGCCCATCGGCGCGAGGATGCGGCGCAGCACGAAGATCTTCTGCAGGTCCGCGCGCGGCACCAGCAGGTCTTCCTTGCGGGTGCCCGATTTGAGGATGTCCATCGCCGGGTAGATGCGCTTGTCGGCCACCTTGCGGTCGAGCTGGATTTCGCAGTTGCCGGTGCCCTTGAACTCTTCGAAGATGACTTCGTCCATGCGGCTGCCCGTATCGATCAGCGCGGTGGCGATGATGGTGAGCGAGCCGCCTTCCTCAATATTGCGGGCGGCGCCGAAGAAGCGCTTCGGGCGCTGCAGCGCGTTGGCGTCGACACCGCCGGTCAGCACCTTACCGGATGACGGCACCACGGTGTTGTAGGCGCGGCCGAGACGCGTGATCGAATCGAGCAGGATGACGACGTCGCGGCCGTGCTCGACCAGGCGCTTGGCCTTCTCGATCACCATTTCGGCGACCTGCACGTGGCGCGCCGCTGGCTCGTCGAAGGTCGAGGAAATCACCTCGCCCTTCACCGAGCGCTGCATGTCGGTCACTTCCTCCGGGCGCTCGTCGATCAGAAGCACGATCAGATAGCATTCCGGGTGGTTGGCGGTGATCGAATGGGCGATGTTCTGCATCAACACCGTCTTGCCGGTGCGCGGCTGCGCGTTGATCAGCGCGCGCTGTCCCTTGCCGATCGGCGCGACCAGGTCGATCACGCGCGGCGAGATGTCCTTGGAGGTCGAATTGTCGATCTCCATCTTCAGCCGCTTGGTCGGGTAGAGCGGCGTCAGATTATCGAAGTGGATCTTGTGCCGGATCTTCTCCGGGTCGTCGAAATTGATGGTGTTGACCTTGAGCAGCGCGAAATAGCGCTCGCCCTCTTTCGGGCTGCGGATCGGTCCTTCAACCGTATCGCCGGTCTTGAGCGAAAAGCGCCTTATTTGCGACGGCGAGATATAGATATCGTCGGGACCCGGCAGGTAGTTTGCGTTGGCCGAGCGCAGGAAGCCAAAACCGTCCTGCAGCACCTCGACCACGCCTTCGCCGATGATCTCGACATCCTGGGCGGCGAGCTTCTTCAGGATCGCGAACATCAGCTCCTGCTTGCGCATGACGCTGGCGTTCTCCACCTCGAGCGTCTCGGCATAAGCGATCAGCTCCGGCGGCTTCTTGTTCTTGAACTCTGCGAGTTTCATTTCTTGCATTAGATAGACTCTGGGTAGGCTTTGGAGAGGGAAATCGGCTGGATGCGACAAATGTCGGGCGCGGCCGAAAGCGAGAAAAGGGGCGGCGCATGACGGGAAGGAAGACCCGTCTTGTATCGTCGCTCGACTGAAAGAGCAAGCCGCCTTTTGCTGGGCCTGGCCGGATCCGGGAAGGCCTCAGAACGGCTTCACGACGACCAGGATGACGATGACGATCATCAGCAATGTGGGGATCTCATTGACGATCCGCCAGTGCCTCGCCGGCTTTTCGTTCTTGTCCTCGGCAAATTTCCTGACCGCGCCGGCGAGATAGCCATGCAGCCCCGACAAAATGAGCACCAGCGCAATCTTGGCGTGCAGCCAGCCGCCCTGGAATCCAAAGCCCTTCCAGGCAAGCCAAAGCCCGAACACCCAGGTCGCGGTCATCGCCGGATTGATGATCCCTCTGAGCAGCCGGCGCTCCATCACCTTGAAGGTTTCGGACTGCACCGAGCCCCTTTCGGCATCGACATGGTAGACGAAGAGACGCGGCAAATAGAGCATGCCGGCCATCCAGGAAATGACCGCGATCACATGGATCGCCTTGGCCCACGGATAGAAGCTGTCGGGTGCCGCGAGATAAAGCAGCGCCGTCAGCACGACGAGCAGGGCAATGCCGATCGCCATGCGCTTCATCGCCTGGCCAGTGCTGTTCTCGCTGCTTACATCGTTCATCGGCGGCTTCTCACCATTTTCACCATCGCCTCGACATGCGCCACCGGCGTTTCCGGCGTGATGCCGTGGCCGAGATTGAAGATCAGCGGCCCGTCACCCAAAGTCCTCAGAATTGCCTCGACGCCGTCAGAGAGCGCCTTGCCGCCGGCGACCAGGCGCAACGGATCGAGATTGCCTTGCACCGCTCCGTCGCGCTGCAGCTCCTTCGCCATCGACAGCGGCACGGTCCAGTCGAGACCGAGACCGGCAATGCCGGTCTTTCTCCTGTAGTCGCGATAGCGCTCGCCCGCGCCCTTCGGGAAACCGATCACCGGCACCTCGGGGTGAACCGCCTTCACTTGGGCGACGATCTCGGCGACCGGCTCGATGCAGAAAGCCTCGAAGGACGGCTCGTCCAGCACGCCCGACCATGAATCGAAAATCTGCACCGCATCGGCGCCGGCCTCGATCTGGCGGATGAGGTAGGCGGCCGAATGATCGGCCAAAATCTTCAGAAGCCGCCCGAACGCCTCGGGCTCGCGATAGGCGAATAGCCGGGCAGGGCCCTGGTCGGGTGTGCCGTGGCCGGCGATCATATAGGTCGCCACCGTCCAGGGCGCGCCGCAGAAGCCGAGCAGCGTCGTCTCATCGGGCAGTTTCGCCCGCAACCGGCGCACGGTCTCGTAGACCGGTTCGAGATTCACGTGAAACATGTCGCCGTTCAGCGCCGCAATCTCGGCCGCCGAGATCGGCTTCAGGACCGGTCCGCGGCCCTCCTCGAAGCGGACATCCCGCCCCAGGGCATTGGGCACGACGAGAATGTCGGAGAACAGGATCGAGGCGTCGAAGCCGAAGCGCTCGATCGGCTGCAGCGTTACCTCGACGGCAAGGTACGGATCGTAGCAGAGATCGAGGAAGGATCCCGCTCGCTTCCTGGTCTCGCGATACTCCGGAAGATAGCGGCCCGCCTGACGCATCATCCAGAGCGGCGGCGGTGAAACCGTCTCGCCCTTGAGGACGTCGAGCACGATCCGTTTCCCAGCCATCCTGCGCTGCCCTCTCTACAGCGCCGCGCGTCCTTAGACGCGCAAAGGACGCTGTAGCGCTTTCATTTAGCGCATGATCCTTTCCGAACCTCTGGTTCGGGGTCATGCGCGCCCCTCTTAAATCAAATATCTATTTTAAAAGAGTCTTCTGATTCTAAGAGTCTGTTGGTTGTGATGGTTGCGACCTGTCCAGCCTGCGGCTCGAAAAGGCCAGTCAGCATATTGTCGCGTACTCGCTTTCGCAATTTGGAGGGTTCTGGGGACGAAGCGGATTCCAGCTTTGGAGTCAAAAGCTTGGACTTACCGTTCCGAACCTCGCCCTGTGGATGAGATCGGCCAAGAAAACTTGATCCCCGGTTTTGTCCCCAGCGCCGCGACAAAGCCTACAGCTGGTCGAATTGTGGACAAGCGGTCATCTGATACAGTCGCTTCCTTGCCCAAGGCCTGCCCATCCAGCCTTGTCCACAATTGCCCACAGCCTGGACCCACCCCCTGTGAACAAACCTCAGAGCTTCTTCCATCTGCATCTGATCTCCGACGCCACCGGCGAGACACTGCTGGCGGCCGGCCGCGCGGCGTCCGCGCAATACAAGGATGCGCGCGCCATCGAGCACATCTATCCGCTGATCCGCACGGAAAAGCAGATCGCCAAGGTCTTCGAGGACATCGAGGAGGAGCCAGGCATCATTCTCTATACGGTGGTCGACCAGAAGCTGGCGCGCTCGATCGATGAGCGCTGCGCTGCCATGGGCCTGCCTTGCGTCTCGGTGCTGGAACCGGTGCTGACCGTCTTCCAGTCCTATCTCGGCACGCCGGCCGGTCGCCGCGTCGGCGCCCAGCACGTGCTCGACGCCGAATATTTCCGCCGCATCGATGCGCTGAACTTTACCATGGAGCATGATGACGGCCAGCTGCCGGCCAATATGGACGATGCCGACATCGTGCTGATCGGCATTTCGCGCACCTCGAAGACGCCGACCAGCATCTATCTCGCCAATCGCGGCATCAAGACCGCCAATATCCCGATCGTGCTCGGCGTGCCGCTGCCCGAAAGCCTGATCGCCGCTAAGACGCCTTTGGTCGTCGGCCTGGTCGCCACGGCCGAGCGCATCTCGCATGTGAGGCAAAACCGTATCCTCGGCAACAGCGCCGCCTTCGTGCCGACCGATTATGTCGACCGCGCCGCGATCAACGAGGAGCTCGCCTATGCCCGCCAGCTCTGCACGCGGCATGGCTGGCCGATGATCGACGTCAGCCGCCGCTCCATCGAGGAAACGGCCGCGGCGATCGTTGCCCTGCGGGGCAAGACGCGCTAACGGAGACCAAGCCGGATGAAGATGGACCTGCCACCGCCGCCGAATAAATCGAAAAGTCACGACGGATCCCATGCCTCGGAGATTGGCCGAAACGTCCATCGCTTCGTCATCCTAGGGCGGAGCAAGGAGCGGAGCGACGCAGCGTAGACCCTAGGATCCATGCCGTGACGCGAAGTGTTGCGACGGTGCAGAATTCTGCTCCGCTGCGCTCGTCGAGCGAGGGAACGGAATGGATCCTAGGGTCTCCGCGACGGAGCTTCGCTCCTGCTCCGCCCTAGGATGACGAAGTTCGTAAGGGCTTCGCCTTCAACTTGCCGGATCAGCAGCGTGAAGGAACTAATCAGGTAGTACATCATGGCCGAGAAAATCATCCTCGCTTCGGGCAGCCCGTACAGGAAGGCGATGCTCGTCAGCGCCGGCCTCGACATCGAGGCGGTGCCGGCAAATGTCGACGAGCGCGCGCTCGAGGCCCCGCTGAAGGACAGCGGTGTGTCACCTGAAGATGTCGCGTCGATCCTGGCCGAGGCCAAGGCGACCGAGGTCAGCGAGCGCAAGCCGGGCGCCCTGGTGCTCGGCTGCGACCAGACGCTGTCGCTGGGCGACGAGATTTTTCATAAGCCCGCCGACATGGAAGGCGCCCGCCGCCATCTCCTGGCCTTGTCCGGCAAGACGCATCAGTTGAACAGCGCCGCGGTGCTTTGCCGCGACGGCGCAGTGCTGTGGCGGCATGTCGGCGTCGTGAGCCTCACCATGCGCAAGCTCGACCCCGGCTTCATCGGCAGGCACCTGGCCCGCGTCGGCGCCAAGGCGCTGTCCAGCGTCGGCGCCTATCAGATCGAGGGCGAAGGCATCCAGCTGTTCGAGAAGATCGAGGGCGATTATTTCACCATCGTCGGCCTGCCGCTGCTGCCGCTGCTGAAGGAGTTGCGTGCATTGGGAGCCATCGATGGCTGAGAAAAAGGCCTTCGTCACCGGACATCCGATCGCCCATTCGCGCTCGCCGAAGATCCACGGCTACTGGCTGGCCAAATACGGCATCGACGGCAGCTATGAAGCGATCGACGTCGCGCCGGCGGATTTCGCCGCCTTTCTGAAATCTCTCGGCGAGAACGGCTACCGCGGCGGCAACGTCACCATTCCGCACAAGGAAGCCGCTTTCGCCGGAGCGGCCCGCCGAGACCATGCGGCCGATGAAATCGGCGCGGTCAACACGTTGTGGTTCGAGGATGGCATTCTGTGTGGCGGCAACACGGACGGATACGGTTTCGCCGCCAACCTCGATGAGCATGCGCCGGGCTGGGCGGCCAATGGGCCGGCCGTGGTTCTGGGCGCCGGCGGCGCCTCCCGCGCGGTCATCCACGCGCTGAAGGAGCGTGGCGTCAAGGATATCCGCATCGTCAATCGGACGCTCGCGAGAGCCGAGGAACTCAGCCGCCATTTCGGCGCCGGGGTCTCGGCGCATGGCGCGGGCGCGCTCAGTGAGCTGCTTGCCGATGCCGGCCTGCTGATCAACACCACCTCGCTCGGCATGCATGGTGACGCCACGCTCTCCGCCGATCCGGCCGGCTTGCCCGGCCATGCCATCGTCACCGACATTGTCTATGTGCCGTTGGAAACGCCCTTGCTTGCCGCCGCCAAGGCGCGCGGCCTGAAGACGATCGATGGTCTCGGCATGCTGCTGCATCAGGCCGTGCCAGGTTTCGAACGCTGGTTCGGCAGGAAACCCGAAGTGACGCCCGAATTGCGGCGCATGATCGTCGCCGACATCGAGGGCCATTGATGATCGTGCTCGGCCTCACCGGATCGATCGGCATGGGCAAGTCCACCACGGCGAAAATGTTCGCCGAAGCCGGCGTGCCGGTGCATGATTCCGACGAGACCGTGCATCGCCTTTATTCCGGCAAGGCCGCCCCTCTGGTCGAGGCGGCCTTTCCGGGCACGACGCAAGCGGGCGCGGTCGACCGGGTCAAGCTCGCCGAAAAAGTGCTCGCCGATCCGGCCGCGCTGAAGCGGCTCGAGGCAATCATTCACCCGCTGGTGCGCGCCGACGCCGATGCGTTTCTCGCAAAGCATCGCGCCGCCGGCGCGCGGCTTGCCGTGCTCGACATCCCGCTGCTGTTCGAAACGGGCGGCCGCAGCCGCGTCGACAAGGTCGTGGTCGTCAGCGCGTCGCCTGAAATCCAGCGCGAGCGCGTGCTCGCCAGGCCGGGCATGAGCGAGGAGAAGTTTTCATCCATCCTCGCCAGGCAGGTGCCCGACGCCGAAAAGCGCCGCCAGGCCGATTTCATCATCGACACCGGCCACGGCTTCGACGCCGCGCGAAAGAGGGTCGAGGCGATCGTCGCCGAACTCTCAGGGGAAAAGTCCGGCAAAGCCGGCTCCTGACATTACAGCGCCGCGCCCGTTCGGACGCGCAAGGGACGCTGCAACGCTTTGATTTTGCGCATGATCCTTTTCCGAAAATCGAGTCCCATTTTCGGAGGTCAGGCGTTAGGCCATCACCAGTCCCCATTGCCATTTTGTTCTGGTGTATGATTCTGCTCGTTTGGGAAGCGAACTGATTCGAATGCGTGAGATCATCTTCGATACGGAAACTACCGGCCTCGATTTGCGCGACGACCGCATCATCGAGCTTGGCGGTGTCGAGCTGGTCAACCGCTTCCCGACCGGCCGGACCTTCCACAAATTCATCAATCCGCAGGGGCGCGCGATCCATGCCGAGGCGCAGGCCGTGCACGGCATCAGCGCCACCGACCTGGTCGGCAAGCCGACCTTCGCCGAAATCGCGCAGGAATGGCTGGACTTCACCGACGGCGCCAAGTTGATCGCCCACAACGCAACCTTCGATATCGGCTTCCTCAACCTCGAATTCAGCCGGCTCGAGCAAGCTGCCATCGATCCCGGCCGCGTGGTCGACACGCTGGCGCTGGCGCGCCGCAAGCATCCGATGGGACCGAACTCGCTCGACGCGCTCTGCCGGCGCTACGGCATCGACAACACCCGCCGCACCAAACACGGCGCGCTGCTCGACTCCGAATTGCTGGCGGAGGTCTATATCGAGCTCATCGGCGGCAAGCAGGCGGCGCTGGTGCTGGAGTCCGTGGCGGTGCACATGAATGGCGCCGGCGAGGTGGCCGATATCGACATCTCGATCGGCGCCCGGCCGATCGCCCTGCCGCCGCGGCTCAGTGAAACGGATCGGGCGGCGCATGCGGGGCTGGTCGCGACGCTCGGCGAAAAGGCGCTGTGGCTGAAAGTGGCGGTCGGTTGATCGGGCGCTATTCGCGCTGACGTTGGAGACAGCGCCCTTTCCAATCCGATCGCGATCTGTCGCGGCAGCCATTGAACGGTTGGTCCCGTCGAAGGATCGCGTTAGTTTGATCGCGCGCCGACCGCGCCCAAACCCGCCCGCAAAAGGACCGCGATGACCGGACCCAATCCCAACGTCAAGCATCCGATTGCGATGCATCCGCGCGTCGGCTTCCTGAAGGGACTGGTGACGTCGCCCAACATCGAGATCGGCGACTTCACCTATTACGACGACCCCGACGGTCCCGACAAATTCGCCGAGAAATGCGTGCTGCATCACTACGACTTCATTGGCGACAAGCTGATCATCGGCAAGTTCTGCGCCATCGCGGAAGGCGCGCGTTTCATCATGAACGGCGCCAATCACGCCATGTCGGGCTTCTCGACCTATCCGTTCAACATCTTCGGCCATGGCTGGGAGGAAGGCTTCGACCCGCAGACCTGGTCTAAGGAGATCCGCGGCGACACCAAGATCCGCAATGACGTGTGGATCGGCATGGATGCGGTGATCATGCCGGGCGTGACGGTGGGCGACGGCGCCATTGTCGCGGCGAAATCGGTTGTCACGCACGACGTGCCGCCTTATGCGATCGTGGCCGGCAATGCGGCCAGGGTGGTGAAGATGCGCTTCGACGAGTTCACGGTGCGGCGGCTGCTCAAGGCGGCCTGGTGGGACTGGCCGGTCGACAAGATCAGCCGCAACCTCAACGCCATCCGCGGCGCCGACATTTCCAGGCTGGAGGCGGCGGTTTGAGCGCGCCCGAAAAAATGACAAACGACAAGACCCCGAACGAAACGGCGATCAGCCCGGAGCTGTTCACCCGTGGCTGGGTCTTCATCCGCGGCGTGCCGTCGATGAAGTTCCTGCCCCCGGAAGGCCCGCCGGAGATCGCCTTCGCCGGCCGTTCCAATGTCGGCAAATCGTCGCTGATCAACGCGCTGGTCGGGCACAAGGGCCTGGCGCGGACGTCGAACACGCCGGGCCGCACGCAGGAGCTCAACTATTTCGTGCCAGACGGCTTTTCCGGCGAGGGCGCCGACTTGCCGCCGATGGCGTTGGTCGACATGCCGGGCTACGGCTATGCCAGCGCGCCGAAGGACAAGGTCGATGAGTGGACCAAGCTGATCTACGAGTATCTGCAGGGCCGCGTGACGCTGAAGCGCGTCTATGTGCTGATCGACGCGCGCCACGGCATCAAGGCCAAGGACGAGGAAGTGCTGACACTGCTCGACAAGGCGGCAGTGTCCTACCAGGTGGTGCTGACCAAGACCGACAAGATCAAGGCCGCGGGCGTGCCGAGGCTGATCGAGGAGACGCTGGCCAAGATCAAGAAGCGGCCGGCGGCGTTTCCACTGGTGCTGGCCACCTCGTCGGAAAAAGCCGAGGGCTTGGACGAGCTGCGCGCCGCCATCGCCCTGGTAGCGAACGGCGGCTGACGCCGCCCGCCAGGTGACCGATCCCTCAGGATCAATCCATCTCGTCGCGTTCCGGCTCGCGATCGCGCCGGCCGCTGAGGATCTCGCGCTTGCCGACATGGTTGGGAGCGCCGACCAGGCCTTCCTTCTCCATGCGCTCGACCAATGAGGCGGCGCGGTTGTAGCCGACGCCGAGGCGGCGCTGGATGTAGGAGGTCGAGCATTTCTTGTCGCGCTTGACCACCTTGACGGCCTCTTCGTAGAGCGCGTCGCCATCCTCCTCGGCCATCGCGCTTTTGTCGAAGACCGGGCCGGTGTCGGCCGCTTCCTGTTCCTCTTCCTCGTCCGCGGTAACGGTGTCGAGATATTCGGGACGTCCCTGCGCCTTCAGATGCGCCACGACATGCTCGACCTCGACATCGGAAACGAAGGGGCCATGCACGCGCGAAATGCGCCCGCCGCCGGCCATGTGCAGCATGTCGCCCTGGCCGAGCAGCTGCTCGGCGCCCTGCTCGCCGAGGATGGTGCGGCTGTCGATCTTCGACGTCACCTGGAAGGAGATGCGGGTGGGGAAATTGGCCTTGATCGTGCCGGTGATGACATCGACCGACGGGCGTTGCGTCGCCATGATCAGATGGATTCCGGCGGCGCGTGCCATCTGCGCCAGCCGCTGGATGGCGCCTTCGATCTCCTTGCCGGCCACCATCATCAGGTCGGCCATCTCGTCGACGATGATGACGATATAGGGCATCGGCGCGAGGTCGATCGCGCGCTCCTCGAACAGCGGCTCGCCCGTGCCCCTCTCGAAGCCGGCCTGCACCTGCATGGTCACGACCTCGCCCTTGTCGCGGGCGCCTGCCGCGCGCTGGTTATAGCCGTCGATGTTGCTCACGCCGAGGCGCGCCATCTTGCGGTAGCGGTCCTCCATCTCGCGCACCGCCCATTTCAGCGCCGTGACGGCCTTCTTGGGATCGGTGACGACCGGCGTCAGAAGATGCGGGATGCCGTCATAGACGGAGAGCTCCAGCATCTTGGGGTCGACCATGATGAGACGGCATTCCTGCGGTTTCATCCGGTAGAGCAGCGACAGGATCATGGTGTTGATGGCGACCGACTTGCCGGAGCCGGTGGTGCCCGCCACCAAGAGATGCGGCATCTTGGCGAGCTCGGCGATGACCGGTTCGCCGCCGATCGTCTTGCCGAGGCCGAGCGCCAGCTTGCAGGAGGTATTGCGGAAGCCGGCCGAGCCGATCAGCTCGCGGAAATAGACGGTCTCGCGCGTCTCGTTGGGCAGCTCGATGCCGATGACATTGCGGCCCGGCACCACGGCGACACGCGCCGATACGGCCGACATGGAGCGGGCGATATCGTCGGCGAGCCCAATGACGCGGCTGGATTTCACGCCCGGCGCCGGCTCGAACTCGTAGAGCGTGACGACCGGCCCCGGCCGGACATGGATGATCTCGCCCTTGACGCCGAAATCCTCCAGCACGCTTTCGAGCAGATCGGCATTCTGCTCCATCCGCTCCTGCGACATGTAGAAGCCCTGGCCCTCTGGCGGCATCTGCAGAAGCTCTTCCGAAGGAAGCTCATAGCCGCCCATCGCGGATAGCGGCTCGACCTCGCCGGCCATGGGCAACGATGGTGCCTGCCTGGCTTTCCTGGCGCTTGCCGGGGTGGAGATCGGCATGGGCTTGGCAGGCGCCGGTTGGGCGGCCGCCGGAGCCGGCACGGGCGCCAAGATCGGACTTGCCTCCGCCGTGTTGGAGCGCCATTCGATGACCCGGTAAAATGACGTCGCCTCGCCCGGGAAGGCGGCACGGGGCTGGACCGGTTGCGCGGCCGGACGCTGCGCCGGCACCGGCTGCATCAATGGCTGCGCCGGAACGGCAGGCGCCTGCCCCGTCTCGTTCAGACGCGCCCGCGCCAGGCGCTCGGCCAGGAAGGGCATGCCGAACTCGAAAAAGGCATGATCGGAAAGATAGGACCAGCGCAATCCGCTCGGGCGCGGTTTTGGCGTCGGAGCAGCGGCCTGGCTCGGCGCGGCCGCTGCGGCCGGGACGATGGCAGGGGCAACAGTGGCTGGTGCGCGGACCGGCCTGGTTTGCATCGGCGCCGAGGCGGGAGCGGCGGAACTTTTCCGGACCGGAGCGGCTGGCGGCGGAGCCGGAGGCGCAGGCCGGACGGGCTCGGCCGCGGATGCCTTGCCCTGAGCGGCATCCTCCGGCGGAGCGGCCCGCCTGGCGAGGTCGGTGTCCGGCGTGCGCGTGAAACGCACATTGGGCGCAAGGAAGAAATAGTTCTGCCAGGCGGGGAGGCCGAAATCGTCGCCGGCCGATTCGGGCGATGTGTTACGAGCGGCGGTCGATTCGGCCCCGGGCAGGACTCGCAGCGGCACGACCTGCCCTGCTTGCGGGACCGCGCCATGGCGCCCGGTTTCCCGCGGATTGCGATGTTCGTCGTCGCTGTCGTGGGCTGAGGCGCCGGGATGATTGGCACGGGGGAAACGCATGGATGTCATACTCGAGACTCGCCGATTGAACGTCTCCCGAGACATAGGAAGCGATGGTTAACAGGTTCTTCCGAAAGCGCCTGCCGGACGATGCCGATCGACATTTTGAGAGGGGGTCTTCAGGCCGGTCTTCGCGGTCGAGGCAGACCGCACCGATGGATTTCGCGGCGACGCCTCGCGACCCCTTCAGCTTCGCCCTTTGCGCTCCGGAATCCGCATGCCCGAACGGTCAGGCCGATTGCAACGCCCGTTCCTCGGCGAAGAATTTTTCCGTGGCATAGGCCTTGAGAAACACTTCGACGCCGGACGTCACGACGTGCTCGATCTCCGCCTGGCTCGGCGCTTTCGTGCGATAGGAAAAGATGCACTGGCGGAACAGGCCGGCGAGGCAAAGCTCGGTGAACTGGTAGGCGGCAAGGTCGACGTCGGCGATCTGAAGCAGGCCGCGTTCGACGGCTTCGTTGAGGAAGGCCATGACCTTGTCGTGGCCGCGCTTGGGGCCGCGTTCGTAGAAGCGCGCGCCAAGCTCCGGAATCCGATCGGCCGCGCCGACCACCGTGCGCTGGGCCTGGATGACCTTGGCCGAGGTGATCTTCAGCGAAAGCACGGTGCCGAACTTCACCAGCGTCTTGCGCAGGTCGTCGAAATGGTCGAGCACCTCATACATGTTCTTGAAGATGGTGCCGCGCTCTTCCTCGATCAGGGCCTCGAACAGCTCTTCCTTGTTTTGAAAATAGACGTAGATCGTGCCCTTGGAGACGCCGGCCTCGCGCGTGATGTCGTTCATCGAGGCCGCTTCAAAGCCCTTGTCTATAAAGACGCGGCGGGCGCCCTCGATGATCTGGGCCCGTTTTACGGGATCCTGCCCGGCCGCCGGGCGGCCCTTGCGTAAGTCGAGCAGATCGCTATCGGCTGTCGTGTCGACCATGGAAGTCGTTCCTTGAAAAATATTTCGAACCGCTCGGTTCGATTTCCTCTTGATATGGTCCTCTTTCCGCGCTATGTCAATCTCCAATTCGAACCGAACGGTTCAGTATGACTGACATTCCAGAGAGATCGCTATGTCCTCGAACGCGCCCGCCACCGCCGAAGTCCGCTCTTTTCCCAACGCCAAGGCCCAGCCTTCGACCGAAGCGCCGGAAGTTCCTGTCCAGCCCGCCGCTCCCGTTGCGACGCCGGCGGCTGAAGCACCCGCCAAGAAGCAGCGCTCTGTCCGCTCTTTCCTGTTACCGATCATCGGCCTTGCCCTGCTCGGCGCCGGCTCCTGGTATGGGTATAACTATTGGACCGACGGACGGTTCATGATCTCCACCGACGACGCCTATGTCCAGGCCGACATGTCGTTCGTCTCGCCGAAAATATCCGGTTATATCGACAAGGTGCTGGTGAGCGAGAATCAGCAGGTGAAGGCCGGCGATCCGCTGTTCGTCATCGACAATGGCGACTACAAGATCGCCGTGGCGCAGGCCGAGGCGCAGATCGCCACCTTGAGCAAGACGCTCGACCGCATCGACGCCCAGACCAAGGCGGCCCAGGCCTCGCTGTCGCAGGCCCAAGCGCAGAAGGTCGCGGACCAGGCCGCCGCCGACAATGCGGCGCGCGCCCAGGTGCGGGCGGCGCAACTCGTCAAGACCCATGTCGGCACGCAGGCCCAGCTCGACGACGCCCAGACCGCGCTCGACCAGGCCAAGGCGGCGCTTGTCGGCGCCGATGCGCAGATCGCGGCGGCGCAGGCCAATATCGGCGTGCTGGAAGCGCAGCGCGCCGAGTCGGCCTCGACGCTCGCCTCGCTGCAGCTCACCCGCGACAAGGCCCTGCGCGACCTGTCCTTCACCGTGCTGAAGGCTCCCTATGACGGCGTCGTCGGCAACCGCTCGGTCGAGCAGGGCGATCTCGTCAGCCCCGGCCAGAAGCTCGCCGTCGTCGTGCCGATGGACAAGCTCTACATCGTCGGCAACTTCAAGGAGACGCAGCTCGGCCGCATGGTGCCCGGCGAGAAGGTCCGCATCACCGTCGACGCTATCGACGGCCAGACCTTCGAAGGCACGGTTTCCTCGCTGGCGCCGGCTTCGGGCGCGGTGTTCTCGCTGCTGCCGCCGGAAAACGCTACCGGCAACTTCACCAAGGTGGTGCAGCGCGTGCCCGTGCGCATCGACGTCCCGGCCGACGTGCTGAAGGCCGGCAAGCTGCGCGCCGGGCTGAGCGTCGTCGTCGCGGTCGACAGCCGCACCGCGCCGGCTTCGACGACCAACTGATTGGGGGGCGGCCCGGCGGCCGATCGAGCGCCGGGCCGTCCAGCCTGCTTATCGTTTTCGACGCAATTCGGGACCGCCACGCGCTCGTCCCAGGAATTGCCCAGGGAGGCCATGACATGGCAACCGCAACCATCACCGCAGGATCAATGCCCGGACGTCCGGTCGCTGCCGCGCCGGCCCTGCCCGCGGACCATATGCCCGTGCGCCGCGTCGTCGCCTTCCTGGCGATGGTGTTCGGCATGTTCATGGCGATCCTGGACATCCAGATCGTCTCGGCCTCGCTCTCGGAAATCCAGGCGGGCCTGAGCGCCAGCTCCGACGAGATCCCGTGGGTGCAGACCGCCTACCTGATCGCCGAGGTGGTGATGATCCCGCTGTCCGGCTTCCTCAGCCGCATGCTGTCGACGCGCGTGCTGTTCACCACCGCGGCGGCCGGCTTCACCGCGGCCAGCGCGCTCGCCGCGACCGCCACCAATATCGACCAGATGATCGTCTACCGCGCCATCCAGGGCTTTATCGGCGGCGGCATGATCCCCAGCGTCTTCGCGGCCGCCTTCACCATCTTCCCGCCTTCAAAGCGCGCCGTCGTGTCGCCGATGATCGGCCTGGTGGCGACGCTGGCGCCGACGATCGGCCCGACGGTGGGCGGCTATATCAGCCACGCCATGTCCTGGCACTGGCTGTTCCTGATCAATGTCGTGCCCGGCATCCTGGTGGCGACGGCCGCCTGGGCGCTGATCGACTTCGACAAGCCCAACCTGAAACTGTTCTCGAAGTTCGACTGGTGGGGCCTGGTCGGCATGGCCGCTTTCCTCGGCTGCATGGAATATGTGCTGGAGGAAGGCCCGAACCATGACTGGCTGCAGGAGCCGGCAGTGTTTGCCTGCGCCATCATCATGACGATCGGCGGCGTCATCTTCTTCTGGCGCGTCTTCACCGCCGAGGAGCCGATCGTCGACCTGAGGGCCTTCAGCAACGTCAACTTCGCCTTCGGCTCGCTGTTCTCCTTCGTCGTCGGCATCGGCCTCTACGGGCTCACCTATCTCTATCCGGTGTTCCTGGGGCGTATCCGCGGCTACGATTCGATGATGATCGGCGAGGCGCTGTTCGTCAGCGGCCTGGCGATGTTCTTCACCGCGCCCGTTGCCGGCATCCTGTCGAACAAGATCGACCTCAGGCTGATGATGATGATCGGCTTCGTCGGCTTCGCCACCGGCACCTGGTGGATGACGCATCTCACGGCCGACTGGGATTTCTATGAGCTGTTGATCCCGCAAATCCTGCGCGGCTGCTCGATGATGCTGTGCATGGTGCCGATCAACAACATCGCGCTCGGCACGCTGCCGCCGGAACGGCTGAAGAATGCGTCGGGCCTGTTCAACCTGACCCGCAATCTCGGCGGCGCCGTCGGCCTCGCGGTGATCAACACGGTACTGATCGACCGCAACGCCTTCCACTACGCGCGGCTCTCCGAGCATGTGCAGTGGGGCAGCGAGGCGGCGCAGACCAAGCTGCAGAACATGACGCAAAATTTCGGGCAGACCGCCGGTCTCGACGCAGCAAGCGCTGCGATCTCGAAGCTGTCCGGCATGGTGCACCAGCAGGCGGCGCTTTTGTCCTTCATGGACGTGTTCATGATGCTGACGGTGCTGTTCGCCTCGCTCGGATTTTTCGTGCTGTTCATCAACAAGCCGGCCCCGCAGGGCGGCGGTGGCGGCGGAGGCCATTGAGGAGCCGGAACCCCCGCCTGGCGTCCTCAACGCGTGACCCCGGAAATCGGTGACGATTTCCGGGGTCATTCTTTTCTGCAGGACTGGAATTGCTCAGGCTGAAGCCGGCTTGAAGCTTAGCGCCACGCCGTTGATGCAGTGGCGCAGGCCGGTGGGCGGCGGGCCGTCGTCGAAGACGTGGCCGAGATGGCCGCCGCAGCGCCGGCAATGCACCTCGGTGCGGGTCATGCCGAGCGAGCGGTCTTCGGTCTTGCCGATGGAGTTCGGGATCTCCTGCCAGAAGCTCGGCCAGCCGGTGCCGGAATCGAATTTCGTCTCCGACGAATAGACCGGCAGGTCGCAGCCGGCACAGGCGAAGATGCCCTTGCGATGCTCGTTGAGCAGCGGGCTGGTGCCGGGATATTCGGTGCCTTGCTTGCGCAGCACGTCGAAGGCCTCGTCCGACAGAATGGCGTGCCACTCGGCATCAGTCTTGGTGATTTCGAACGTCTCGGCGGCGAGAGCGGGCTTCGGTCCGCCGGCACGCAGCATCGCTGCGGATCCGACGATGAGAGCGGTGGCGGCGGCCCCGCTCCAGAGAAAATCGCGACGGTTCATGGCCGTTCCTCCTGACGCATTTTGCCAAGATAGAGCCCGCGCCGGAAATCAAAAGCCGGTGACGCCCCATCTCCTCGTTCGAGCAATTCCGGACAGAACCTTCCTGGAACGCTCCGGATGCTGCTCCGCGCCGCCCTTGCGGGACGGACGCGGAGCACACCCCTGCCGGCGGCGCGGATCTTGAATGATGCGACCGGCGCTCAGCCATGTCTTCGCCGGCCAGGTCCGCTTTGTTACATCTTCGGCAAGAGAACCTTGTCGATGACGTGGATGACGCCGTTCGACTGGCGGACATCGGCGATGGTGACATGGGCGACATTGCCGTTCTCGTCGGTGACGGTGACCTTGCCCTTCTCCGCCTTCAGCGTCAGCTCGCAGCCGCCGACCGTCTTGACCTGGTGGGCGCCGCCATCGGCCTTGGCCATCTTGGCGACATCGGCGGCCAGCGCCTTGGCGGCGACGACATGGCAGGTCAGCACCTTCGTCAGCTTGTCCTTGTTCTCGGGCTTGAGCAGCGTGTCGACCGTGCCGGCGGGCAGCGCCGCGAAGGCCTCGTTGGTCGGCGCGAAGACGGTGAAGGGGCCGGCGCCCTGCAGCGTGTCGACCAGGCCGGCGGCCTTGACGGCGGCGACCAGCGTGGTGTGGTCCTTCGAATTGACGGCATTCTCGATGATGTTCTTCTTGGCATACATCGGCGCGCCGCCGACCATCGGATTGGCAGCGTAGGCAACGGCGCCGAGCGCCGAAAGGCCAAGTGTAGAGGCAAGCAAAAGGGTAGCGAGTTTACGCATGGGGTCAGTCTCCTCGGGTTGTTTCTTCCCGTCCGTGGGAACGCGAGGAGATACGGGCCCGAAAAGCGTTAGTTTCACGAAGGGCGCGCGATTTTTGTTCCGGTGCTTTATTGCGTCTGTGTCACCGATGGCGACAGCGAAATTTTCCCACCTAGAAATGGCAGGATATAGACTGCAGTTAGTCTTCGATAACCGGCTGACCAGGGTCAGATGCCCTTCAGGTCACCCGCGGCGACGACCGGACCGGTCGGCTGGCCGGTCGGCGAACCGCCGGAGGGCTCGAGGCTGACGGCGAGCACGGCGCCTTGCGCCAGCTTCTGCTGGACGGCCGGCGTGACCGACATGCGCGCGGTCGGGCCGGCGGGGATGACACCCATCGAGACCGGCGCGTTCTTGCCCTCGATCATCCACAGCTCGAAATCCTTGCCGGCGCCGCGGTCGCCGGAGACCAGCGACAAGCCGACCTCGTGGCGGGCGGCGTCATAGACCGCAAGATATTTGACGTTGCTGTTGTCGGCGGCCAGAGAGGCGACCAGCCTGGTCTCGGGCGGCTGGACCGGCGGGTTGACGTAAGGCAGGGCGACATAGACGGCCAAAGCAGCGATGGCCGCCGCGGCGAGGCCGCGCCAGAAGGCGAGGCTCGCCCACAGGCCGCCGCTGGGCGCCGTGGACGCGGACGACGCGAACAGGCGGCGGTCGATTGCCACTTTCACGGAAGCCGGCGGCTCGACCGCGGCATAAGCGGCGGCCATCGGCGCGAAATGGGCTTCCCAGGCATCGACCAGGCGGGCGAACGCCGTCTCGGCATCGATGCGACGGGAAGCGATCTGGCGCTCGTCGGCTGCCAGAACGCCGAGAACGTATTCGGCGGCGAGCAGATCGTCGCCTCCACGTTCCGGTCCGTTGTCCTCTGCCAGCGTCATCTTTCCAGGCATTCTCTCAGTTTCAGCAGGCTTCGCCGCAGCCAGGTCCGCATCGTGTTCAGCGGAACCTTGAAGCGCTCCGCCAGCTCGGCATAGCTCTCGCCGCCCAGATAGGCGCCCCGGACGGCAGCCGCCCGGTCTTGCTCCAGTTCGTCGAGGCAATGGTAGATGCGTTCGGTCTCGCCGCCCGCCACAGCCATGGCCTCGGGTCCCGGCGCCGGATCGGCGACGTCGAGGGCCGTATCGATGTTGGCAGAAGGAGTGCGTCGCGACCGGATGCGATCGATCGCATGATTGCGCGCAACGGCCACCAGCCAGGAAATTGGGCTCAGATCGGAAACCACGAAACGATCCGCCTTCGTCCAGATCTTGACGAAGACCTCCTGCAGCGCTTCTTCCGCATCACCCCGGTCCCTCAAGACACGAAGGCAGACGCCGAAAAGTTTCCCGCTGGTCTGCTTGTAGAGCAGATCGAACGCCGCCCGGTCCTTCATCGAAGTCCGGACGATCAGCTTGCTGATATCCTGCGGCGCCATGCAGGCAAATTAGAAGATTGCGATCTAATTGCAACGGCGGCGGAAGCGTTGTCCACCAGCGGCCACGGGCCCACCGGCACAGTTCGGCATTGTGCCGTTGGGCGCGCCGCTGAAGTGCCCGGCGGTTCTGCGCAGGATTTTGAAAACTGCCACTTGTTACGGTAAGAATGTCATCGTCATTTCGGTGAAATCGGCACAAACGCTGGGGTGGCGTAAGCCGCTCAACCTCGTCATTCCAGGGCGAAGCAGCCGCGAAGCGGCGTCGCGGAGACCCTGGAATCCATTCCGTGACCTGAGCCGCGGAGTGCAGCGGAGCAGAATTCTGCACCGCAGCAGCGCTCGGACGTTACGGAATGGATCCTCGGGTCTGCGCGCGTCGCTTCGCTCCTTGCTCCGCCCGTGGATGACGAGGTTGGGCCGTTTCGGCCAATCTCCAAGGCATGCCGCCTGCCAACACAAACACGGCCTACCCCGGGCAAAATTACTGTGCTGGGAGCAGATTTCGTCATTGTGTCGGTGAAACCAGCGCAAACGCCGGCGATTGCTGAAGCCCTTCCAACCTCGTCATTCAAGGGCGAAGCAGCCGCGAAGCGGCGTCGCGAAGACCCTGGAATCCATTCCGTGACCTTAGTCAAAAGTGCAGCGGAGCAGAATTCTGCACCGCGG